>NZ_JAQAHF010000017.1:0-105265 GCF_027871645.1 Agrobacterium sp. ST15.13.015
CGATCATCCGCCATCAGGCTGCGCAACATTCGTGCCTATGCTCATGCCCTCGTCAGCGCTGCAGGCCCGCTCCCGCCCTCGATGCCATCGCCGACGTCCTCGGTCGCATCACCGTTGCACCGGAAACGAAACCGCGCCGCTCGATGATGGCTCCCTCGGCCGGCGAGGCTGTCGGCCTGCCTGCGAAAGGGTCGTTCACTGCGTTTCATCCCCGTGCCGGCCAAGCGGGATAGAGCGCCTCGCATCTCTGGAGACGGCAGAGCGCCGCGCCGGTCCGCCAGTGCCGAGTCTCACCCGGTCAGTGTCGGCGGCCGCTCGCCGTCCCGGATCCAAGTGGCTCGCGGAACCGGTCAAAAGATGCAAGAATCGTGATAAAGGTCTCGGCGACGGAAGACGAGACCGGCGAAGCAGGATGAAGCAATGCTGAACACCGATACCCGCCAGGCGAACTGGCGGCGCGCCAATCCGGCAAAATACGATGCTCACCTTGCCGTGCAGCGCGCCGTGAAGGCAGGCGAACTGGAAAAGCAGACATGCGAGGTCTGCGGGCTCGAAGCGGTCGATGCCCACCACGATCAATACGACGAGCCCTTGAAGGTTCGATGGTTGTGCCGGCGCCATCATACCAGGCTTCACCACTATGGCGAGGACATGTTTCCGGTGCGGGATCGTCCGTAACAAGAGGCGCAACCGGGTCGGGGAGGACCCGAGCCCTCCCCTTGGATATCCGATCAGGCCGCCTCCCGGCTGGTCTCGGCATTCGGCTGAAGCGCGTGAAGATAGTTAACCGCACGCTGGGCATGCGCGGCTGCGGCGAAGATTGCGCGCTTGTCGGAGCCGAGGATAGCGGCCCAACTCTGGATGTAGGCGGCGTGGTCGGGACGCGGATCGAGTTCCGGCACGATCCCGAGATCGGCGCAAATCATCGCCGACCCAAGCTCTGCCACCATTTCCTCGAAGGCCCTCTCCCGGCGATCCTTGTGGTAGCGACTGAGGTCCCTGTTTAGCCGGCCAGGAGCCGAAGTCCAATGCAGAGTCTCATGGGATCTGATTGCGACCATTGAGGCCATATCCCTGAACAGTTCCGGCCTCGGCAATTGAATGTGGTCTGTGGAGGGGGAGTAATACGCCTTGTCGCCGCCATATCTAACCACTGCGCCTGTGTTATCCAGGAAACGATCCGCATGTTCGATGCGCTCGAGCGGTTTCGCGACCGGTTCCGGACGACGGTAGTAGTGCTCCGGCAGGGCCTCTATTTGATCGCAATTGAAGACAGTGTATGCCTTCAGGAACGGGACATCGCGCTCGATCTCGCCGCCGCTCGCATCCCTTTCGGTCCTGGTGAAGCGGCTGGCATAGACGACGGTCGCGCCGCTTTCGCCTTTGCGCACGTGGGCGCCGAGCTCATTTGCCTGGCGCAGCGTCATCCATGTCGCCGACTTAAAACCGCTGGCGACGCTCTCGGACCAGAGAAGCAGGACATTCAGGCCGGTATAGGGTTGGCCGTTATGCCGGAGCGGCCGGCTCACGCGCCCGGTCAGATTTTCAGCCCTCCAGGGCCTGACCCAGGGACGCACACCCTTCTCAAGATCGGCAACAATCCTGTCGGTGATGCGCGCGTAAATGTCCGTGCGGATGTGTTCCGATTTCCTGCTCATGGTTCATACCTCCATTTGAGGAGGCCGCGCCGATCGCGGCCCCGTCGCGAAGGGCCAAAAGCAGGAGCGACCGGGCGGCAAGCGCACCGGAACGGCCGGAACGCATGTGGAGGACGGTGACAGCCGTTGCGCCTTGCCGCCGGCTCCTGCAGGACCGGCGCACGGGACGGGCCGCGACCGGCGGATCATTCCGATCTTCTTTTTTTTTCTCTCTCTCTCTCTCTCTCTCTTCACCTGCCTCCTTGCGCCTTGCGATAAGGGCCAAAGAAATAGGCCGCCTTCGGGAGAAGACGGCCTCGATGCGGATCGGGATAGGGCGGAGCCGAAGCTCCGCCGGTACGGCCTCAGTCGAAGGCGGACATCTGCGCTTCGGCCGCCTTGCGGTCGAGCCTGTCGCCGGGATTGTCGACCGGCCGGTCGAAGGGCTTCCACGTCTCGCCGACGATCTGCTCGTAGGCGGCAACCGCGCCTTCGGCAGCCATCCTCAGTGCATGGGCCTGAATGCCCATGTCGGCGGCAAATTCACGCTTGCGTTGCGCGTTGCTGTCATAGCCGACCGGGCCGAGATCGTCTTCGCGGTCGTCGCCCGCCCCTTTGGCGGTGGCGTCGCGCGCCTCGGTGACGGCGCGGGAATAGAACTGTCCGGCGCCATGGGCCGATCCGACATAGGCGCCGACGATCCGCTGGAGATGGATCTGCATCGCCCGTTCGCCGAGCCCCTCGGAGAGACCGGTGGCGGTCGCGACGATCAGGCGTTCATGCATGTCGCGGATACCGTCGCTGTCGAGGATCGCGGTCCCGAAACTCTCGGCGATGCGGAGCGCCTGGCCCTCGTCGGGGCATGTGAGGCGGACCATTTCGAGGGTGGCGCCCTTGCGGAGCTGGACCACGCGCGCTGAAGGGCGGTTGGCCGGGCGGTTCGTTTGACGGGAGGTGCTTGCGGGCTTTGCCATGGCAGTTTCCTTTTCTGGCTTTCCGAAGCGGTTCCGGCCCCCTTGGCCGGTCTGCCCTTCGGTGCGGTCGAAGAGAACCTGCGCCAGCCGGGCGGTTCAGGGTCCGGGCGGGCCAGATCGAGCAAAGACGGTATGCGGGCAAGCGGGACCAACGGTCCTGTGCCGTTCCCGCGTGCCTGCTTTGCGACGAGCGGCATGACCGGCCGCCTCGCGGCGCGCAAGCGGCCTTGAACCAGACGGGCGCCGGTTCAGACCGCAGCAAAACCGAAGGGCAGACCGGAGAGGCGGCCGTGTCCAGATGCCATGGCGGACAAGGAAGCCAGCCATGCGAGCGCTACACCTCGTCATCCCCGACGCCGGCCGCGCCTTGTGCGGGCGCCGCGGTCGCAGCGTTCGCCGAACCAGCGCGGGGGCAGCCGATAGGACTGCAGCCAGGTCGGGCCATGGGAATTGCGCAGACCGCGCAGGATCCCGCCATCGTCATGGGGTGCCCCACCCATCCAGACATTGTTCAGAACGCTCTTCCAGCGCCGGCCGTGTCTTGCGGCATAGGCCTGCAGCGCCGTCTGCTGCTCGGGTGTGAGTGGCGGAAGCCGATCGCGCTTCGGCAGGCGCCGCCGCGTTTCCGGCACGCCCTCGGCACGAGCGACTTTCGCGGCAATCAATCGCTTGAGCTCGGCCACACCGGCGTCGAGGCAGGCCTTACCCTTGAGATGATGGAACTGCCGCCAGAAGGCGGCGCGCTCCTGAGATGTCGGACCGATACGGGCCGCGCGTTCGAGATCTCCGATCGTCGCCATGGCGCTAGACCTCCCCCCGGGTTTGAGGCTGAGGCTTTGCGGCGCAGAGGCTTTCGCGAAAGACGCCGATCGCGGCCTCCTGTCGAGCGAGCTTGCGGGAGAGTGCATCGATCTCCGGCTGGCGCTCGGCGGTGATGGCGGCGAGATTGGATCGATAGCGGGCGAGGAAGGCGTCCGGTTCGGGCGGCCTGCCACGGCGATATCTCGGCCGGCGAGCTCCAAGCGACGGGATCAAGGCCGTCATTTTGCGGATGATCTGGCGCTCGATCATGTCGAGCTGGTGCCGGGTCTGCCGGCAGGCCTCTTCCATGCGGCGCAACCGCGCCTGACGATCGATGGAGGGGATCATGGCGTGCTCCTCCCCGCCCATGTGACGAAGCTCGACCGGCGGTCATAGGCAACGTGCCGCGCCTCGTCGATGACGAAGCCGAACCGCCCGACCTGGTATTCGGTGGACGCAACCAGGAAGCGCCGTTCTTCGACATGAGCATCACGCCTTCCGCCGCGCGTCGCAATCACCTCGGTCATGCCGGGATGATGGTCGGAGTGAAGTGCTGATATCACGACCCAGTCGCCGGCATGTTCGCGTTCGAAGGCGCGCCGGTCCTTCACATGAGATTCACCAGCCGCAAGGACCGTGCCGGTGATCGCTTCCCAGGCATCGGGCTGCCAATCCTTGAGCGTTGCTTCCGCCGAACGCCGCTCGATGCTGGTGAAGAGGTCGGGAAAGGTGATGGCGACGGCCGCCCAGGACGAATCTTCCTCATAGAACCCGTCCTGTGAACGAAGCAGCGGATGGACTTTTTCGTTCCGCTCTGGCGAAAGCGAGAAGCCGCCATGGCCTGCCGTGGTGTGGGCAACAACGCCCTCCGCATAGAGCGTGGCCCCTTGCGACGGTCCCCACGGCGTATTGCAGGCGATGCGCACGGTCCGGCGTGCGAGTGCTTGAAGCTCGCGACTATGCTCGGCCTGCTCGATCATGCGGGCGCTGAAGGCGGCCTCATCCTCGATCGAACCATGGTACGAATAGAAATCGTCGCGGCTGAGCGCGGCAAGCGGCCGCGAAACGCGCCAGGCGCTCGCCAGCAGATGCCGGCCATCGCGGGATGGCAGCATGGCGAAGACGAGATCGCCGACGCGCGCAACGGCCATGCCGTCAGCGGCGCGGTCGAATTCCACGTCAGCAATCTTGTCGGTACAGACCTTGCGAGTTTGCGAGGGGATGGAGATCGGATTCATGGTGCGGTCCTCCGGTCATCAGCCTTTGCGTCTGCCTCGTCGGGCGTCACCGCCTCGAGCACGGCGCTCGGGTAGCGATGCGACCGCAACCAGGTCTCGGCAGCCTGCCGGTCTTCGGCGAGATGGAGCAGCTCGCGCGCTTCACCGGCGCGGTCGAAGATGCGCACCGCGCCGAGCGGCGGGCGCTCGAGGACCTTGAAGGTGAGATCGGAGTCGAGCCCGAAGGTCCGGTGGAGGGTGACGAGGATCATGGACTTGCCGCCGATGTCCTCCTGATGGAGCGTGAAATAGCCGGGCGACGTGTAGCTGCCGAGCTTGCGCGGCCCTTCCTCGCGGATGAGCCGGCCCTGGCTGTTTCTGGTTTGCCAGGCGGCGAGCTTCTTATGGAAACGTTCCGGCGGGCGGGGCTTGCCGTCGGACCAGGACACGAGTGAGCCGATCGGGGCGAGATCGAAGATCAGGGACGCAGACATGAGAAAGCCTCCAGTTCGGGTTCTGCGGTTGATGGAAACGAAAGCGCCGCCGGGGCAGCCGGCGGCGATCGTCATTCGGGAGGGAAATGCGGTCGGGCTATTCCGCCGCGATGCCGTAGGCGGCCTCGAGCTCGTCAGGCGCTTCGTTCGGAGCCTCGCGGGACGGGTCGTCGGTGTCGACGGCAGGGGTCGGCGCGGTGTCAACTCCGCCGGCACCACCATCGGCGGCGCCATCTTCGGCGTCGAGCTCATCGGCATGGCCGATCAGATCGGCGATCTCGCGCGGGTCGGGCGCGAACAGCGCGGCAGGGTGGATGAAGGTCGCTTCGCCCTTGAAGTGCTCGACGAGCGCCGTCCGCGTGTCGCGCACCCGCGGCTGCGGCTCCAGGCTGACCTCCCTGGCTGCGGTCTCGAGCGCCTGCCGCGACAGGCACAGGAGAAAGTCTTCCGTGCCCATGTTCGGAAGGTATCCGTCCGCGCCGATCGCCGCGCCGGCAATGCGCGAGACGACACCGCTGTTCGACATGCCGCGCCGGCACGACAGAACCTCGACTAGCATGGCGCGCGCAGCAACCCGCACCGTCTGGAGGTCGAAGGAGAGGCGTCCGTCCTGGTCGAGGAGTCGCGCCGCATGGCGCTTGAACCGCCTGGGACCGAACACTTGGTCGTTGGCGCCGGAGTCGACCCGGACATTCATGCCCGCGAAGGCGAGCACGAGCAAGGCCATCAGCGTGTCGTCCTCGATCGGCGCGCGGGCCAGCGCCTCGTGCAGCGCGTCGGTGCGGAAATCGCCGATCATGTCTTGGCCCTTCTGGGTGACGTCGGGGCGGGATTTGGCGGCTGCAGCGGCATCATCTCCGTCAGCGGTCGCGTCACCGTCCGCCGAGCCGGTTTGGCCCTTGGCCGCTTTCGGCTCCGGCATGCGGTAATGCACGCTCTGCACCTTGCCGTCGCGGTCGAGATAGAGGCCGGTGTGGTCGCCCTTGCCCGGCTTGCCGTAGACGCGTTCGGCCTTCTTCGGCAGTTCCGGCTGGCCCCAGCTGTTGACCTCGACGATGGCGCCCTTCTTCGGCAGGTTCGCCGTCATCCATTCCTGCTGGGCGCCGAGGAACGCCTCGACATTGGTCGTGTAGCGATTGTCCTCGTCGGCCGGACCGAACAGGTCTTCAGCCCACTCGATGCCGTAGGCCTGCCGCAGGTCGTCGCCGAAGCTCGCGTCACGCGCATACATGCGGGTCTTCGACAGCGCATTGGCGATCTGCCACCAGGCCGCGATGTCGCCCTTCTTCGGCTTGTTGGCCTTCCAGACTTCCTTCTGCTCGTCGATCGAAGCGGCGGCGATGGTGCGAAGCTGCTGTTCGTTCGGCATATCGCCCCTGGCCATCTGGTCGAGCATGGCGGGAAGAACATTGGCGAGCAGGCGAAGTTTCCGGATCTGGCGAACCGGCAATGCCAGCGCCATGGCGATCGCCTCCTCGGTCCAGCCCAGAGCCGCAAGCCGTTCCGTGCCGCGCCATTGGTCGATGGCGTTGAGCGGTTCTCTCGCGATGTTCTCGATCATCGAGCGCATCGCGCCATTGTCGTTGGCGGCATCGGTCACCAGCACGTCGATTTCCTCGAGGCCGGCGGCGATCGCCTGTTTGACGCGGCGGTGGCCGGCCTGGATGATGTAGCCGTTGCCGCCATCGGTTTCGGGCGAGATGACCGGCGGCTGGATGATGCCGACGGCCTTCACCGTCGCCAGCAACAGCGCATCGGCCTGCGGCGAGGACTTCGAGCGGCGGGCATCGTCGGGATTGTCCTTGAGAGCGCGCGGGTCGAGTTTGAGGATCTGCATGGGACCTGCTCCTTTAGGGGTTTCGGGGCGGCGATTGCCGCTCTTCCTGTCTTCAGTTTTTCCGAAGACACTTCCCGGACCGCGAAGCGGGCTTTCCGGTGCAACTGCGCGCGAGCGGCCCTGCCGTGACGCGCAAGCGGGGCTGACAGCCCTGCGCGGCGCGCGCGGCCGGGACGAGGAGCGGGCGGTTGAGCGGTCACGCGTCACCGGCAAGATCGCTTTGCGACCGGTTTTCCCTTCTTTTTCTTTCCCTCTCTTCCATCCCAACCGCTCACGAGCGGCACAAGGCCACCGATCGGCGCACACCCGACAGGAAGATTGTCGCCCGGCGGTTGAAATCATCGCCTTGAGGATGGCAAAAGAACGCGGGCTGATTGCATCGAGAATCACCCCCTCACGGCTCGGATTGTGCGTCTGCGCCATCGGTGATCGCTTGAGAAGGAGATGATGAGGATTGTCTACCAATGGCGATGGCATTGGGCGAAAGCGCGAGCCTCGTGATTGCGCTTCAAGCTCAAGGCGGCCCCTGGGGCTTGCGCAGGCCTACGTGACCATGATGACCAACCAGATCCTTGGCAATCCGCTTGAGGGCGAAACGCCGACGGCCCGCGTCAAGCTGATCGGTTTGATGACGCTGATCGGCGTCCTGCACAGCGAAGATCCAACCATCACGCTGACCCGGATGATGGAATTGACCGGCCTCACCAGGAGCGTCCTTGCTCAGGACATGCACGCGCTCGTGCAAAGAGGGCTTCTGATCGAAACCATGGGGAACAACTCGATGGGGCGCGGATTGGCCAGGCAATTCCAACTATCGCCTGCCGTCATCGAGACGCTCGGCATGATCATGGGGGAGCCGATCCGAGATGGGAGATGAATCCGAGGAATTATCGAAGACGCTTGCCTGGACCTGCGGCATGATCGAGGACTGCCAGCGTATTGCCCTCGCTTACTGCGAGGCGCGCGACCTGGTCGCCAGCATCCCGAAGGATAATGGCGACGCGAGACCACGTATCCTCGCCTGCTTCGCGCGGTCCGATGCCTATCGCGCCGAAGACGACATTGCCTGCGTCGGCTGGATATTGACCGCGATCCAGGAGCGGGTGAACGAACGCGACCTTCGCGACTGGCGCCAGTTGCGTAAGGTCATCAACAAGGCCATCGAGTTGTTGCCGCTGCGGGAAGCCACGATGCATTGAACGGCAATGTCAGGAAGAGCGGCGAACGCTCCGGTCGCGAATGCGTTACCTGGTTGGAGATGAGCCTGAATTCGGCATGGGCAAAAAAAGAGGGCCAGCGGAAGCCGCGGCCCTTGAAGTGTGAAGGTCAATAAACCTCCAGAGGGGAACAGCTGGTGCGGCGGAACTGGGAGGAGCGACCGCCATGTGCATCAGCTATCATCACAATGCCTGTTTTATGACCAATCGCAAACCACTTTTTGTGCAACGCAGCTATGCAAATGCTGCGGCGCATTCAAAAGTGCGTGACGCGGCCCTTCAGGCCGCTTGCAGTTCAGCACGCGCGTCGCCTGCAAGCGCCTCCTCCACCTCCCGCAACGCCTTACGCTTCTCCGCCAGTTCGTCGGCGAAGGCGAAGGCGCCACCTTGCCGCGACTGGTAGGAGGAAAGCCGCCGCTGGTACTCCGCCAACCGCTGGCGATAACGTTCGCGCTCCTCCTCGAAGCCGTCAAGCGCGTGTTCCAGCCTGGAGATGGCGCCAAGCGGCGTGACGGTGACGGCGAGATCGATCTCTTGGGTCGCGCCGGTGCGCTGAAGCAGGGTCTGGTAGTGGTAATTGTCACCCCGGCCAAAACGTTCGCCCTCATAGATGAGATCGAAGCCGCCGATCGAGGCGATGTGATCCTCACCTGGCCTCTGGAGCTGGACGAGGGTGAGGATTTCCTTCATCAGCGCGCGGCCGGCGTCCTTGCGCTCCGAGAATGGCCTGCCTGTCATCATCATCGCGAAGGCGTCGCCTGACGTCGGAACCAGCCGTTCGATGTCCTGGCTGATTTCACCGATGCGGCGGGTCGCCGTTTCGATCTCGCGCTCGGCGTCGCGGATCCGCCGGCGCACGGCGAAGAGGTCGTCTTCATGGGCGGCCCGCAACCGTTCCAGACGCGCGATATCGGCCTCGAGGCCTGCCTTCTGCATCAGCCGCTCGTCGCCACTGGCAATCGCCTTTGCCATGGCGAACTGGTTGGCCTGGCCTTCGTTCAGGTCGTCCAGCCGGCGGATCGAGGTGTCGCCGGAAAGCGCCGCCGCGATGAACCGCGCCTTTCGTTCGTTGTTCTGCCACATCGTGGCATCAAGGCTGCCTTGCGTGGCGTAGGCGTAGATATCGACCTCGTCATGCTGGTTGCCCTGACGGACGATCCGGCCCTCGCGCTGCTCGATCTGCGAGGGCAGCCATGGCACATCGAGATGATGCAGCGCCTTCAGCCTGAGTTGCGCATTGACGCCTGTGCCCATCGTCTCGGATGAGCCGATCAGGAAGCGGACCTTGCCGGCGCGAACGTCGCCGAACAGGCGCTGCTTGGCCTCGGTCTTCTTGAAGTCCTGCATGAAGGCGATTTCGGATGCCGGCACGCCCATGCGGATGAGCTCATCGCGGATCCAGCGATAGGCTGAAAATCCCCTGGTCTTCTCGACATTGATCGTGCCGAGATCGGAGAAGATCATCTGCGCGGCGCCCGGCAGTTCGTAAGGCTTGCCGTCCGGGCGGACATAGCTGTTCTCCGAGGTCTCCTGCCAGATGCGATGCGCGTTGCGGATCAGGAGATTGAGCTTGTTTTCCGGCTCGTCATCCATGTCAGGCGTCACCAGGCGCAGGTCGATCGCTGCATGGCGTCCGTCGGTGATGACGGAAAGCAGGATGTCGTCACCGGGCTCGGCAGGCCGATCACGCTCCTCGATCGCCTTGATGCGGGTTTCTAGGATCTGTTGATAGGCCCTGAAGGCTGGCGTCGGTGCGGCGGTGAGGATCTGCCGCTTGGCCGTCGCGACGTCAGGCACCTTGACGTATTGCCTCAAGTCCTCCGGCATCACCACGTCGGCAAAGGCGCGGAACATGGCAATCAGTTCGGGGACGTTGACGAAACTGGCGAAGCGGCTTACCGGCTTGTATTTGCCGGATGGCTGAAGCTCCAGTTCGGTGCGTTCATCCCCGAAGTTCGAGGCCCAGGCGTCGAACTCATGCAATCCGCGCTCGCGCAACGCCTCGTAGCCGAGCAAGCGCTGGATCGAGAACATTTCTCCGAGCGTGTTGGTGATCGGGGTGCCGGAGGCAAGCACGAGCGCCCGGCCCGGATTCTTCGTCTCGATAAGCCGAGACTTCACATAGAGGTCCCAGGCTTTCTGCGAGCCGTTCGGGTCTATGCCCTTCAGCGTCGACATGTTGGTGGCGAAGGACAGCTTGCGGAACTCCTGCGCCTCATCGACGACGATCTGGTCGATGCCGATTTCGGAGATGGTCAGCAGATCGTCCTTGCGGGTAGAAAGCGCCTCCAGCCGCTCAGCCAAACCTTCCTTCAGACGTTCGAGCCGCTTGCGCGAAACCCGGTCCTCATCATCGACCCTGGTCAGCAGATCCTCGTAAAGCTCCAGCTCGTCGTGGATCATCTGTTGCTCGAAGGCCGAGGGAACGCCGATGAACCTGAAGGCAGAGTGCGTGATGATGATCGCATCCCAGACCGCCGTCGCCGCCCGCGACAGGAAACGCTGGCGCTTGTCTTTGGTGAAGTTGGTCTCGTCAGCGACGAGAATGTTGGCCGACGGATAGAGCGCCAGAAACTCACGCGCCGCCTGCGCCAGGCAATGACCGGGAACGACAAGCATTGCCTTGGCGATCAGGCCGAGCCGGCGTTGTTCCATGATGGCGGCTGCCATCGTCATGGTCTTGCCGGCGCCGACGGCATGGGCGAGATAGGTGGAGCCGGAGGAGATGATTCTCCAGATGCCGCGTTTCTGATGCCCATAAAGAGTGAAGGCGCCTGAGGCGCCGGGAAGTTTCAGATGGGAGCCGTCGAATTTGCGCGGTGCGATGTTGTTGAAGCGGTCGTTGTAGACCCGCGCCAGCCGGTCAGCGCGATCCGGATCTGACCAGACCCAATTCTGGAAGGCTTGCCTCATCCGCTGGAGCTTGTCGCGGGCCGCTTCTGTATCGACGACATTCAGCACCCGGCGCTCGCCGCCTGTATCCTTGATCGTGTCGAAGATCTGCGGCACACGGCTGTTCAGCGCATCGCCGAGCAGTTCGCCGGCATGGCGGCGGCTGGTGCCCCATTCCGAAGTGCCGGTGGCGCTATAACCAAGTTGCCGAGCCTCGACCGTCCATAATCCCAGTTCCGGCATATGATGAATGCGGATCTCCGCCCCCATCATCTCCTTGACGAAGGCGACGACATCGGACGCCGGAATCCACGGCGCACCGAGGCGAGCGGTAATATCGGATGGACCCAGGTCGGCGGGCTGGACTTCCTGTAGCGCCGCGACATTGCGCCCGAAAGCCGGATCAAGCGCAGCCGCGGCTTGAGCAGCAGCAAGCTTGGTGCGGACCGGGCCGGAGAGATAGGCGTCGGACGTTTGCCACGAACCGTCGGTCGGATCGCAAAAGATCGCATCACCCAGTTCGGCAATAACCGCTTGCGCGTCACGATGCAGGAGTTCGGCGATATGCTCGATGTCGACGCGGCCGCGCGCGTTGAGCACCACGGCCAAGGCATCAGGCGCGGACATAATCACCGGGGCGGCAGGAGGCGAGATAACCCGTTCGGAAAAGATCGGACCGGGACGGGCGGTATCGGTTTCGAGGTCGTAATCCTCGATGGAAGCGACCAGCCAGCAGTCAGGATCATCGCGGAAGGGCTGAAGGTTTGGCTGGCGATGGGTTTCGCGCACCTCGACGGTCTCGGCATCCTCCGAGATCGACACCGTCGTGTGGTTGATTGGGCCGAAGTCGCGAACGAATGATGACCAGGCAATGCGGAGCCGTACCTGCAGATCCTTCCACGGGCGATCCTGCTCCTGGGCCTTCAGAACCTCGCGCACAGCATCCCGGACAGGGATCAGCTTTTGGATGATGCGGACATGCTTTCCGGACAGGCATTCGCCTGTCTGCCTCACGGCAGACCGCCCCTTGCGGACCTTGATCGGAACCGGGGAGCCGTCGACCATCTGCATGAGACCATGCCTGGCGTCGATGAAGAAGCTTCCTTCGCGGACCTTTTCAGATTGGCGACGGAGATCTACGACCTCCCCGAGCTCGTCCTCCAGTTCGATGTCGATTGCGGACGGCTCGCCGTCGTAGCGATCTTCCGGCAGGAGCGAGATGGCGGCATTCAGCGCCCCTTCGAGATCGACGCCGGCGCGGGGACGGCAGGTATAGGTCTCGCCGAACGGTCCGGAGGTCAAAGTGTGCTCACCCAGCACGAAATCCGGATGGCGCACAAACCAGCGATTGACGCGGATGGCGCCTTCGTCCTCCGTTGCAGAACGGACTTCATCGACGTCGAGCCAGGAAAGATCCGCCTCGGGCTCACCGGCCTTGCGTTTGCGCAAGAACAGGATGTCGGTCACGACATCCGTGCCGGCGTCGCGGCGGAAGCTGCCCTCGGGCAGGCGGATCGCCGCGATCAGGTCGCCGGATCTGGCGATATGCTCACGGGCGGCCGTATCCGCCTTATCCATCGTGCCGGCACTGGTGACGACGGCGGCGAAGGCGCCGGGCTTCAGGAGATCGATGGAGCGTGCGATGAAGTAGTCGTGCAGCCGCAGACCAAGCGGCCGGTATTGCCGGTCCGAACGCACACTGCGATCGGAAAAGGGCGGGTTCCCAATGACAAGATCGTAGACGGCTGAGAAGTCCGTGCGCGCGAAATCCCCCTCGATGATCCGCGCCTTCGGCTGCAGCAGCTTGACGATGCGTGCGGTGACGGGATCGAGTTCGACGCCGCTGACATGCGCTTTGTCACGATAGTTTTCCGGCATCAGCGCCGGAAACAGGCCTGTGCCGATGCCCGGCTCCAGAATGCGGCCGCCGCGCCAGCCCAGGCGCTGCAATCCCGACCAGATCGCCCGGATGATGAATTCCGGCGTGAAGTGGGCGTATTGCGTGCAGCGGGCAAGGCTCGCATAGTCGCGATCGGTGACGGCCGCCTCCAATGAGGACCCGAGATCGTTCCAGCCCTCGCGGAAATCCACCTCGCCCGGCCGTCGGAACATGGTGTTGGCGAGCTCGCCGGCGCCGAAGCCGGTAAAGCGGGCAAGTTTCACTTGCTCCTCGCGCGTCGCGGGGCGCTCCTGTTTTTCGATCTCATCGGCAAGCAGGATCGCCGCGACGTTGGCCTTGGCTCGCTCCTTCCAGGATGCGGCGAGACCGCGATCCTCGCCGTTGTCGAGATGGAAGTTGCTACGGACGCCGTGTCCAGGAGGAACCGCATTCTTTCGCGGCGCTGCGCGCGCCATCGCCGGGGCGGGCGCCGCCGGCGTAGGATCAGGATCGTCGTCGTCATTGTCCGGTTCAGGGGCGGTTCCGGCGGGAAATCCGCCGAAAGCGGTGACACCGAGGCCAAACCCGGAGGACAACCCGCTTGAGCCGAACATGTCGAGGGTGAAGGGGTCATCATGCGCCATAAAAAATTCTCCTGTTTGAAGGCGCGCGCCGGCTTGCCCGCCGGCAATGCAGGCGGTTCGGTCGCACGAGATTGGATGGGGAAGGGAAAGCGCCGTGGTCAGCGGCCCATCAGGCGGAGAGACAGGGACGTATCGTCCATGGTGATTGTCAGATGCGTCGCGTCCGGCGCGGCGGCAGTCAGCCGTTCGAGCTCAACGGCGTCGATGAATTCGACCCCGTCATCGCCTCCAAAATATCGGCGCTTGGTGTGCCAGTAGTCGGGATTGGTTTTCGGATTGCATTCCTCGGCATAGACGACGAGCGGGCGCTGGCCCTCGGCGAGTTTGCCGGAGGACATCGCATAAACGCCCTCGTCGCCGACCAGCCACAGGCCGGGTCTGGCGTCTGTTTCCGGCGATATTCCCTGATAGGGAACGCGATATCCGCCATTGGCCCTGGCGTCGGCATGGCCGCACTCGAGCACGGCGCGAATGTCGGTGATGGAGAAGGTGAACATGGGTCTCCTTCCTCACGCCGCGATGGCGTCGGGCAGGTAACGCAGATGCACCGGCAGCTTTGCCGCGATCTCAGCGTCGGTAAGGGTATCCAGCAGCTTCAGCGTCGTGCCGCCTGGCTTGGCGAAGAACATGACCGTGCGCTTGCCGCGATCGGCCTCCGGCCAACGCTCGCTGGCATAGCCGCGATAATCGTCGGCCGTGCTCGACCAGATATGCTCGAGACGCTCCTCGCGCGTCATCGCGCGGACGGGACGGGATTCGCGCTCGACGATTGCGGCGCGCATGCGCTCGCACGACCCCTTGTCGGAAAGGTCGCGATACCCATGGAAGTGCCGGATTCGCCCGTCGATCGACAGTGTGAAAAAGATGCTGGTGATCGAGCCGGTGAGGAATTCGCGCATGGCGAACATCTCGCCGCGCATGAAGAGCGGCGGCAGGATCTCGAACATATAGTCATGTTCGCGCTCACCGATCTCGAACCACTCGCCGCGGTAAAGCGCGCCGTCGTCGCCCTCCCATCGGTTCGGGCGCCCCGCATGGCGATCGAACATGCGGAACATCTGATGCCGGTCGGCGATGCCCTGGAAGACTTTGCAGATGGGAGAGAGGGTCATGAGCGGGCTCCTTTTGGCCTTCGTCGGGGCGAAAGCGCGGCGGAACCTCATGGTCGCCATCTTCTCTTCAGCCCTTCCTGACCCCTCCCCCCAGGCCGCCTCTCCGTCCGGACGGGTCAAGGGCCGGCTTCAGCCGGGCGAAGCTTCACCCTTGACGCGGCCGGCGGGCATGCGGCAGGCCTCTTCCGCTTCTCTCCCTTTTCCACGTCTTCTTTTCCTTCTCCCGCGCCCTGAGCGCGTCGTTCCAGTCCTCGACCGGCGGCATCAGACGCAGCCAGTCGCAACCGGCCGCATCGGCGATGTCGCGCAGCCGCGCGGCGAAGGTCTCGCCCTGGTCGTTGGCGTCCGTCGCGGCGACGAGCCGGGCGGCGGGACGTGCGGCGAGCATGCGTAGCGCGGCATCTGTTGCCGGCGACCATCCCCCGCCGGTACTGAGATATTGACTGCCTTCCCGTGCCCCTTCAAAGGCGGCCAGGCTCATGGCGTCGATCGCCGCCTCCGTCACGCACAGTCGCAAGGCGCCTATTGGACCGAACCGGAAGAGGACCTTCGACCCGCCGGTTGCAAAACCACGCCAGTCGGGGCCACGTTCCTCCCAGCCGGTGACGACACCGTCATCATCGACATGGGCCGCCCACATGCTGCCATGCGGGCCTTCCCGCAGCACGTTGAGCCGCATGGCGTCGCGAATGATCGCCTCGGACAGGCAACGCTCCTCCCGCAGATAGCGCCAGGTCATGGAGCCTCGCCAGGGTTTGCGGCGTTGCTCCCATCGGTCCTCAATGGATCTGAGGGACAAGGGCGCGTCCGCGGATCGGGTCCAGACCGGCTCCCTGGACACGAACCCGACCAGTGAGGCGACGCGGTCAAGTGCATCGACGAAAGCGACGCCGTCGAGGTGTCCGGCGAGGCTGAAGACGTCGCCCTTCGCGTCGGAAAGGGGATCGAACCATCCCCGCCCCTCATGGATGACGATGACGATTTCCGCACCGCGCCGGTATTTGAAGGCTCTGCGTGTGCTTTCCTGCCTGTCCACCGCAAAGCCCGCCTGCTCCAGCAGGGCGCCGCACGGAACCCGGTCCCTGAGGTCCTCCAGCTCTTCTTTTCTCATTCGTTTGCCGGCGCTCCCGCGTCCGCCTTTCTTGTCCGATTTCTCTTCCCGCAGTTTGCGGGACCGCCTGCCCCGGGCCGCGAAGAGCAAAGGAGGCAAGGGCGCGCCTTGGCAATCTGCAGATCTGTACCTTCACGCCGACAGTTCGTGCCAGGCGCGGCGAAGCCTCCCTTGCCGCCTGCCGCTCGCAAGCGGCACCCAAAAAGGGAAATGCCGGCTCAATGAGCCGGCCGGCGATCGTGCGGGTCGAATTCGTGAATGATGTCGAGATCGTCGTCGGCGTCGATTTCGTCGCTGACGACGACGCCGAATTCATCGCCGGACCTGAACAGCGTCACCGGGACCATGAGGGTGCGGGCAAGTGCGAAAGCCTGAGACTGAGCGAGTGCAAGATCCTGTGCCATGTGAGAAACCTCCGTCCGGAGCAGGCCGATCCCGCTCGATGGCTCCTCGAAGGACCGGGGACGGTCGCGATCACCGCGAAGGCAAAGCCGAGTGGCGGCAGCTTGCTAGCCGACCCCGACAGAGGGTTGATCGACGCAGATCCGGACCTGGTCCAGGACGCCATCATCTGAGAGCGGGATTGGTTTGCTTCGGATGGCCGGGTGGAGTTCCGGCACAGTTGCTCGCTCGCGGCACAGCTATCGCCCGAGTGTTCTCCATTTTCCGTCATGCAGCTGTTCAGCCGCGACCGGCGGCTTCCTGATCGGCGATGGCCTTGAGGACCTCGAAGTCCATCGCGGCGCGCGGCTCGATGCGGGCGACTTCGCTGGCGACCTTGGCCCAATGCCAGGATTCGGCAACGTTTCTCTGCGCCCGGCTGCGTGCAGCTCTCGGCTGCGCTTCATAACAGGCATTGACCGGATCGGTTGCTGCCAATTGCCTGGCGTCTTCCTGCCAGCGGCGGCGGATTTTGCGGCGGCGTTCGATCCATTTGCCACAGTAATCCGATCATCGCCGACCCCGCCGCGACGCCAGAAGATCCGATTGGGGTATCCAGATCGCAGACGCGTCGTCGCCGAACGGCACGGCGGTTCCCTCGAAAACGCATATGCCGACCCACGCGCAGATGACCGCGTCGAGCATGTCTTCAAACGCCTTCAACTGCCATGATGGAGCCTCGAATTGGGGTAGCCGCAATATCTCGGATGCGCCTTTTATTTCCAGGTCGAGGCTGGCGACGATCGCACGCCAGGTTTCGAAGAGTTTGTTGCGCCGGCTGACGGGGGTTTCCATTGGCCAATAGTTGCGCGTCTTCGCCTGCTTGTAAGGCAGCCGCTTTTCGGCGCGCATCAGTTCGACCAGGGCGGGATGCGGGTAGACTTCCAATAGGCCCGGCGCGCTAACCTCTCTCGTCAACAGTCCGTACCCGCGGTGCCCGAAGCCGCTCCTGAAGTCGTTGCTGATCTTGCCGGGCCTACTCGCACTCGGTGTGTGGGTGCTGCAGTGACGGGCGCCGTAAGCTGCCGAAACCAGATTGTCCGACACGCGCCGCGCTGCGATCGGCTCACGAGACAGAGGCATATCCACAGCAACGAGATCGACAGGCGCTCCAGCGATTTTTCCAGCTGCGGCGAGAAGAGCCACGGGTTCTGCGATCGAACCTGAAGGGCGGAACGTGGAGATCAGCCCCTCGTCGGCATGGGCCAGGAGGTGACGATAGGACGGTCCCGCGAAGATCAGGCGCCAATCGTCGCCCATGGAGGAAACCAGCGCGACACCGCTCGGCTGTGTCGACGTCCAGGCCGCATCAATGCCCACAATGGTCGTCATCGCCTCCCGACTATTCAAGCCGCCCGGAAGCGATCGAACGCCGTCAAATATTTGACGGGCAGGTCGGCGTCCCAGCGATAGATCTCTGTCCGAAGGAAATGCAGTTCCTCGTCGTGCTTCTCTTCCGGTAGTTCAACCCACCAGGATTTCGGGCGCCCGTCGGAGCCGTCCGACCAGCGGTAGCCGCGCGCCTTGAGATGATCCTTCATGTCGAATGGGGAATTCTCCGCATAAATACGGACCCGTGACCGCTGGCTGGCTTGATAGAGCTCCGCAAATGGCGTCGCGGTGGAATCAAGCGGTGTCTGCCCGAGCACTTCCAACAGCGCGAAACAATCGTCGACAGCACGATGCCCGTCGTGAAAATATCCTGACTGCCCAGTCAGGTAACCGAGCTTGCTTCCCTCGAAGCCACGTGCCGCCCAGTCGATCTCGGAAACCGAACAAGCCCATGCCTTGTTGCAAAACATCGGCGAGAAGGCTTCGCAAAAGGGCCGATCGAAACCGGCGTTGTGAGCAATGATCATGTCGGCCGGCTCGATGAGGGATTTGAGGCGGGTAACGTCGATCACCTGACCGGCGACCATGTCATCGGTGATGCCGGTCAGGCGTATGATGTCGGCCGGAATGGGAACGGTTGGCTGCTGAAGTCCCCCATAAACGCCGGTGACATCGCCAATCTCGCCCGCGTCACTGAAGGTGAAGGCGATTACGCCGATTTCGATGATTTCGTCGGTGCGGTAATTGAGGCCTGTGGTTTCGGTGTCGAGGATCACGCCCTGCCGTGGAAATTCGGGCCGAGCACGCTCAACAACTGATCGGGGCGAGAGCCTTCGCAGAATGCGATAGTTGCCGGTCGCTTCCAGATGGCAGGCCATGGCCTCGTCATCCGAACCGAAGCCGCCCTGCCCCCTTCCAGCAACAGCCTGCGGTTTGGTCACCTTCGTGGTAGCCGGCAAAACAGCAGCTGCAAAGAAGTCGAGTTGCGAGGTCATTGTATTCCGATCCGATTGCGGCATGGCCGGCGCACAATACGCATCGGCATAGGCGCAAGCAACGACGCCCCCGATCGGGTGCACGTCGCACGGAGCCTGCGGTCGAGGAACTGCGGACAAGCACTATTCAAAGCAAAGAACTACTTTGGGTACTGACGTCGAAATCGTAGGATGCCGAACAACGATTTGACGCTTTTGAGAACAGCCATGAACAATCAGCCGCAACAGCCGATCCGAGAACATCATTTTTATGTCTCAACCGCGAAATTCCTGTTCCACCACCCTCAACACGGCATTGTGGCTGTCCGCGATCCGATACGACTGACGGACGCTAAACGGTATGGGCTGTGCCCCATCGCACTTTACGGGCTCACCGTTGCCGGCCTACCAATCCGCTGGTTGACATTCTCCACGATGGAGAAGCGCAAATCATTGCGCGACGTGCTGCTGACGGCATGGGGAAACGCCGAGGGTTTACGCGGCCTGCCAGATGTTTTGCGTGTAAACCGCTACGTGGAACGGGCCGACCCATCATTGGCGAGGGATATTGCCAAGTTCGGGATCCGGCTTGAGGTTGCCGACCCCAAGGACAAAGCGGCTCCGGCATCGTTACGCTCGGCTCACGATGCCTCTCTGTGGTTGTCGAAAAGGCATAATCCGGTCGACCTGTCTGTGGCCACGTCCGTCGAAGCCCTTTGTCGTGATGCACATGACGATCACGATTGGCGGGCAGTCAGCGGCCCTCGCGGGCTTGGCAATCGAAAAATCGAGGACAACATCGAGCGGTGGCTGGGACTGCCGATGCGACCCCCGGCAGACATTCTTCCCGATAACGTGGAGTGGGAAGCCGGTCCATGGCTGTCGTCCTGGGAAACCTCACTCCCACCCGATCGGCCGCGCTATTTCAAACACGACGGATTTACCGGCAGGATGTGGCTGTATTCGGGAGAGGACCCATCGGAAGACGTCGATGACGATGACGACATCCCAGCCTACGACGAGTATGACAACGTAGCGGAAGTCGCCAAGAACCTGGTCGCCTGCTGGCCCAATCCGCCGAAGGAGATCGCTGCGGCCACTGGAATCACCCTGCGCCAGCTCCAGTGGTTTATCTCGGAGCGTTCCACCCTCGACAGGTCGGCGCGCTTCGACCTCGAACGCCTGTTGGGCATCGAATACGACGAACGGATGGGCGGCTACACGCCTGCGGGGCCCTATGTCCTTATCGCCAGGAAGGCTCAGGCGCTCGAAGCGGTCTATCAGGAGATTTCCGGCGGCGGTGATGCCTGTCCTTGCGAACTCGTTCCCGCCCAGGGACAGGCCGACCCGAGCTGGAGATACGTCTTGATCAATGCGTTTGGGACGCCGCCGACCCTTGTCATGGCGCCCCGTGGCGAGGCGATCACGGACCGCCTTCCCGACCTGATCATGAACTACGAGGGCATCCGGCCGGTTTCGTCGGCCTTTTATCGCGACGTGGTCACGACCTGCGCCCGCGCTTGCCTGACACCTGGGGCCAATGCGCGGGAGATGCGGGATTTTGCAAAGCGCTACGAACGGGAATGGGTCGATTGCGCATGGCTGCCGGACTGAATTTGCTAGTAGTGCGTGAGCCCTGATGTCTGATCGCGTTCAAACATACCGGCCTGGATTCTTTGCACGGTTCCTTCCTCAAGGAAAATGGAAGATGACGCTGACCGCGTCCTCGCCCGCATCCATACGTCTTGGAGTCGGCGACGCTGTTAAACTTCCCTGTCTGGATGTCGTCGCCATTTCCGTGTGCAAGGCATTGCTATGGCACACCGTCGAAGTCCGGTCGCGCGATCGGATCGATAACCTGTCCTGCCTTGGAGAAGAAGCCGCCACACAGTTGGCGGCCGATCTACACAGCTTCATCAACAACCACCTCTTCGCATTGATCGGCGCAGACATTAGTCGATTGAGCGAGGTGGATACCAAACTGCGGGCGATCATTGAGGGTAACCGACAATATCTGGCCCAAGCCGACCTCGGCCGGGTCATTGCGGGCGTGACCGGTGACGCCGCCGCAGCGCTCTCGCATCCTCTGTTCGATCTGGAACTGATGCCGGCCGCGCTGAAAGCAGCACTCCCCCCGTCCCTCGCCTTCATCACCGATCCGGATGTGCGTCATCGATACAATGACGCGTTCGTTTCGGCAGAACTGCCGAGATATCGCTCGTTCTTCGACAATCTGGATGACCGATCACTGTCCGACCAACAACGTCAGGCATGCATTCGCCTGGAGGACAACAATCTCTTGGTCGCCTCAGCCGGATCGGGAAAATCCGCCACGATGGTCGGCAAGGTCGCCTATGTCCTCGACAAGCAGCTCTATCGGCCGGAAGAGATTCTCGTGCTCGCCTTCAACAAGAGCGCCGCCGACGAGCTGCAAGAACGGATATGCAGGCAGCTCGCGATCGATCCGGGAAATCCGGAATGCAAAGTGACCACGTTTCATGCGCTGGGTCGCGGCATTATCGAAGAGGTCGAAGGTCGGCCGCCGCAACTTGCCGATTGGGTTGAGCACCCCGCCGGCGAAGCGAGAATCATCGAACGGATCATTGAGGAACTGCTGCGATCAGATGCAGAATTCACCGATCTCTGGGTCAACCTCCTCGTCCTTCATCCCAAGGCGGATATCCCGGTCGACGTGTTTGGTTCTGAGGCTGACTACGAGCGCTATCTTTCGGTGCGCCGGCGGAAAGGCAATGCGACCATCGGCACGATTGCCGGGATCCATGTGAAGTCGCTCCAGGAGCAGACGATCGTCAACTGGCTGTGGCTCAATTCCGTCGAGTTTGAGTACGAACGCCAGATTCCGATCGAAGAAAAAAACGGACAGATCCGGTACGTCCATCCCGACTTCTATTACCCCGCAAGCAAGACGATCCACGAGCACCTGGCTATCAATGCCGATGGCTCGTCACCCTTCACAGACTATGTCACCCATGCCGAAAACAAGCTGGCCGCCTACCGAAAGGCCGGGATGGACATCTTTCAAACCACCTCGGCGCAGGCGAATAATGGAACGCTGATTGCGGAGCTCGAGGCAGAGCTTGCAAAACGGCGCATTCCGCTCGAACGCAAAAGCTACACGGCGATCGTCAAAGCCCTCGAGCCTGTTGTCATCAAGCACTATCACAAGCTGATTGCCGTCTGCATCAAGCACATCCGCGCCAGCCACCTCACTCTGGACATGCTGCTGGAGCGGGCCAAATCGCTCCACGACCGGACCCGCGCCAGGGAGTTTGCGCAGGTCGTCTGGAAGATCACCGAGACCTATTCCCGGAAGCTGGAAGAAGCCGGCCGCATCGACTTCGACTCGATGATCGTCAATGCCACGCAGTTCGTGGAGACCGGGCAGTATAAGAGCCCCTATTCCCTGATCCTCGTCGACGAGTTCCAGGATATTTCCGAGCCGCGCGCCAAGCTGATCAAGGCGCTGAAGCACCAGAAGCCCTTCACCAAGCTGTTTGCCGTCGGCGACGACTGGCAATCGATCTATCGCTTCGCCGGATCGGACATTACGATCTTCACGCAGTTCGATGCGAATTTCGGGGCGAGCTGGCAAGGCCGTTTGGAGCAGACCTATCGCTGCAACCAGCTGATCGCCGAGACCGCCGCCAGCTTCGTGCAGCGGAACTCCGCCCAATTGAAAAAGTCGGTGCGCTCGACACGTCCGGCGATTGCGCGATCGATCCGGGTCGTTCCGATCGATGGTGATCGAGACAAGCCAGATTTCACGGACGCCTGTCACCGACTGCTGAAGCGGCTCGACATCTTCCTTGGCGGGATTTCAGGGCAATGGCGGAGCGACGGGCGCGAGAAGCTCAAGGTCATGGTGCTGTGGCGCTACAACCAGCTTGAACCGTTCAGGGGATCCGTGCCAAGATTCGACAACATCGAGGTTTCTGGACTGTCCTTCCATCGCGCCAAGGGGCTTGAAGCCGACTATACGATCCTGCTTGATGTCAGCGAAGGTGATTACGGGGTGCCAAGCCGGATCGAGGACGACGAGCTGCTCAACCTGGTCATGCCGCAGCCTGAAATGTTTGAGTATGCCGAGGAGCGCCGCCTATTCTACGTTGCGTTGACACGCGCAAGTCGTGGCGTGTTCCTGCTCACGAACAGCCGTGACCCATCCAGATATATCCGGGAGCTTTCGGAAATCGCCGGGGAAAATCTGCGTTTCGAGACCGTCGATGGCGGTCCGCTGCATCAATGTCCCGCATGCCGCGTAGGTCAATTAGTCGAGAGGAATGGTCGCAACAACAGCCGCTTTCTGGGGTGCAACCAGTATCCCGGCTGTGACCACACGCAGCAACTTAATCGACGAAGCGCCGAATGACCGGGTCTACGTTGCCTGCACGGCTGCGCGACGCCTGCAGTCGCTCTCCCAGAGGTTGATCGTGTCGCCCGGAAACAATTGCTCTACCGGCGCCAGGTCGCACGATACCGAACGCGTTTCGCGTCGAAAGTTATGCGCCCGGATTCCGGTCCAGAAAAGCGCCAATGCCCTGTCGGCGGTAAAAATGGCAGGATGCTCCTTAGGAAACAACGCCAGAAGGTGAATCAAGATCTCAAGCGAACGAACATCCGCGAGCGCGTTGTACGCGTCCTGCTCAGAGTATCCTTCCCGAAACTTCAACATCCTCTTTGCGGGGCTGCCAGAGTTTGGAACCGCCACTGCACTCAGTGCCGCAAGGACGATGAGAGAATAGCGGGCCACACCGTAGCGATCGGCCGCATCCATCACATCGGTCCATCTCTTGTCGAAAAGCCTGCGGCTCGTAGGAGCAGTGAGGAAAGGCGCGAGATGAAGGAGGAAGTTGCGTTTTCGCTCAAACCCTGCCCGGGTGTCGTCGATCAGGCCCAGAGCGCCCCTCAGACTGTCGCTGCCGACAACGAGCTCTGCCGTCGGCAGCGCTTTGCGGAGAAAGGCCATCACCTCCGTCAGCTGCGCTTCCACAATCGGACGATCTGGAATACTCCGGTCATTGCCTTCGATCGCGTATAGAAGGGGGTTAAGTCGCACCTCCTGCCCGGCAAGCAAGTCCAGAAAGTCCTGGCCCGCGCCGATAACAGAGCCTTCCTCGAAACGTCCCTTGATCTGGCTGATGACATTTCTATCCGGCAGAACCGTAACGCCTGCATTGGCGAGCGCGAGACCAGACGGAAGCCACCCGCCACGCTGTAGGCTGATGACCATCGAACTATGAGTGCTATCGAGCACTGCGTTTCCGCGTGCCAGCCCATTGATCTCTACCCCTTCGATGTTCGTCTCAAGAATTCTAGCGAACCGCCAATTGAGCGGGACGGACAGAGGTTTATGCAGTTGCGCGCCTGCCAGCTCGTCGTAGTTCAGCGGTTCCAGCTCCAGGCCACCGACGCTCACGGAACGAGGCGGCTGACCGTCTTGCCCATCAAGCTCCACGAATTTCATGATAAGGCCTGCATTTGCGGGGTTGGGCGTGGACTTGTCAGACACGACCCCGGTCATCTACTCGCCGCCTCGAATTTTTCGAGCAGGCATGTCGCCAGGTTCGGGCCTTCCAGGTAAAGGCCGATTTCGTCCAGCGGGTTCTCCTCCAACCCCGATTGCGAGCCCCAGTTCAAGCTGCTGACGACGATATGGTCCTTGTCCCACGCCAGGAACTTGGCATGCAATTGCGGCTCTGGGACGCCGGTCAGCACGACGAGGCCATTCAGACGTTCGCGGTGTTCCGCGACATGCCCGCGTTTGACCGGCCCGGACCGCCGCGAGTAGTACACGCGCACGTCACTCAGTCGCCGGCCTGCGACCTCTGCGGGGTCGAACAGGGCCGGGACCATATTGGCTCCGACCTTGTTCGTACAGCAGATGAAACGCTCCTGGGCATCGTGCGCCGCAACTCGCAGAAGGCGCTCGTGGTCGTCGGCCCGAAGAATGGTGAGCCGGGCGGCCGGAGGAGCGGTTTCCGAAGCCGCTGAAAGTCGGCTACGCTGGCGCCGCAGTTCCGACGCCATGAACAGGAGCGTTTCCACGGATCGGCTGGCGCCGGAGAGTTTGGCGATGATCTCGCGGAGAAGATCCATCCCGGTCGCGACAGCGTTGTTTTCCCTGAGCTCCACTGAAACCTCGACAGCCGAAAATGGCGACGACAGCCAGTTGCAGGACCCCATGACCGCAATTGCGCCACCATCGCCGTCATCGGCGAGGATGAACTTTGCATGGCTGCCGACAGGCTCTCTCTGTACCAGCAGGTAGCCTCTCGTTTGCCGAACTGCCGATAGCCGAGTGTAGAGTTCCTGCATGGCTGCTGCATGCTTAGCGCGGTCGAGCGACGTTCCGAAGAACAGGTGGCATTTGACCCCGCGTCTGCAAGCCTGCTCCAGGGCCTGCCATATCCTCTCGCGCTTCTCTTTGCCTTTCTCATCTGACTGCGAGGCGACAAAAGTTGAAAGGACAAAGATATGGGACTTTGCAGCGCCCACGATTTGCTCGAAGCGCTGCAAGTGCTGTTCAGACCCAACGACAAGCTGGTCAGTGGCAAACGACGTGTTGATCACCACGGGCTGGCTGACTGGCGGTGCGGCGGTCGTCGGCAAGATGCCGGTTTTTATCGTCGCCGTTAGCGCTTCCACGAGCTGGTCACTTGCCCCCTGTGGCAGAATCCCGTCTTTCACATCATCGAGATTGAGAACGAGGAATTTTCGCTCCAGGAATGAACTGTTGGCCTCCACACCCCGAAGCCACTCCCCTGGGCGAAGTGTACCGGCTGTGAACTGGCTGACACGCTGCATCATAGAATAGTCCGTCTCCGGCACTTCGTCCGCGGGAAAAGCGACAATCGCTCCACTGGCCGGGAGCTTAGACACGGGAATCGTGTCCACATCTCGCGTCCTGAAGACCGATTGCCCGACCTTTTCATAGACGACACTGATACCGATTTCGCGGTCCGCGGTCCGTTCTGGAAGCGCGCGCCCGGCGCGAATGAAGCCATGCCCGACACTGCTTGTCGCGAGCACCGGCTGTGGTGAAAGCCGGACTTCAACGAGGCCGAATTGCATCAGACGGGCGACCGTTGAGCTCACAACCTGTCGCGGGATTTCCAGGTGTGCCGCAACGGCATCGATTGTTCCCGGATCGCGATCAAGCGACAGCAGCACCATTTCCTCGATAGGGCTCCAGCCCCACGTGCGCTGAACGATGCCCGGCGCACGATAATGCCATGCCGGAATGTAGATGTTGTTCATCGGGAGAGCTTCCCATTCTCATCGACCATGACGATGGAAGCGCCCATGTCACCCCCCGGAAACTCTGTCTCTGCAAGCCGCGCGATTCCGTCGAGCATCCTTCGCAAGAAGCCGAGCTCGTCGTTCAGCCCGTCCGGATCGATTCCGTTTACGGTATTGCTGATAAACCTCCGGCTGGTGGCAAGTATCAGCTTATGCTTGGCTCGACTGAGGAGAACATTTAGCCGCTGCGGATTTTTGATGAATCCCAGGGCTCGCGTGCCAACGAGCACGTTGTTTCGGACAAGGCTAGCGACGATCACGTCCGCCTCACCCCCCTGAAAACTGTCGCTCGTATAGAAGAACTTTCCATCTCCGCGCGGGCTGGCGAAGCCAAACAGGGTCTTCTCGGCCGTGTCGATCTCGGGTTTGAGCAAGCGCTCGAAATGACTAACTTGGGCGGAGTAGGGCGACAGCACCGCCAACGTTGGCCGACGCCCGTCTGCCGACACGATTGGTCGCAGCCTTTTCATGGCGCTCACGATCGCCGTTGCCTCGGACTCGTTGCGATACGAGCGCTTGATCTTCTGCTCGAATGCCCGGCGTTTGACGACACTCAACGAAGGCATGTCGAGGATGACGATAGGCGAAGCGGGGAACTCTTCGACAGTGTCCACTGCCTTCTTGCGCTGTTTCACGCGCTCCGACGAAACGAGTTCTCCTTTGTAAAAGGTATCGGAGACAAGCTCGCCGATTGCCGGGTGCATCCGGCTCTGTTCCCGTAGCGTGTTTGCGATCGAGCTCGGACGTTTCGTGTCCGCGGTTCTCAAGGCCTCTCGCTCGACGATTGATCGGAACGGCTCCTCAAGACGAGCGGCGATGGCGAGTACGTCGCTGAGCAAGAACTGGTCCGCCTTCAGCGCGTCGAGGGCGATTTCCACTTCGCCAGGCAGATCGGGAATAGCAGAAAGCTTTTCTTTGGCATCCCTCAACAGTTCGTTTGCCCGCTTGCCGTCGTAGAACTTTTGGCGTTCAACCACGTCGAAAGGCGATAATTGATTATGATCGCCGATCATAACCCGCCGGTTGCCGAGAAGAAGGGCGCCAATCAGTTCAGCACCGTTTGCACGCGCGGCTTCTTCGATGAAGACCCAGTCGAACTGTTCACCATCGGCAATCATTTCCTCGAGAACGTGGGATGAGGTGGTGGCCAAGGTGACATCGGACGAGCGAAGCATCAGATTGTCGGTGTCGCGCAAGGCGCGTTCGGCAACCGACTTTTCCGACCTGTCGACGGGATTGAGCGCCTGAGCGATCTGATGGAGCTGGCTTGCCATGACCGCCGCGCGCTCAGCGTCGGGCTTGGATACGGATCGCAACAAGACGACCGAGTTCCGACGCAAGGTGCTCTCTTCTTCGCTGACGCGAGATCGTTCGACGCGAACGACAATGTTCGATTGCTTCGGCAAGAACTTTCGAAGGTCGTCCTCCATATGGACGAGAGTCTCATGGTTCTGGGCAGACACCAGAATGCGGGCATCGGGCGTTTGATCGAGGATGCTTTTCACGAGATGTGAAATCAAAAAGGTTTTTCCCACACCAGGGGGACCGACGACGACATTGATCGACCTTCCCGCGACGATCGACTGCCAAGCCTCGATCTTCGAAGGCTCCATATCCGCATCTGCCGGCGGTGAACCTGGAACAGCAATGTCGCGCAGCATGTCGTCCATCGCCACCTGCGCCGGGTCATCCAACGCTCTTAGGAGCTCGACATTGGCCCTGGCCGCAACAATGTTCTGCAGCCGTCGCCTGATAGCGCGCTCGGTTCCGGTATCCTTGCGTGGCCGCAAATAAAGAGACTGCCCTGCCGGAACCGCCAGGTTCGTTGCAAAGGCGAACGCCAGTTTTCCATCGACCAGATTGCTTCCCTCATAGCTCAGTTCCGGCACTCGCTCACGGCCGGTTGCGAGTCTGGCCGACTTCGAAACGGTCCAATTCACCTTTCCGTCGTCATATTTGAGTTCGCGTCGCATTGCCTCCGCTGTGGGGCGCAATCCCATTATTTCGCGCTGATCGTCCCGTATCGAATCGTCGCGAGGTGCGAGCCACACCACGTTCTGCTCGCTGGCGGGCAACGAAAGAACTTCGACGGGATACAGACGAAACTGCTCCCTCAGCAGGGTAAATGCCTCAAGCAGGATCAGAGCGAACCACATCGGAACATCACTCGTTACCCCGGCTACTCGGACGCGTTCCGCGAAATCTCGCCATCGTCGTGCACCTGGACCAAGGTTGCGCACGCGCTCTTCGGCACTCGCGCGATTTCTCGCCAAATGCAAACGGTGAACGACATCCTCCGCGCCTTGTATCCAGTCGTTCGGTCGCCTTTTATGCGCCGACTCAATCATGCCAATCGCGTCGTGGACGATCTTCACGTTGTAGATCGCCAGATCAGTGAGAATGCGCAGGCTATCTTGACCGGCGGGGACAAGGCGAACCCCGGCGGAAAGCAGATCTTCCGCGACGAACTGCATGAGGGCAACGCCGTCATGCGCGGGTATCGTCCCGGACGACAGAGTCGGTAAATCGCTCTGGAGGGCGTTGCGCGAGGGGTAAAGGATGAGTTCTCCATCTGAACTTGACCCGACCCTGTCGAGTTCGGCGACAACTTCCCTCAACTCCCCGAGCACGATGCTGCCGTCAAAGAGCTGAAACTGCGGTGGGTTCGCCAAACGATCCAGCATTCGGCGTTCGATCGAGAGCAGCGAAGGGGAATTATCTCCGTCCACGCCGAGGATGGCAGCGGCCACTCCGGCAAGATCGATCCAATCCTGCCGAAATGAAATCGCGCCAGAAGCGCGCAGAAGATGGCCGGAGGCTCCAAGATTGCTGTCAGCAATGTGGACGCATGCTTCAAATCCCCCGAGACGATAGTCGTCGCTATCGTCTGAATGCGAGAAGATCGTATGGGTGCTCACACCGCCATGCACGATACCGGCATCGTGGCACAGGGTAAGCGCTTCCGCGATGCGGACGATATTGCGCCAGAAAACATTCCGGCTGGTACTCGCCAGAAAGCGGTTCTGTCGTGCTCTCCTTCTATGGGACGATCCGGAGATCGGGCTGCCGGGATCAACCATGACGATCGCGATTTCCTGCCCGTCCTCAACGACATCGAGTACTTCGACCAGGACTTCACGCGCCCGCCGTGAGGAGAGAACACGTCGAATTCGTCGCAATCCTCGAGTGATAATCGCCTTCAGGTCGTCATCCAGCGGCGTGCCGGTCTTTCTGAAGAGCCGCAGCAAATATCGCTCACCATCGTCGAGCCCGGTCGCGGATCGCAGGTCCGAATCCCAAGCACCGCTCACACGGGCGAGAGAGTCCTCGGCAAACGTAAACCGGGACTCCAGCGACAATTTTCTATGTTGTTTGACCGTATTGACTGTCGTCATGCCGTTCCAGCCCGCCCGATTTGCTTTTGACATAGCAGATTCGTCTGGTGGTTGCGTCGTCAATCCAATCTGAAGCTGGTATTCTCCCAAACATTGTGGCCCGTAGACTTAGCCAAGAACGCGCGTGTTCAATTCGGCATAGGATGGGAGGGCGGTGTCCCGACGTCCCGCGGCATAAAGCCTTCTGACACCATCTTCGATCGAGGCGACATCGGCTTCAAAAAGTTGCGGCATTACATCGATCAGCCTGGGAAGTTCGAAGATGCGGTAAGCAGCAAGTTGGGAGATTGCCATTTCTCGTACTGAACTGCTCGTCCAGTTGCCGCCTCCCGCCTTCCAAAAATGGCTTTGGTCGACGATGCCATTGATCCAAAGCCAGGGGGCGAGCCGCTGAACTCGATCCTCGGAAATTCCCCACATCGGAAAATAGTCGCGGGAAAAAATGACTTCAGACCCGTCCTTCAGTTTCCAGACTCCATAGGGGAGCCACAGGCGGGACGGGACGAAATCAGAAAGGGCGGTGCGCGGGGTCACGACCTCAAAATCCGCGCGTTCGCCAAGACCCGTGTCGAAATGCAGATAAGTCGGTCGGCCAGCGCGGCGAAGATACGCCGGCGTGTTGGTACCATAAGCCTTGTCTTTCACGACAGTCCCCGCCTTCCCCCCGCCCCGGGCGACCAAAAAGACGTCGCCGCCAGATCGAGGTTTGCAAGGTCATCTGCTCGTCAAGCGACAGAGGTGTTTCACGCAAAAGACGTGCCTTGGACACGGCGTACTGAACCTCGGCATAAGGAAGACCGAGAGCATAGGCTATCGAGAGAATGATATGCAGCGCATCATCGAAACCCACGTCGCCGGGCTGTGTTTGTCGATGATGATCGCAGCTGCAGGAAAGATCGTGCCAATCGCGGTAGCCCAGCACACGTGCGAGCGCTCTCATGCACATAGGAGAGCTGTAGATTGGTCGCGGCACGTACAAGATATTTGGCGGCCTGTTTTGACCGATCAAGGTCGGAAACGTGAATTCGCATGGAACCACTCCGGCGGTGCAATCTATGGCGTGTCCACTCGGCCCGTGCACCTTGGAAAGAGGTTCTTGCGGGTTGATGCAGTCGTTCCTGCCCTGAGGCTTCGCCTCTGTGGACGGCATGGCCGGAGAAGCCATGCGTTCAACGTAGGTGATTCGAGTCATTTGACCAATAAGGCGCGGTGAGCGCTTTGCGCGAAATAAGATATCGCCGTCCGACAGGGCCTCACGCACCGGACAGATCGGCCGGTCCCAGATAGGTGATGTCGATCCGACCGACGTCTTGAGCAACCTGAGCGCGCAACAGGCCCGCTCTCCCCGGGTTAAGCGCTGCCTGCAAATTGCCGAGCACTGCACCGTCGGCGGCGAACACCCGAGGCTGACCTCCCCAATGGTGAACCTGCACGGGGGTGCCCGGTGCTGGCGGCGCGCCGAGCCATGTGACGTTTGCCCAATATCTTCGATCAGCCCAGGTGCGGTTTTCAGGCGGCGTAAAACTCTGCACGAACTCCGTCCACATTGCCTTGGTCTCTGGCGTCGGCCAATCGGGCTGCGCACTCCAAGCCGAGACGGCTTCCGAACTTAGCCATTGCCGAAGCTCCTGGCCGGTGTGGAAGGCGGCGCCCGTGTCGACCACCGCCTTGATGGCGGCAAGCCTTGAATTGAAGCCGGCCTGGATGAGGATCGATGCGGAGCGATTTAGCGTGCCGGTTTCGACAGCAGGAACAGCGAGACCCAACTCATGGTCTTCGAGAAGAGCATCAAAGACGCCAACCGTGTCACCATTCGCGGCCGCGCGCACGCGGACCGCCTCCATGGCCCATGGTAGGCGATAAACCAGACCGCCCTCGATGAATTGAAGCGTTTCGGATTCCTGACCCGCCGCCACGCCGGCTAGCGGCTGACCCAAAAGCCATGCCCGCAGGATATCTCGCCAGTTTGCCGGCATGGGGTCGGGCGTGAAAGGAAAGAATGCGAAAACCCGCTCAGCAAGCGCCGTGATCGCTGCAATTGCGGCCTCTGCGTCACCTTCGAGGATCCCACCATTGGCCTGAATCAGTAGCAGGTTGGCCTCTGCCGCTATCGCATCCAAAGCATGCCCGGTCGTCAGTCCAACGCCTGCAAGGAAATAACCGCGTCGGCGCGCCGCCGTCGATTGGCTCCAAATAAGTCGGCCTCTGGACAGAAGGCCCGCCTTCAGAACCTGCTGGACCTGTTCATTCTGGCGCAGGATGCGCCTGTGCCAGAGGGACGACTGGAGGATGTCATCCAACGCCGCTTCGATGCTTTCGTCAGGAACGTCATTTTCGCCGATCAGGCTGAGGATCGCCGTGTCGAGGGTGGCGACATGCCGCTCCCAGTCCGCAAGCGCACGTTCCCGATCCTCCGGTTTCTCATTGGCGATCTCCGGGAAGGCCCAGGCCGCCGCATTGTTGAGTACATAGTCCACGAGCTGATTGAAATCGCCGCCGATACGCGCGTGCATCCGAGACAAGAGCGTCCAAACCAAAAGCGCGAGACCGCTTTCCATGTTTCGGGCACCGAGATCGTTGATGAGCTTCTCCCAGTTGCGCCGCTTCTTCACGATATCGTCGAACATAGGGAAGAGCACAATGCCTTCGACATCGACATAGGCTCGGCCGGCGCGACCGATGACGTTCTTGAATTCGGAAATCTCAATCATCTCCCCACTGCGGTGAAGCGAGTGCATCACGACCGCGGTTGCTGATAGGTTGAGCCCCTGCGCCAAGGTCGGCGAGGAGATGGTCACCTTGAGCACATTGTCTCGAAGCAGCCGTTCCACCTCTTTGCGGTAGGCTGTCGGCAGGGCGCCGTGATGCAGCGCGACGCCCAGGCGAAGGCACTTGAGAATCGCGCTGTTCGGGCCCAGCCACTCCTCTCCGAGCGCAATCGCGGTGTTGAGCACCGCTGGATCGGCTTCAAGCAGGGAACGCAACGCTCCACGCTCATGAAGATCGACGATCACGTCTGCGAACGGCTCAACACTCCGCCGCTCCGGGCAGAAGATCAAGACAGTCTGTCCATCGTCCGCCAGCCGCCATGCAGTCGCCAGGCAGAGCTCGCGTTGGTTGTCAGGGAAAAGACGGGTTCGGCGACGTTTTGGTGGGACCCACCTCGGGGGCTCGGCACCCGTGAGGAAGCGTGCCACCCATGGGCGCTCGTCGCCGACGCGCATGTTCAATCGGGCATTGGGCGAGGTCCATACCACTTCGCCAAACCGCAATCGGGTCGGGCGCCAGTCATTTTTAATCAGTCCGCCGGGGTGATCGCGTCGAAGCCAGGCTGCGAAGTCGTCGAGCTGATCCCCATCAGGTAAGATAGCTGACAGGCACACAATCCGACGCTGGTGTGCATCCGGACGTCGTAAGAGCCGCTGGATCTGGACTTCATAGCGAACCTCGCGCTCGTTGAGACCGATCATGTGCCCTTCATCGAAAACTAGCAGGCCGACGTCATCGAGAAGTGAGGGATCGTTACGTAGCGCGAAGTCAAGCTTCTCGGGTGTTGCCACCACGATGTCCCGCTCCCGGATTGCGTCCTCATCGAATCCGCTCACCCCGATGCTGCCGTAAAGCGCAGAAATCGTCTTGCCGAGCGGGCCGAAGCTTCTCTGCAGGGTCGTTTCCGTCTGAGCCGACAGGGCACGCAAAGGCGTGACAAAGACCACGCGCTTGCCGCCGGCAAGGCATCGTAGGATGCACAGCTCAGCGACGCGCGTCTTGCCAGCACTTGTAGGTAGCGAAACCACCAGGTCGTCAGACTGGTCGACGGCGCGCGCCGCGGCTTCGATCTGCGACGGCCAAAGGTCGATTTCCGATTTGTGGCGCCGTTGAAGTAACGCGATGAACAGCTCTCGAAGACGCGGCCAGTCGGCTGCTTCACCCCCCGCCGGCTGCAGTGGCACTCGCTCATGGAAGGTGCTTGACCACAGGTCCGACAGGAGATGGATCGCAATGCGATGAGCCCACCATTGCGGTAGCAGATTCAGTTCGCTGCAGACCGAGAGGCTCATTCGGAGCCGTTCCAGCGCCTGATCGAGCAATGGCCGTTCGCCCCGCTCCAGTGCGAGGAGGAACAGGGACATCGCTGCAAGAAAACCGTCGGTCAGTGCGGTATCCAGACCATCGAAGATGAATTCGTTGCCGCCGTCATCCAGGTCTGCTGCGGCCTCCGCCTGATCAAGTCCGGCCTGAATCGCGGCCGCAATCCGAGCATCGCTGCCATCGCCGGCAGCCCTGTAGTCGAAGACGACGGTTCGAAGAGCGCTCAAGTCCCTTTGCATCAACTGCGCGAGCACCCGTTCGATCAATGAGAAATTTTCGTCTGCACCAACGATCGCGAGCAGGGAATAGGCGCGGGCGGAAAGATGCGCAAGATGATAGCTCGCTGCCGCCATGACAAAATGGAAGTCGCGATCGATCTCGTCGGGATTCCCCTTTCCTATAACCGCCTCAAGGGCGGTCGCCGCCTGTTCGAAGGCGATGCGCGCTTGTGCGGCGTCCCCGCCGAGTTCACGCAGGCGAAGACCGAGACCGAGAAGTGCGTAACCATAGGAATGAAGGTCATAACTCAGTTGGGGAGCGAAGGCCGGTGCATCGGGAGGCAACACACCATCGCGCCAGATGATTGCTCTCGCCTGGCCGCGGGCGATCAGGCGGCCACGAAATCCCGCGGTTGCGGCTTCATTAATGTCGGCGATAATCGCTTCAGGCGTTGTTGGCATTGACGATCACCTGATCATAGACGGCGCCGATAAAGGCGGCATGGCCGTCGACGCGAAGTCCGATCCCCCATTGGTGAAACTCACCGGGGTAGGCTTGCAGCGAGGCGGTCAGCATGGCCTCCGGCGAGTTTCCGGAGAAGGTGAAAAGAAGGTGCTTCACGCTGGCGGGCGGAATTCCATGTTTCAGAAGCGCGTCGTCGATCGCATCGGCCAAGGGCTCGTTGCCGAGTTCGAGGAGACGGGCTGAAATGAACGAGAGAGCGTGGCCCGAAGGTAGCCCACTGTCCTTGTTCAGATTCTCGCGCGCTTGCGCGACCACCTGCGCGGTGAGGGTTGCCCGGCTCTTGGCCTCGGTTTTCAGGAACCGCAACTGCTGTGTGTCCGCATCCAGGAGTAGCGCGATGACATCCTCACCACGCATTGCCATGTTACGATGGTCTTTCCAACGCAATCTTTTGATCGGCGCGTGGTAGCCGCCGCTATGAGCGTCGATCCACTCGGTTGCGTAGATTTCACCAAGATCGCCCGAGCGAATGGCTTTGGTCGTCGGAAGCTTGCCCTCGATCAGAGCCGCAGCAGCAGGCTTTCCTAGTCGGCGGAGGGCTCGGGCGACGTGTTCTTCAGAAGCGTAATGGCGGGGAACAACGGTCGCTGTTGCTTGTATTCCCGTGCCGAGATCGGCCGCCCTGCCTGTTATCACTCTGCGAAAATGCGGTCCTACCTCACCATCGGCAGAATCGCACCAATCGTTGAACTGTACCATTCGCGCCCTCCCCGCCGGTCAACCTGGAAAAAGATCGCGAACACGGACGAACGGGGAGCCGGTCTCGGCGGCGCGGCGAACCTTGCGTTCGAGAACCTGAGTGAGCGGGAGCTCGCGATCCAGCATCTCATAGAGATCGAGACCATCCATGCAGATGACGCGCTTGCCTCGTCCGAAGGCGACAAGACCATCTTCGGTAAATGTGCTGTTGCTGACAAATAGGCCTCGAGTCCACGCCGCCTTCTGCTCGATCTTGCCGTGAAACGTGTGCAGCTCGGCGACGCCAATCGGTTGACCCTGCCATTTCGCTTCGACGAGATAGATTTCATTGCCGAGCTGGAAGCTGCCGTCGATCTGCTCGCCACGCAGGCGAAAAGGTTCCTGGGCGGCTAATCCGAAAGCGTTGAACAGATCCTTGAGGAAACCCTCGAAGGCATAGCCCCGCGCCTGTGGCGCGAGCGCCGTGATCTGCAGGAGATCCGACTTGGCCTTGGCAATCTTGTTCCGGTCGGCGGCGGTGGCCGCAGCACTCGGCGCAGCTGGTGGCGGAGCGTGATTACCCGAAAGTCGATTGATCAGACCCAGGTAGCGGGTTTCAGCATTGACGACCGGGTCTTTGCCGGCGGTGCGCGCGAGATATTCTGAACGATGCTCCCAAAGGGCCGCAAGGGTACGAACAGCGGTGGCGTCATCGCAGTGCTGCAGGAAGTAGCGGAGGCGTTTTCCTTTCGACCCTCCGTTCACGGCATACTTGGGGTCATCGATGTTGACCTTAAGCTCTGAGGCGAAGAACTCGGAAAAGCTTTTGTCAGAAAAGTCCAGCACGAAGCCCTGCCCCCGGACAAAGTCAACGAGATCATCCACCAGGCGCAGATCGATGGACCGTATCGAACTAATGGGCTCCCCCGGAATGCAGCGTTAGATCAGCTGTTAATTGTTTCTTGGAGTTTTTTGATTTTGGCAAGAATGTCGTCGAAAGACAGCGGCTTTTCATCAAACATCATGGGTGCCATGGCGCGATAGTCAGCGCGCAAATCTTTGATACGGGACTCGCTCGGCATCAGTCTCAAAGTACCAGGCCTCGCTGTATCGTAGCTGGCCCAACTGGACCGGAAGAAGGTCGCCTTGTGCTTTGCCACTGTTACTAGAAGGTCGAAATCGCCGGCCGCGGCTTTTCCTTCCTCGGTGTCGAGGAGCATCGCGAGATCATAATAGTGGCGGGAGAAATACTGCGGCGTTGCGGTCTCGGCGGGACGGTGCGCCTCGGCGTGCAGCGCGGTCGCCTTTTCCCAGAAGGTCCGTTGCGCGGAGAGAACAGTCACGGTGCATTCCGGATCTTTGAAGAAATCCGGAAAATCCTCCGCCGCGTAGGGATGAATAAACTTCTGCTCGGTCGGCCATGGATCGCCGCGCGCACCGAGCTCAAGCTTCACCCGCGGCGTGATGTAGGCCATGCTTTCATATTCAGAGCTCGCAAGCGCAGGCGGATAGTGGAAGTTCACTGTCTGCGCGTCGTTGGCATCTATTTCCAGCGACCACTTGCCTTCGCTCGGCTCGCCCAATTGCTCGACGATCGCGGACCTGAGCGCCGGAAGAAGCTTCTCGGCAATATGCCGCTCGACGTCACTCACCAAGGCTTCAATCAGTTTGTTCGCTTGTTTCTTGCTGATGCCTTCCTTTTCCGGATCGCGGTCGCCGGTGTAGCCGAGCTCCGCTCGATCGAACGAAAGGTCGATGTCCTCGGAAAAGCGGCGGATGGCGCCGAATGCCTTGGAAAGGGATGTACCACCCTTGAAAACGAGGGTGGCTGCATCTTGTTTCTGCAGGCCGAAAAGACGCTTCAAAGTCCAGCAGACCCAGAAGTCCTTTTCGACGATCGTGTTGTCAACTCCTCGAAGGGCGCCTGTTTCGCCAAACAGGGCGGCTCGATCATCAGCCGGAAGGAGAGCCACCCTATCCATCGATCTCACCTGACGCGTTGGCGATCGATACGAGTGTCGGCCTCATCCAGGCTGGGGCCCGAACCGCAGAGGACGCAAGCATCTTCTTGTCGTTGGCTGACAGGCGGCGCACTGCGACCTGCGCAACGTCGCCGGCACGCATCGCTCCCACATGGCGAAGCGCTTGCACGACCGTGCCAGCCGCACTGCCAGGAGCGATCAAATGCTTGGGCGAGGCATGTCGCAGATCGACGACGCGCTTTCCCAGGACGACCTTGCGGGAGGGACCGTCGGTCAGATAGGTGGTCTTCGCCGGCACCTGCGTGGTAAGCCCAAGTGCGTTCGCCGCACGGGCGCCAGCAATCTGCAACTGAGAACCGGTCTCCCGTGCCAGCGCCTGGGCGATATCGTCCGGAGCTGGCGAAAGCAGCCCAAGCTGCGGATGGACCTTCGGGAAATCATAAAGGCCTCGCGCGAGGCGCCGGAGTTTACCACCCTTGACCAGTCGGGACAGCGCCTGATCGACTGCGGCGCGTCCAGCAATGCCCAGGAAATCGCTAGGCGTGAAAACGCCGCCGCGCCCGCCAGCGCGGGCGCGTTTCATAATCTTGTCTGGTACCGATGTCGAAGTGCTTTTCATATGTCAGAAAATAGTGCATCTTTTTCTGACATTCAAGCTCCGCATTCAACGCCTGCGGCGGAGCGGAAGCTCCGGCCACACTCACTTTCGGACACAGAGGAAATTGATGAACAACAATCCTCCACGCTGGAGCCAACTCAAGAAGATGCGTCGCGCACTCCAGGGACGAATGCCGAAGGACAAATTCTTCGAGACCGTACTCGAAGGCTGCTTCCGCGTCGCTCGAGATCGGGATAACCCTCTGCGAGGAAACTTCGCGGCAAGCGGCCTGCGGGAAGCGATCGGCCATGTGCTGCACAGCCTCGCTCCTGATGAGGACGTTCGAGCCTGCGTTTGGTTCGTGCAGGCCAAGGATACCAAAACCGTCACTCGCCATCAGCGCGCAAGTTACATCGTAAAGGCCGGGTTGCCGGACGATTTCGTCAGCGACACTCTCGGCATAGATGTGCGCGAGTTCACAACGCCCCTGATCGAAGTAATGGATGGACTCAACAGGGCCACACATGTTCGCGCCGATACCATCCTCTCCAAAGGATGGGAGATTCGCGTGATGATCCAGGACGTCTTGCGCGGCCTCGACCAATTGCTCCAAGCCGCAAATGAAAGCCGAGAGGCTATCACCCATGCCGTAGCTGACGCGATGCAAGAAGCCGTCTTCGAGAAACTCATCTCGGAGACGATCGATGAACTTGATGAGCTTTCGACGCATACGACCGTCGATGGACACAACATAGACAATGTGAGCGTAACCAAGTTGGATTCGCAGGACATTAGCTATCGTGTTGAAGGCGAGGTTGAGGTCGAGCTGCAATACGGGTCTAATTCAGACGTCAGAAACGAAATCGGGTTCCGGCAGGATGATTCCTACCCCTACGTCGTGACCGTTACGTGCGCCGTCGCTCGGCTCATGGCAATTCGGGCTGATGATCTCAATATCAGCGTCGACAACCGGAGCTTTTATGAATGACCGATGCTGAACGACTGATGCGTGGTTTTATCCCGTCACTCCGGGAAAGCCCATTTAGAATTGCGCCGGAGCGCGTCCATGAGCTGTTGGCGAAAATGGGAGGAGAGACATGGGTCCTCGAGATTGTTGATGGGCCGGCAAACTTCGAGGCATTTCCGACTACCAAGGAGATTGAGGGCACTTACGCCGCGTTGCTGAGCCTTTGGGCTGTAGCCGCCTCCGTACGTGTCCTATCCGTCCTTACGCAGACGGCCGCCGAAATGAACCTTTCGCAGGTCGTCATCACATCGGGCGGTCCGGACTCTGTTGCAATCGAACTGAAAAATGCCGCCCTGGCGCTTATACGAAATGAAGAATTTTCTTGGGAACATCCTCATTTAGAGCCAGATTCAGCGGCCGATCCCTCGTCCCAAGATGGCCTGACCAACAATCTGTTCCTCGCAGCGGCAAGCTTCATAGTCTTGCATGAATGCGGGCATCTTGTACTCGGGCATCATGCATATACCGCGCTGATGCATCAACAGGAGCACGAGGCAGACGCTTGGGCGGTGTCGTGGATCCTCGATAAAGGGGCCAGAACAAGAGCAGTCCGAAATCGTACGCTAAGGGCGAACAGATTGAGAACTTATGCGACCCGCCGCAGCCCGGCTGGCATACGAAGCGATCGAAATCCGTTCGGCATCTGATGTTCGGCATCCCAAGTGTAGATGCCGGTAAGGTTGATGTGTTCCCAACTGAGCGGCGAGATGTGCTTCGACAGAGTATCAGGAATGTCTCGACCCGCTCGCTTCAGCTGTGTGATTGCACGGTCGAGATAGACGGTATTCCAATGGACGATCGCACTGACGACGAGGTTGAGACCAGAGGCGCGGAACGCTTGGCTCTCGAACGACCTGTCGCGAATCTCGCCTCGCTCGTGGAAGAAGACAGCGCGTTTGAGCTTATGGGCGGCCTCACCTTTGTTGAGACCCGCTTGGCATCTCCGCCGTAGTGCCGGACTTGAGTACCATTCGATCATGAAGAGCGACCTCTCGATACGGCCGAGTTCGCGGAGCGCCCTCGCAAGATGGCTTTGCTTCGGAGATGCGGACAGTTTCTTGAGTATCGTAGACGGGACCACGGACCGCGTCGTGATCGACGCCGCGAGATGGAGCAGATCGTCCCAATGATCGATGATCAGATTGGCATTGATCGGCGCCCCGATGTGGTTCGACAGCGCCGGATGTGCATCGCCCTTGTCGAACGTGTGGAACTTCCGGTCTTTGAGATTACGCAGTCGCGGTGAGAACCGCTTTCCGATCAAGGCGAACAGCCCGAAGATATGATCACTGGCACCGCCCGTGTCGGTAAAGTGCTCCTGGATGTCTGGGACCGTGTCCTGATCGAAGAGCCCATCGAGCACATAGGCCGCCTCGCTCTCGGTTGGACTGATGGGCAAAATACTGAAGTAGCCGTACTGGTCTGACAGATGGCTATAGAATTTCGATCCGGGCACGCTGCCGTAATGCAAGTTGATGTCGCCGCGCTTTGCAGCTCGATCGCTCGCACGGAAGAATTGGCCATCGGACGATGACGTTGTGCCATTGCCCCAAAGGCGGGAATGTGGATGCTGGGTGTGGGCATCGGTGATGCATGCTTGCGCCGCGCGGTAAGTCTCCGATCGAGCATGGAATGTGCGCATCCACCCAATCTGATGAGCGCTGATCCCCTTGGATGCGCCAGCCATTCGCTTCGGCCCGAGATTGGTCGCATCCGCCAGGACGCCCGCCAGCATGGCAGAGACATTTTTCGGAACGTCGCCGGTGCGAACATGCGTGAATGTATCTGCAAAGCCGGTCCATTCATGCACCTCCCTCAGCAAGTCGGGAACCTCCACCAACGGATACATGTCGCTGATCTCGGCATTCAGCTCCTCGGCGGCTGCGGGGACTTCGCTGGCGGTTGGTGTGACAATCAAGGTTCCTGCCTCGAGACGAACTCCCTCGAGCTTTCCAGATCGTGCTCTGTGCGCCAGACGCGTCAGGTTGAAGTCGAGCATCTGACGCGCTTCGGCAAGCCACTGCGCGCCGTCGCTCTGGACCCCCAAACCGAGACGATCGTCTTCCTTCATCGAGATGAATGTCGACCGCGGCATCAGATGCTCATCAATGGGCCGGAAAGATCGGCTGCCATCGACCCAGATCTCCGCAGATCTAAGCCGGTCTCGCAAAGCCGCGAGCGTGGCGATCTCGTAGAGACGGCGATCGGGTTTACCCTGTTCGAAGATAAGCCGTCGATCAGTTTGGCTGAGGTGGGTGATCGGCAAGCGATCCGGGAGTGTCCGCCGCTTCTCGGTATAAAGCCGTTTCAGTAGCGCAATTGCCGCCAGAAGCGGGTCGTGGCGATGCGCCGAGCGGAACGTGAAGGCCTGAAGGAATGCACCAACGTACTTGTGGACGGTCGAATATTGCTCGGCTGCTACGATCAACGACGGCGCCTCGTTGTCGTCGACCATCGACTCGAGCTCGGGCTTTATCCGAAGCAGCCGGTCCCAGCCGACTCTTTGGTCGAGAACATCTAATGCGTTCCGACCATAGTCGTTGGCAGACTGCAGGGCCGTGATCGTATCCAGAAACATGCGCAGCGCTTTGGCGGTGTTCGCTCTGCAGTCCATCTGCCGCTGCTTCTTCCGATTATTGGCTTGCGAGAACAACTTGCCCATCAGCTTGATGAACATCGTCACAGCATCGTCCGTGATCTTCTGGCAAAGCTTGATGACTTGAGCCACGATCAGAGCGTGGCGACGGCTGGCGTTGAATTCGTTGGCAAGCCAGGCCGGCGTTGCGTTGCCCTCCCGGATCATCTGGTCCCACCGTCCGGATGATACCCGCGCCTGCAGTTCCGGATGGATCTCCAGCCGCCGCAGAAAAGCTATTCGCTCGGTCAGCCCGACGAGGTTCGACGCAGCCGGCGCTTCTGGCGCCGAGCGCAGCCAGTGGAAGCGCGTCTTGCCGATCGACGGGTCAACCTCTAACAGCCTATCCAGTGATTGAAGCCTATCGAGCGGGATTTCTTCAATCAGAGTTTTTTCTGCCCGGCGACGGGCTATGGCACGGCCGGCAAGGCCAATGCGTTCGATCGTGTCGATCGCCGGCAGAAGAACTCCGCGTTCGCGAAATGCGGCGACAGCCGAACTGGCTATCGCAGCACCGTCGTCTGACATGGTCGCCGCTTGAATTGCCGCTAATAGCGCGGCGCGGCGATCTGGCGGCGTCGCGCTTCTCGTATCCAGATAGACCATTAGCCGCGCCATATGATCCCGACGAGTTTCTTCACGACGTGCATAGAGAGCAAATTCGTCTGGAGCGGCGCCGATCTGATCAGCAACATACTTCAGCATGGCGCGAGGCGGAGTTTCTTCTGCTCCAAGCACTCGACCTGGGTATCGCATCAGACATAGCTGGATGGCAAAGCCGAGCCGATTGTGATTACGTCTCCGCAGTTCGATCTCCAGGCGATCCGCCAATGACAACGAATAGTGGCGGATTAGGCTGTCCTCGTCGACCGGGATATCGACAAGCTTCCGGCGATCTTGATCTTTGAGAAGCTTGCGCTTTGCCATCGCCCGACCCCATTCATGACCAATCTGCGTGAAGCGTTGTCGAGTCGGGCCGGACAGAGAAATCAAAATTGGCGCATGTCGATGGCAATCCACAGAGATCGGATGTTGCACATCCGATCTACGGCATCGTTCCGGATTTGTTCGACCTTAGCGTACGATTTCGGCCTGCTCTTGTTCTGACCCCATAAAGTTCCGAGCGATATGCACCGTGAGTTCCGGACCTTGGCGATCTGCGTCGCGTTCATCTGGATCGGGCTCGTCGATGAAGTTCGGCAAGCCACGTCAACGCACCCGCCTGCCGCCCAACGATTTGCCGACGCTTTCGACAGTTTTGAAAATGTCCCGATGGAGAGCCCGGCACTGGAGATCAGCTATTATGTGCTGAAGGCGTTTTTTGACCCGACCACCGAACTTTCACAGCCTGACTGCGCGAAGAATGGTTTCATCGATCAGCTAATAGATCATTCTCGGAGTCGGTGAAAAGCACAGAGCCGAATGACGAGAGTTGCCAACGACAGACAATCACGAGCGGCTATGGGTGCCGGAAAACAGCAAACGCTGATTGGCACGCAAAACTCAATCCTCCGAAACGTCACCAGGTTCATCGGTGACGCCTTGTTCCAGCGCCTGCCGGCTGAGCAGTCCCGCGTCCTCCAACAGTTCGAGGTCGGGCAGATCGCGTAGCGTCTCGAGACCGAACGCCGACAAGAAATGCCGGCTGGTCACATAGGTGTAGGGCGCACCGGGTGTCGGGCTGCGCGGACCGGAGCCGAGGAAGCCGGCGTCGCGCAAGCTGGCGATCGTGTCGCGGCTCACCTCCTTGCCGAAGATTTTCGACAGCTCGCCGCGCGTTACCGGCTGCTGATAGGCGATGGCCGCCAGCACCGCGGCTTCATGCTCCGACAGCGACACCGAAGAGGACCGCGTCGGCGCCTGCGCGGCGCGGATCGCGGACGCATAAGCCGAACGGCTACGATGTTGCCAGCCGCCGGCGACAGCGACGATGTCATAGGGACGCGACCGCAGTTCCTCGCGCAAATCATCGATGATGAGATCGATGATGCAGCTCTTTCCGACCACCCGCGCCAGCGTTTCGCGGCTGACCGGTTCGGCCGAGGCGAAAATCACGGCCTCGACGCGCAACATCCATTCCCGCCAGCGCAGGTCCGGCGGCAGATCCTCCAGTTCCCGGTCATAGAGGATTTCATCCTCCGATCTCGATTTGCTTCCACGAAGTCTCTTGGTTGCGCTCGTTCCGGCCATCGTTACAACCCATAAACTCGAAACGACGATCGTCCGGAGAGCTCGCGCACGACGCCAAATCCTTCGAGCCGTTCGAACAGCCGGGTCGCGGCCCAGCGCGACAGATTGCTGCCGGGCGCCGAGGCCGGCACGGCATCCTCCTCAAGCAGTCTTGCGATGACCGCGCTGGCGCCCTTGGTCCGCACCTTCGGCGCCACGGCCAGAAGCGGATCGGCTCGCCGGGCAATCTCATTCGCCGAGCGCAAGGCGGCCCCCGTTCCTTCGACCAGCGCCAGGCAGACCGCGCGCGGAAAGCCGGGCTCGCCCGGGCGCACCCGTCCCCTGCCGCCGAGCGTCCGGAAGGCAGGACCGTAACGCTCGGCCATCAGCAGCGGCACGGGCCGCTCCCATTTCAGCAGGGCCGCCATCAGCATGTCGGCGAGCGCCCAGGCGAGCGGCTCGGCATCCGGACGGTCGCGATAGATCCTCGAAACGAGATCCGCCGCGGCAAAGGGCGCCGGCCGGTCCGACTGCAATGCGTCTTCGGCATGGCCGATGGTTGCCTTCAATCGATCATCCCACGCAAGACCCAGCAGCTCAGCCAGTTCGGCAATGGTCTTCGAGAAAAAGCCGGGTTTTCGATTGGCGAGCCTTCTGTAGGCGATAAACACCCTTCCGGCGGGGCCGGGATCACCGTCGGCCGAGGTGAGCAGAACCGCGTCACGGAGTGCCGCCTCGTCGTCGTTTCGCCCCGTCAGACGGATAGCAGATACCGCGCATTTCAGGGCTTGTCGCGCGCGCCAGCAGCCCGACCAGACAGGACTGGCTCGAATAAGATCATCAAGCGTTTTCAAGGCGATGCCGGCGGTAAACGCAGCATCCGCCTCTGTCAGCTCGCGCCCGCGCGGAAGCGCCCAGGCGGGGAGGTGGGCCGGCGGCATAGAGGCTGAAACGACGGTGCGGGCGAGCGAATCCATGCCGGCAAGGCTACATCGCTTGTGCACTTTTATCCAGTCAATTCACGTTTAACCGCACACCTTGTCTTGCACGAGTAATGACCGATAAGATTGCATTATCGTTCGTTTTGCTCTTTATATAAAGAATGAGCCAAATCATCGAACAGAACACTGAAACTGGTCTCGAGCAGAACGCTGCTCCGTCTGAGAGCAGGGCTGCGGAGGGCGAGATTTCTAACGGCGCGATGGCTGGGCCGGCTTCCCCTGCCCTGCCCGCTCATCTGCAGGATCTCACCGATCGCGCCCGCGGTTATGTCGAGGCCGCGAGCTCGGCGAATACCCGCCGCGCCTATGCCGCCGACTGGAAGCATTTTACGGCCTGGTGCCGGCGCCAGAACCTTTCTCCCCTGCCCCCCGATCCGCAGGTCGTTGGCCTCTACGTCACCGCCTGCGCCTCCGGCAGTGCTGTTGGCACGTCAGCACGCGGCAGCACGCCGAACAGTGTCTCGACCATCGAGCGGCGCCTCGCCGCCATCGGCTGGAACTGCGCCCAGCGCGGCATGTCGCTCAATCGCAAGGATCGCGCCATCGCCACCGTGATGGCCGGCATCCGCAACAGGCACGCCGCCCCGCCCCGACAGAAAGAGGCTCTTCTGCCGGAAGATCTGATCGCCATGCTCGAGACGCTCGACCGCGGCTCCCTGCGCGGCCTGCGCGACCGCGCGATGCTGCTGATCGGCTTTGCCGGCGGCCTGCGCCGCTCCGAGATCGTCGGCCTCGACCTCGGCCGCGACCAGACCGAGGATGGACGCGGCTGGATCGAGATATCAGACAAGGGCATGCTGGTGACGCTGCGCGGCAAGACCGGCTGGCGGGAGGTAGAGATCGGCCGCGGTTCGTCCGACGCCACCTGTCCGGTTGTCGCCGTTGAGACTTGGATCAAGTTTGCCAAGCTCGCTCGAGGCCCGCTGTTTCGGCGCGTGACCGGCCAGGGGAAAAATGTTGGGCCCGATCGGCTCAATGACCAGGAAGTGGCTCGCCTCGTCAAGAAGGCGGCGCTGGCGGCCGGCGTGCGCGGCGATCTTCCGGAGATCGAGCGGGGGCTGAAGTTTTCTGGTCACTCACTGCGTGCCGGCCTCGCCTCGTCGGCCGAGGTCGACGAGCGCCATGTCCAGAAGCAGCTCGGCCACGCCAGCGCCGAAATGACCCGCCGCTACCAGCGTCGGCGCGACCGTTTCAGGGTGAATCTCACTAAAGCGGCCGGGCTCTAAAACACCCCTCCCCTACCGGTGGCACGGTCAGACCTTTGAACCGTGTCGGGAGCGCTCTGCGATGCTGGAAAGATCGACTTTCTTGCCCGCCACATCCGCGACGATCTTCAACGTGCCGCCGAGGGATTCGACATAATCGCGAAGCGTCGACAGCTTCATGTCGGCGCGCTTCTCCAGCCTCGAGACGTTGGTCTGCTTGAAACCGGTCCCGGCAGACACGTCTTCCTGCGTCCGCCCGGCGAGTGCCCGCAATTCACGCAGATTGTGCGCCGTGACAAGCTCGTCGGCACGCTTTGCAATGGCGCGCTGTTCGTCCTCAGGAAGCGTCTGTATCAGCTTATCGAGATCATCCATGTTTCTTCTCCAACTCGCTCAAATGCTCGTCGTACCGTTTGTCCGCCAGATCGATCAGGCGTTTGTAGAAGAGTTTCTGACTCACACTGCTCTTCGCGCCACCGCAGAGAACCACAGCCTTCCGCTCCGGATCGAAGGCAAAGGCGAACCGCCATTGCACCTTCAAGACCTTGACGCGCAGCTCTTTCATGTTCGCGTGTTTGGAGCCTTCGAGCGTATCGACCTCAGGTCGTCCCAGTCGAAAGCCCTTCTCGCGAAGCAGCACCAAATGCGCGAGCAACTCGACCCGAACATCGGCTGGAAGGTCTGTGATCTCGCCTTTGAAGCGGTCATGAAACTCGACCTTCCATTCCGTCATTTCATATCCTGAATGATATAGATACTTTGGGATATATAATCCACGTCTCCGCTCAAGGCAATAGCGGCTTCAGAAGCGCCAGCAACCGATCGGTTATCCGTATCCTCTTCATTTGGAAACCCGCTCAACTAACGACCTCTCAGACGCTCCAAATGACCGCTGACACGCAAAATCGCATTTCTCGTCGACCACAGGGCCGCCTGATCGGCTACGCACGCGTCTCGACGGAGGAGCAGGCAACGCACGCGCAAGAAATGGAACTGCGATCGGCCGGCTGCAGCGAGATCATCCAGGAGCACGGTTCGGGCGCTTCGCGAGCCAGACCAGCTCTTGCAAAGCTGCTGCGCGAGATCGTCGCCGGCGACACGCTCGTGGTGGTTCGGCTCGATCGTCTGGTACGATCCGTTAGCCATCTGCTCGAGGTGATCGAGGATCTGACTGCGAAGAACGCGCATTTTCGGTCGCTCTGCGATCCGATCGACACATCGACCCCGCAAGGAATGTTTTCGCTCCAGGTGCTCGGCGCCGTGGCGCAGCTCGAACGTGCCCTGATTTCCGAGCGAACGAAGGCAGGAATCAAGGCGGCAAAATCCAAGGGAAGGCTGCCCGGCAATCCCGGCATCCGGGAACGGCGTCCCAAGGCGCTGGCCAAGATGACTGCGGCGCAAAGAGCGGCGTACGGAGAACGCGTACAGGCAACGGCCAATCAATGGCTTCCTACCGTTCGGCGCATGCGGCCGGATCACACCTGGGACGACATCGCCCGCGTTTTGAACCAACGCGGCCTCGACTGGACGCCGGAGCGTCTTCGCCGCGCCGTGAAATGGATGGTCGCGGAGCGGATGGCCGATGCCGCATTGCTCCGCAAATCCCCTCCCCGCCTGCCCGAGGATCGGTTGATGACGCTGGTCGCCGGTATCCATTCGTCGAACCCGAACCTGACACTTCGCGAAATCGCGACCCAACTCGAACGATTGCACGAGCGCACCCCACGCGGCGGCTCGAAATGGTCGCCCTCGTCCGTGAAGAACCTCATCGATCGTGCACGCCGATCGGGACTGATCTCCAGCGCCGGGTAGCAGCGCGGCCTTCATCGCGATTTTGGCCTCTGCAGGCCCTTTAAGCTCTTCAACAGCGAATCCGACACCTGCAGCCGATCTCTGGCTTCGGCCGCATCATTCGATCGGTCCCTTTCCAAACTGCGATCATCGCTGGAGTTCTGCGCATCGAGCTTTGCCCGCAGCAAGGCCATGACCATCGGCCAGGTCGAGAACTGCCCCTCTTTGGCTCGATCCGTCAGGCTGCGCAAATAGCCGCCGGCGTTGTTGATCTGGCCGGCCTTCTGGTAGATCGCGGCAAGGGTGATCGCCGCATGCTGCTCGCCCATGGCTTCGCGGGCTTCCCGCCAAGCGCTCGGGCTGATCCCCAGCATCGGCCGTGCGATATCCGCCGCCGCCAGCAGGTCGCGCCAGTGCCGGATTGCCCCTCCTTGTGCCAGCTCCCTAATTTCCGGGCAGGCGTCCAGCACGATCCCTAATGGCAACTCCCGTTTCGGCAGGCTCCGCACATTGTCGATTTCTGCAACGGTGCCGCCCGCTTCTGCTCTTTCTCCAAAGCAGTATTCAGATTCAAAAGTAGAGTCTGGTTTTGAATTCTGTATGTGGCGACCGCAATGGGACTCATTGGCGTCCGCATTCTGAACTTTTGCGAAAGATTCCAACACGTCACGAATTTCTGAGCATAGGGCGTGAAGTTCAACGCAAATATCCTCGACGACCTGTCTGGGCGCTGACCGCGGCAGTCGGCTGACAATCGCCTGGTAGGCTAGCTGTATCCTACTCCAATTACCTGGAACTCGCTCCTCGACGCCAACTTCGATGAGCTTTACGATGTCCCGGCGAAGCAGTGTTAGCTGCTCCTTGGCAACCCGGAAAGCCTTCTTCTCAGCAAGGACGGCGTCAGCAATTTCGCGAAATTCTTGCGCACGGGCGACGATCGGCGAAAGATCGAAACCAAAAGCCTGCTCGATTTCTCCCCCCCTGCCCTTGCGGGCGAAGCGCTTGCCGTTGGGGCTGTCGCGACGAATGATCAGACCGCAATCTACTAGGACGGCGATGTGCCTGCGAAGCGTCGTTGGGGGCATGCCATTCGCCCGGGCAGCTAGTTGCTCATTCGACGGCCAGACGACAAGTTCTGCGTCAACGGCGAGTGTGGTTTCCGGATGGAATGACAGCAGGGCGTTGAGGATCGTGAGCGATCGGTCAGTCGCCCCGAGAGGCTCCTTGGCCTCTCGGATGCTTTGGAACACTTGCCACTTTTGGACAGCTGCTTCCGGCTTGACCGCTCTTACTGCGATTTGCCTTGAAATTTGGCCAAGCGTCATCGGCCGCCGCCCAAAAGGCGTCGTTACAACAGTCTCTCTCATGCCTTCGCCTTTAAGCGACGGACAAAGTCGGTTTGGACCGCGAGCTACGATGTTCGGATTTGACAGCCGAATCAGAGAGGGCTATTGTTTCTTCGCTACAAGGAACAAGGGCTCTCGAGTTGGTTTGCCGCTCGGGGGCCTTTCGCTTTTGTCGTTCTTCGCTTCCTTTCCTCTTTTATCCCGATCGAGCGGATCGGCACGCATGCACGAACCTTGGCAGCTGCCAAGATTTTATGAATCTCGACTCGCTTTGTAGCGCTCTACAAGAGCGGGTAATTCACTCCGAACAAACTCAGCGAATCCCGGCGCATGAGTGGGATCCACCGTTATCCGCACTTCGGATGACGTGAAATTCGCGGTCCCGAGTTTACTGCCGCTCGCATCCACAACGTTCACAGTTTCCAACTTTTTCCGCGTTTTCGCGGCAGCTGCGTTTAATGCCAGCACAAATCGGTCATCGGATTTAGAACCCTTGGCATCTGCCAAGGTTTTGCGCACTCGGTCGACAGCGTCGTCGTCAGAGCAGGCCTTTGCCAATGCAGTCCATCGTGTCCGTCCCGCCTTCGGCGCCCGGCCGATCGCTCTCATCACATCTTCCGGTACTATCCGGCAAACCGTTCTGAACCTTGCCAGTTCAGGGTCATCAACGGCCAAAGCCGCACGGATATCGCGAGCTTTGACGCCTGCCGTTTCCATCCCAGCCGCGAACAATGCTTTCTCTGCCCAGGTGAGATCCTGGCGCGCCGAATTCTCCATGCCTTGCGCGATGACAAGCTGCCGATCATCAAGACTTCCAACCTTGGCCTTGACCTTCAATCCAAGCTCGCGTGCGGCGCGCAGTCGTCGGTGTCCATAACTCACCTGATATCGAGCCGGGTCCGCAGGATGCCGCCGCACCAAAATAGGCATCATTTGTCCCTCTGAAGCGATAAGCAACTTGAAGGCTTCGAACGCCTCTTCATCGTCGTCAATCAGCCGGTCAGGGAATGGGGAAGGGTCGACCAATTCCGGATCGAGTTCCAGCTCGCCGCTCGCCTCGAGCTGGGCCTTCAACTCTTCCCTCTCCTCCCGCAATTCTGCGAGCGTGCGCTGTGTCGCACCTATCACCCCAGCAACACGCGAACTCGACGTTGTCGGCTCACTCGGAGCATTTTCTTGCTCTAACTCCCTCTGCTGTGGAGTGTAGGAGGCGAAGTTTGCGAGAATTGATTTCCGTCCGGGTTGCTTGCTCATGGCCTGCCCCAGCTTCGTTCAATCAAATCGACAATTCGCTGATTGACGGAGTCGATCGATTCTCTTGCGCGCTTGACCGTGTTCGCGCCAATGTTCCCTGGCTCCAGTTCATAGAGTGTCCGTTTGGCCAATCCCGCGGTCTCGACAGCACTGCTCTCCACAGCGGTTGGTGTCAAAACATCGTCTCCAAACAAGCTGCGCATCATACCGACGACATGCACCTGTGACTGGTCGTTAGGATCATGACGAGTGATGAGATAGCGAAGGAAGTCCTGCTGCATTTTCGCACCGGCGTCGCGAATGACGCCAATCAGGTCACCCATCATCAACAGGAACTGGCTCATCGACATGACGTCGAGCATGGCGGGGTGGACGGTCACGATGAGCCCTGTCGCGGCATAAATGGCGCCGAGGGTGAGGAACCCGAGGGAAGGGGGGGTATCCAGTACCACTACGTCGTAGTCGCTCTCCACTTCCTCGATGGCAAGCCGGAGCCGTTCAAAGAAGATTTCACCAGTGCCGATACGACGGTCAGCGAGAGCCCGAGGGGTCTCATGCTCATACTCCATCACCTCGATGTTGCCCGGAATCAGATCAATTCCCGCAAAATATGTCGGCCGAATGATGTCACGCATTGCGCGCCGATGCTCGTCGTAGCGCAGCGCTCCATAGATCGTCTCATTGTCATCGACGTCCATCTCCGGCTGGGCCCCAAACATCGCGGACAGTGATGCTTGAGGATCCAGGTCGATGGCGAGGACCCTGAACCCGTGTAGCGCGAGATAGTGCGCCAAGTGGGCGCTGGTTGTCGTCTTCGCGCTACCGCCTTTGAAGTTTGCAACCGCCAGCACCTGCAAATGTTCACCAGTGCGCCTGCGGGGCAAGAAGCGGCGGGCGTCGGACGGACGAGAATGCGCGAATATCTCGCGCAACTCGTTGATCTGCTCCAAGGTGTATGCTCGGTGATTGTTTTCAAGCCGCGCCGGGACTGGACCCTTGCCCTCGATTGACATCGTTCTCAGAGTCGATTCCGGGATGTTCGTGAGCTTGGAAACTTCATTTGTCAGGAAGTAGCGGAGCTGCTTCTGGGCGTTTGGCGGATACATTTGTTCGCGCCGGGCCTGCAACTCGGACGAGAGAGTTCTCGCGTGACGAATGATTTTGTCGGCGGGATCCTCGCCGATTTGTGCTCTCGCTAAGTTCGACATTGTTGCTACTGGACCTTTCTGACGGGCAAAGGCCGATCTAATGCCCTTTTGCCGTCAAAGATAGCGCATGATTCCAGCCGCGCGTCCAGCAGTTTAAGGTTAACGAAACCTTAACACATTTGGCTCTTACCCGTTTGAAACAGCGATTCACGTAACGATTCCCGTAGGTTAGCTAAACCACAGGGGTTAGCACCAATTTTCTCGATCTGCAGATCTGCATGTCTCATCCACATGTGCGAGGGCCTCATCAGCGTCACTAAACCGCGATTCGGCAGAATCACCGATATGCAGATCTGCACATAGCCACAGCCGAACCGTGGTGATTTCTATCGGCGCAAATCGATTCTCACGGAGGGGATCATGCGCTTGATTGCCGTTACGCCGGACCTCCACGGGCAGTATTCCGGCCTGCTCAAAGAGATGCATTGCCTTCGGGCAAATGTCTTCGGATCGCGCCTCGGCTGGGAGGTGACGACCACCGGCCACGGTGAACGGGACGAGTACGACGATCTTAGGCCCACCTATATCCTCGCCACCAAATCCGGCACGGTCTGCGGCTCGGCACGTCTCCTTCCCGCAACCGGCCCCACCATGCTGCAGGACACGTTTCCCCAGTTGCTGGAGGAGGGAGATTTGAAGGCCCGTGCCGGGATGATCGAAAGCTCGCGCTTTTGCGTCGACACCTCGCTTGAGGCGGGGAGGGAAGGGCACCTTCACCTTGCGACGCTAACCATGTTTGCCGGCATCATCGAGTGGTCGATGGTAAACGGCTACAGCGAGATCGTCACCGCGACCGACCTTCGCTTCGAGCGCATCCTGAAACGCGCCGGCTGGCCGATGACGCGACTGGGCAAACCTGTGGCGATCGGCAACACGATGGCGGTCGCAGGCAGCCTGCGGGCCGACTACGCAAGCTTCGAGCGCGTCCGACCGGCCGGTTACCGATCCTCCTTCTCCGGAATCGGTGCCGCCTCGGCCAGGAGCGCGGCATGACCCAGCTTCGTTCTCATTCCCGGCTTGTCCGCAAACTCCAGGACGCGCTTGGCGACCAGCTTTGCGTGGCCCTCGACGACGCGACCGTCGTCGAGATCATGCTGAACCCGGATGGGCGCCTGTTCATCGAACGGCTCGGCCACGGTGTCGCGCCGGCCGGCGAGATGACGCCCGCGGCCGCCGAGGTGGTCATCGGCAGCGTGGCGCATGCGCTGCAGTCGGAGGCCGATCACGAGCAGCCGATCATCTCCGGCGAGTTGCCGATCGGCGGCCATCGTTTCGAAGGCCTGTTGCCGCCTGTGGTTTCCGCACCAATGTTCACGATCCGCCGCCGCGCGTCACGGCTGATCCCGCTCGACGACTATGTGAAGAGCGAGATCATGACCGAGGCGCAGGCCTCGGTGCTCAGAAACGCAATCGCATCGCGCTTGAACATCGTGATCTCCGGCGGAACAGGCTCCGGCAAGACGACGCTTGCCAACGCCGTCATCGCTGAGATCGTCAAAACCGCGCCTGACGATCGCATGGTGATTCTCGAGGACACCGCCGAAATCCAATGCAAAGCCGAGAATGCGGTCCTGCTGCACACCAGCGACAGTGTCGATATGGCGCGGCTCCTCAAAAGCACGATGCGGCTCAGACCCGACCGGATCATCGTCGGCGAAGTGCGCGACGGGGCGGCGCTGACGTTGCTCAAGGCCTGGAACACCGGCCATCCCGGCGGCGTCACCACCGTTCACTCCAATACGGCGATGTCAGCTCTGCGGCGTCTGGAGCAGCTCACGGCCGAGGTGAGCCAGCAGCCGATGCGCGAGGTGATCGGCGAGGCGGTCGATGTCGTTGTCTCGATCGAGCGGAGCGGACGAAGCCGACGCGTCCGCGACGTCATCCATGTTGAGGGGTTCCGGGGCACGACCTATCAGACTGAACATTACGCCCAGATCGATGAGGATATCCATGCCGCCTAAGCGTCATCATGCATTGACCACATGCTTTACCGTTTTCCTGTTGTCGCTGATGCTGGTTTCGCCCGCGCTTGCCTCATCGGGCGGCGGCGGACTGCCTTGGGAAGGTCCGCTCCAGCAGATCCAGCAATCGATCACCGGCCCGGTCGCGGGCTTCATTGCGCTGGCCGCCGTCGCGATCGCCGGCGGCATGCTGATCTTCGGCGGCGAACTCAACGATTTTGCGCGGCGCCTTTGCTACATCGCGCTCGTCGGCGGCGTGCTGCTTGGGGCCACCCAGATCGTCGCCCTATTCGGAGCGACCGGCGCTTCGATCGGAAGCCTCGAGCCGGTGACGTCGGAAACCCCAACCACGCAGACCGCCGTCCTCGGCCGGGAAGGGGAGGGGGCTCATGGCTGAGACCGGCTCCAACCTCGTCCGCTCGCGCATCCACCGCGCCCTGTCGCGCCCCAATCTCCTGATGGGCGCCGATCGTGAACTCGTGCTGCTCTCGGGTCTTGCGGCCGTGATCCTGATCTTCGTCGTGCTCACCTGGTATGCGGCGATCTTCGGGATGGCGCTGTGGCTCGTGGCGATCGGCGGACTTCGCATCATGGCGAAAGCCGATCCGCTGATGCGCCGGGTCTATCTCCAGCACATATCCTACAGGTCCTGCTACCGCGCCACGTCGACGCCGTGGCGGCGCTATTGAGGCCGCGACCATGGTAGCTTTGAAGCCTTTCCGTCCGTCCGGACCCTCGTTTTCCGACCTCGTTCCCTATGCCGGGCTCGTCGACAATGGCGTCATGCTCTTGAAGGACGGCAGCCTAATGGCGGGCTGGTATTTCGCGGGACCGGACAGCGAAAGCTCGACGGAGGCCGAGCGAAACGAGGTCAGCCGCCAGATCAACGCGATCCTTGCCCGTCTCGGCTCCGGCTGGATGATCCAGGTGGAGGCGGTGCGCGTGCCGACGACCGATTATCCGGCCGAGGAGGATTGCCATTTCCCCGATGCGGTGACGCGCGCGATCGACGCGGAGCGGCGGGCGCATTTCGAACGAGAGAAGGGGCATTTCGAAAGCCGGCATGCGCTGATCCTGACCTGGCGGCCACCCGAACCGCGACGCTCCGGACTGACCCGCTACGTCTATTCGGATGCCGCCAGCCGCTCCACCACCTATGCTGACGGAGCGCTCGACGCGTTTTCGAGCTCGATCCGCGAGGTCGAACAGTATCTCGCCAATGTCATTTCCATCCGCCGCATGCTCACGCAGGAGGTCGAGGAGCGCGGCGGTTTGCGGACCGCGCGTTACGACGACCTCTTCCAGTTCATCCGTTTCTGTGTAACCGGCGAAAACCATCCCGTCCGCCTGCCCGACATTCCGATGTATCTCGACTGGCTGGTGACGGCCGAGTTGCAGCACGGGCTGACGCCGACCGTCGAGAACCGGTTTCTCGGCGTCGTGGCGATCGACGGCCTGCCGGCGGAAAGCTGGCCGGGGATCCTCAACGCCCTCGATCTAATGCCTCTCACCTATCGCTGGTCGTCCCGCTTCGTCTTCCTGGACGAACAAGAAGCGCGCGCCCGGCTGGAGCGCACCCGCCAGAAGTGGCAGCAGAAGGTTCGGCCCTTCTTCGATCAGCTCTTTCAGACGCAAAGCCGCTCGCTCGACCAGGACGCCATGCTGATGGTGGCCGAAACGGAGGACGCGATCGCGGAAGCGGCCTCTCAACTCACCGCCTATGGCTACTACACGCCCGTCATCGTCCTCTTCGACGACGAACAGACGCGTCTGCAGGAAAAGTGCGAGGCCGTCCGCCGCCTGATCCAGGCGGAAGGGTTCGGCGCCCGGATCGAGACGCTCAATGCGACCGACGCCTTTCTCGGCAGTCTTCCCGGTGTGTCCTATGCCAATATCCGCGAGCCGCTGATCAACACCCGCAATCTCGCCGATCTCGTGCCATTGAACTCGGTCTGGTCGGGAAGCCCGGTTGCCCCTTGCCCCTTCTATCCGCCGGGAGCACCGCCGCTGATGCAGGTGGCATCCGGCTCGACCCCGTTCCGGTTGAACCTGCATGTCGACGATGTCGGCCATACGCTGGTGTTCGGTCCGACCGGCTCGGGCAAATCAACGCTGCTCTCGCTGATCGCCGCACAGTTCCGCCGCTATGCCGGCGCGCAGGTCTTCGCCTTCGACAAGGGTCGCTCGATGTTGCCGCTCACCGAGTCGGTCGGCGGCAATCATTATGAGATCGGCGGCGATACAAGCGGAGAAGGGGAGGGGGCTTCCGCGAGCCTCGCCTTTTGCCCGCTCGCCGGGCTCGCAACCGATGGCGATCGCGCCTGGGCGGCCGAATGGCTGGAGACGTTGGTGGCTCTTCAGGGGGTCACGGTGACGCCCGACCACCGCAACGCCATTTCGCGACAGATCGGATTGATGGCGAGTTCGCGCGGCCGGTCGCTGTCGGATTTCGTGAGCGGCGTACAGATGCGCGAGATCAAGGACGCGCTGCATCATTACACCGTTGACGGGCCGATGGGCCAACTGCTCGACGCGGAAGAAGACGGCCTGACGCTCGGCGCCTTCCAGTGCTTCGAGGTGGAAGAGCTCATGAACATGGGCGAGCGCAACCTGGTGCCGGTGCTCACCTATCTGTTCCGCCGGGTCGAGAAGCGGCTGACGGGCGCCCCAAGCCTCATCATCCTCGACGAGGCCTGGCTGATGCTCGGCCATCCACTCTTCCGCGACAAGATCCGCGAATGGCTGAAGGTGTTGCGCAAGGCTAATTGCGCGGTGGTGCTAGCCACCCAATCGATCTCGGATGCGGAACGCTCCGGCATCATCGATGTCCTGAAGGAAAGCTGCCCAACCAAGATCTGCCTGCCGAACGGGGCGGCGCGTGAACCCGGCACGCGGGAATTCTACGAGCGGATCGGCTTCAATGAACGGCAGATCGAGATCGTCGCAACCGCGCTTCCGAAGCGCGAATATTACGTCTCGTCACCAGACGGACGCCGGCTCTTCGACATGGCGCTCGGTCCGGTGGCGCTCTCCCTCGTCGGCGCATCCGGAAAGGAAGACCTGAAGCGCATCCGTGCGCTTCGCCTCGAACACGGGGCCGACTGGCCTCTTCACTGGCTGCAGCAAAGGGGGATTGCCCATGCGCAAACATATCTTCACAGCGCCTGACCGGCGCATCACCGTTGCCGCCCTGGCGATGGCTGTCGTCGCGTCGGTCTCGATGCCTGTCCCGGTCCGGGCGGGTGGTGTGACCGGCGAGGCGACGGAGTTCACCCAGCTCGCCAACAATGCCGAGCTGATCTCGCTGGTCGGCAAATCGGCCGAGCAGGTGAACAACCAGATCACCCAGATCAATCAGCTGGCCGAGCAGATCCAGAACCAGCTGAGGATCTACGAAAACATGCTGCAGAACACGGCGCAGCTGCCGACCCATGTCTGGGGTGAGGTCGAAAGCGATCTCAACAGTCTCAAGAGCATCGTCGGGCAGGGGCAGGGGATCGCATTCTCGATGGGCAATATCGATGACACGCTCAGGCAACGGTTCCAGAGCTATGCCGAGTTGAAGAGCGGCCTGCCCGACCAGGCGAGTTTTTCCACCACCTATCAGTCCTGGTCCGACACCAACCGGGACACGATCGCCGGCACGCTGAGGGCAGCCAATCTGACCGCCGAGCAGTTTTCCACCGAAGAGAGCACGATGTCCTCACTGCGGTCCATGTCCGAAAGCGCCGACGGCCAGATGAAGGCGCTCCAGGTCGGCCATGAGATCGCCACCCAGCAGGTGGCGCAGATGCAGAAGCTGCGCGGACTCGTCTCGCAACAGATGACCATGATGGGGACCTGGTATCAGTCGGAACAGGCGCAAAAGGACTTGGCCCAGGCGCGGCGCGAACAGTTCTTTAACGCGCCCGAGACCGATATCCGCGGCGGCCAGACGATGGAGCCGCGCTGGTGAGCCCGCGTCTGATCATTGCCCTTGCGCTCGCGGCCATCGTCGCGCTTGGCGCCGGAGTGAGCTGGATCTTGATCCAGCCTCGGGCCGTCGCCCAGTCTGGCGTCGGAGCCGGCGCATCCGCCACGCATCCTGTCTCCGACGCCGATCGTCGGAAATATCGGGAAAAGTTCTTCAGCATCGATCCGGAGCGCGACGTGCGCGGCGGGCAGGAGATGAAACCCCGATGGTGATCGTCCGACCCTCCCGCAGACTCGAACTCGTCTTTATCGCGATCGCCATCGTCCTGCTGGCGACCGCGCCGGCCTTTGCGCAGCAGGGCGCGGTCCTCACCACCCTCGAGAACCAGGTTTCGGCCGCGGCCAAGGGATGGGAAACGACGATCATGAACGCCGCGCGGTCGCTGTTCTGGATTCTCGCCGGCATCGAGGTCGGGATTGCCGCCGTCTGGCTTGCGATCAACGCCGCCTCGCTCGATGCCTGGTTTGCCGAACTCGTCCGTCGCATCCTGTTCATCGGGCTTTTCGCCTTCATCCTCGATCAGGGGCCGGCCTTCGGCAAGGCGATCGTCGACAGCCTCTACCAGATCGGCGCCGGCGGTGGATCGGCATCGCCGGCGAATATCTTCGACGCCGGCATTCGCGTCGCCTCGAAAATGTCGGAACAGGCGAAGTTCGGCGTCTTCGAGGACAATGCGCTGGCGATCGCCGCCGTCTTCGCCATGATCGTGGTCGTCGTCTCCTTCTCGCTTGTCGCCGCGATCTTCGTCGCCGTCATGGTGGAAATGTATATCGGCCTGCTCGCCGGCATGATCATGCTCGGGCTCGGCGGTTCGTCCTATACGAAGGATTTCGCGATCCGGTATCTCGTCTATGCCTTCAGCGTCGGCATGAAGCTGATGGCACTGGTGATGATCGCCAAGATCGGTTCCGACATCCTGCTGGGCCTTGCCGAAGCTCCGACCGCGACCTCCGACCAGTTCATCACGACGCTCGCGATCGCCGGCATTTCCGTCGTGGTGTTCGTCATCGCCATGTATGTGCCGCCGATCATCCAGGGCGTGGTACAGGGCGCGTCGGTCTCCGGTGGCATGGAGGCGATCCGCCATGGCGGACAGGCTGCCTCGTTTGCAGCGGGTGCGGCCTTCCTCACCACCGGGGCCGCAAACAGGGGTTACCAGGCAGCGGGCGCGGCAAGAGCCGGCGGAGCCTCGCTTGCGGGTGCGGCGCTGAAAGGTATGGAAGCCGGTATCGGCGGGGCAGCCGGCGCCATCGGATCGGCGGCGAAGGAAAAGGCGATCGCCTCGCCCGGCGCCTATGCGGGCTCATTGCTCGGTCTTGCCAACGCCAAGCTCGACCAGTCGCGCAAATCCGGCAAGCCGGCGACATCGCCTCCGCCGCCCCTCCCCGAAAACACCTAACCGAAAGCTGATGCCCGCATGTCTCACCGCATTCCGCCCGACAACCCCTATCTCGCTGCCCGCAACGAATGGAACGAGCGCTACGGCTCCTATGTGAAGGCGGCGTCATCATGGCGCATCGTCGGTATCACTGGCATGGTCATGGCGGTCATCGGCTTTTCCTATGCGCTTTATCAGAGCACCGAGGTCAAGCTCGTTCCCTATATCGTCGAGGTCGACAAGCTCGGCTCGGCGGTGACGACCGGATTCCCGCAACAGATCGAATATGCCGACCCGCGCGTGGTGCGCGCCACCCTTGCCGGCTTCGTGTCGAACTTCCGCTCCGTGACGCCCGACGCCGTGGTCCAGAAGCGGTATATCGACCGGACCTATGCGCTGCTACGAACCTCCGATCCGGCGACCGAAAAGATCAATGCCTGGTTCCGGTCGAACTCGCCCTTCGAAAAGGCGAAATCCGCGACGGTCGCCATCGAGGTCAACAATGTCGTGGCGCTCTCGAACCAGTCCTACCAGATCGACTGGACCGAGTTCGAACGCGACCGCAAGGGCAAGGAAACGGCCCAACGCCGCTTTCGCGGCATCGCCACGGTGACACTCACCCCGCCCCAGGACGAGGCCGTCATCCGCCTCAACCCGATCGGTCTTTATCTCCGCGACTTCGACTGGACTGCACAGCTTTGAAAGGCCGGCCAATGATGATTATGAGAACGACCATCCGCCGCGCCGGACCGATGCTTGCGCTGGCAAGCGGCCTGATCCTCGCTGATGCCGTATCCACCGCGGCGCTTGCCGCTGACGTCTCCGCCAACGAGGCGAAGGGGATCGACATTTCCGGCAAGTGGCGGGGCCACCGCGGGCTGGTGACGAGGGGTGAAGACGGCAAGGTCATTTTCCTCTATGGCGAGGTCCAGCCCTCGGTCGTCTGCTCCCCCTTGCAGGTCTGCGACATCGAGCTGCAGCCGGGTGAAGTGGTACGCGATGTGCTCGTCGGCGATACGGTGCGCTGGAAGGTCGAACCTGCGACATCGGGGGCTGCCGGCGGCCAGGCGATCCATCTGATCGTCAAGCCGTCAGAGCCAGGCCTTGTCACCTCCATGGTGGTGACGACCTCTCGGCGCACCTACCATATCCAGCTCAAATCCCATCCGACCCAATATATGGCACGCGTAGGCTTCGAATATCCCGAGGACGTGTCGGCCAAACTCGCAGACATCAATGCGAGACTGGAGGCGAGCACCATTCCTGGCGCCGGCATCCCCCCGGAGCGGCTGAGTTTTGCCTATTCCGTCTCGGGCAGCGCCGGCTGGCGGCCGACGCGCGTCTATAGCGACGGCGAGAAGACCTACATCCAGTTTCCGCGCAGGATCTCTGGCGAGGATGCGCCGGTTCTGTTCGTCGTTTCCGGTGGGCAGAACCGGATCGTCAATTACCGGATGAAGAACGACATGATGATCGTCGACTACAATGTCGACCGCGCTGTGCTCGTCTCGGGTGTCGGCTGGAGACAGCAGAAGGTCACGATCAGACGAGGAGGGCGGTGATGCGCATCCTCCTTCCCCGCCTCCTCCGCAGCTTAGCCTCGGCTTGCACCCTCGTCCTCCTCCTTTCCGGATGCCAGTCGTCGGGGGTCGGCGGGCTTTTGGAGAGCGACGCGCGGCCGTACATCTCCGGTCCGGCGGCAAGTGCGATCGCCGGCGACATGGTGAGCCAGCTCGCCGAACAGATCGGACCGGGCAAGGCGACGATTGTACTGAAACCCGATGGCTCGCCCTTCGGACAGGCGCTGGAAGCGGCGCTGAAAGGCTGGGGCTATGCCGTCGTCACCGACCAGAAGACGGATCAAGGCACAAACGTCATTCCGCTCGCCTATGTGGTCGTGCCCTTCGAGGGACAGGTGCTCGCCCGGCTCTCGACCGATACGGTCGAACTCGGACGCGCCTATGCGATAACGGCCAACGGTGCTGCGCCGGCAAGCGCGCTTTCGCTCCTGAAACGCGGTTGAGGGGAGGATACCATGGTACAGTCCCTCAAACTTGGCGCCGCCGCCAACGAGCAGGCGCAAACGGGCATGCGCCGGATCAATCGTCTGCCGATCGTCATCGTGATCGTGCTGGTGACCGCCTTCCTCGGCATCATCTTCTACGGGCTTTCCACGCGCGGACTGTTCTTCAACAAGGATGCGGGCCTGGAGACCAGCAGCGGAACGCCCGCCTCGACCTTCGCCGATCAGATAAAGCGCGGTGTCACAGACGGCATCATTGGCGATCCCGAACAGCAGATGACGTTCCAGCCGACGCCGGTCGAGAAAAGCGATGACAAATCCGCCAATCCCTTTGTGGCGCAACCGGCGAGCAAGGAAGAGACACCAAAGACGCAGGAACTCGAACCGCAGGCGGTCTGGCGGGCGCGTCTGCAGCGTGAGCAACAGGAGCAATATCTACGCGAGCGACAACGGCAGCGTATGGCACGGCTGCAGGCGAGCGATGCCGCCTATGACGCCCCGATCGCGATCGACCGCGGCAAGCTGCAGACGAATGCGAAATCAAGCGATCAGGCATCGGCCGACAAGAGCACAGTGGCGTCGAACACCAGCGCCGCCTTGCCCGACCTTTATGCCACAGCACTCCAGAACGGCCTGACCGGCCAGGACGCCGATCAGAATGGCCAACGCTCGAAAGAGGATTTCTTCAACAGCGATCTCAAGGAGCTCGGCTATCTGCCCAATCGCGTCGTGCCGCAACAATCGCTCTTTGAGCTGAAGCGCGGTTCGGTGATCCCGGCGACGCTGATCACGGGCGTCAATTCGGACCTTCCGGGCCGCATCACGGCGCAGGTCAGCCAGAACGTCTATGACAGCGCCACCGGCCACCGGCTGCTGATCCCGCAAGGCGCCAAACTGTTCGGCCGATATGACAGCAAGGTTTCGTTCGGGCAAAGCCGCGTTCTGGTTGTCTGGACTGACCTGATCTTCCCGAACGGCTCAACACTGCAAATCGGCGGCATGGCCGGCACGGATGCCGAGGGATATGGCGGCTTCCATGACAAGGTGAACAACCATTACTTCCGAACTTTCGGTTCGGCGGTGCTAATCGCGCTGATCGGGACAGGCATCGATGCCTCGATGCCTGAAAGCTCGACCCTGGCGACACAAGAGACGGCCTCGGATGCCGCAAGGCGGAATTTTGCGGAAAGCTTCGGGCGCGTCGCCGAGCAGACGATCAGCCGGAACCTCAATGTTCAGCCCACGCTGGAGATCCGGCCCGGATACAAGTTCAACGTCGTGGTCGATCAGGACATGGTGTTTCCTAGCTCATACAGGAATTGATCATAAGCGCGAATTTCCGTGCACCTTTTGTCCTTGAGTGCCGTGCTGCATGAAGTGTCCACCTAACGGAGATGGACACCAAGTGATTGAGAGTGATGAAGGTCGGCTGGTTATCCGGCGGATTTTGCGAAACGGCGGACAGCGGCATGACGCAGCGTCGGAGGCACGCCTTGTTGCGGCGAGCCTCGAGCCGGCTGCGTCGGTTTCGCGGATTGCACTGGACCACGGTATCAATGCCAACCTTTTGAGGAAATGGATCAAGCAAGCAAGAGAGGCTGGTCGTAAACGTCGGCCCTCGGCATCGGCGTTTTGGCCTACTGCCGGGTTTTCGGACACCGAGTTAAGCTAATCCGACCTTGTTTTCAAATTCCATCGGGCTGAGATAGCCCAGTGTCGAATGGCGTCGCTTCGGATTGTAGAAGCGCTCGATGCTCGGCATCATTACCCGAGCGGTTCTCCGCCTGGTCGAATTGGAACCGGCAAGAGCTGTCGCCTTGCTGTTGGTTCAAGATGTTGCTGCTGCGCGCCAAGTGTTCCGATCTTTGGAGCGCAAGAAAGGTCTCGCCGCTATCGAGGGGATGTGGCCAGACTATTGGAGATTCGCTAAGCAAGTGACAGGTCTTGATCCCTTGCAAAAGATCCCGGTCAACGACCAACTCGTCCTTCTGGTAAAACCCGCGGATGGGAGGGGACTGCGCTGTCCAACGCACTTCTTGCCGGTCTGAAGGCAATGGCAGAGCGAGGAGTGATTCTTGATAGGGTGGTCGCCCAATCCGAATCTCAAGCGAACGACTTCTGGGCTCTGCGCGAGGCCAATACGGAACTCTTCCGTTACTTTCCAACACTTCACGGTTTCGATATCAGCATTGGCGTGAGCGAGACGGAGACGTTGCTGAGAACGATCAGCAGCGTACTCGGGCCAAAGCGCGAAACCTTGTGGTTCGGTCATTTGGGAGATGGAAACTGCACTTGTCCGTGAGCAGCGCTGAATCTGACCTCGATCAAGAGATCGAGATTGCCGTCTATGGAGCCGTTCGAGAGCTGGGGGGCTCGGTTTCTGCAGAACATGGGATCGGGTCCGACAAGCTGCCGTGGCTCCGGTACAGCCGAAACGGATCCGAAATCAAACTGATGCAGTCCATTCGAGAACTGATCGATCCCAACGGAATCATGAATCCCGGTCGTACTATTCCGATGGAACAGTGAAAGTCTGGCAGGCCAGAAGGCACGCGACGCAGGACAGATACAGGGGAAGCTTCAAACCGGATTGCGCATCGCTTGCGTCAACTTATTATACAGGTGACACAAGCGTGAATTGGAACGTTGCCGATCGTGATTTGGCAAATCTTGGCTAGTGCCTTACGGCAGAGCAAGGACTGCTTCGATCTCAACCTTAGCACCCTTCGGCAGGGCTGCGACTTCATAGCATGCTCTAGCGGGATACGGCTTCCTGAAGAAGGTGGAATAGACACGATTCACGTCTGCGAATTGTCCTATGTCGGTAAGGAGAACTGTCGTCTTTACTGTCGCTGCCAGATCCGTTCCGGCGGCCTTTGCAATCGCTTCGATATTGCGAAGGCACTGCTCTGCCTGAACAACTGGGTCATCGGATTTGAATTCACCGGTCGAAGGATCGATTGGAAGCTGACCCGAGACAAACAGGAGATTTCCAACCCTGATTGCCTGCGAGAATGGGCCAACGGCACCGGGAGCATCAGTTGTAGAGATTTCAGTCAGCATTTGCGTCTCCTGCGTTTGTAAGGTTTGAATGACGATGAATCAGGCGTAGCGGCTGATCGCGAGGTCGGTTGCATCGATTTCAGCCTTGCGGCCGCTGACCAGATCGCTGATGACGCGGGCGGAGCCGCAGCTCATCGTCCAGCCGAGCGTGCCGTGGCCAGTGTTGAGGAACAGTCCCTGGACTTTTGTCGGACCGATAACGGGTGTGCCATCCGGCGTCATTGGACGAAGACCGGACCAGAAGAGCGCCTGGGACACGTCCCCACCGGGGAAGAGATCGGTTACGGAATGCTCGAGCGTGCGGCGGCGGGTAGCACCGAGGTCGTTGGTATAGCCTGAGATTTCGGCCATACCGCCGACGCGGATGCGGTCGCCGAGGCGGGTGATGGCGATCTTATAGGTTTCGTCCATGACGGTCGATTCCGGTGCGCGGGTGGCATCCGTGATCGGGATCGTCAGGGAGTAACCCTTGACCGGATAGACCGGTAGCTTGATGCCGACCTGCTTGAGCAGCAACGGCGAATAGCTCCCGAGCGCCACGACCACGGCATCGCCGTGCACCGGCGCTCCGTCCGTCACGATGCCACGTACGCGGCCGCTTTCGATGTCGAAGCCCTTGACGGTGGTGCCATACCGGAACCAGACGCCAAGTGCCGCGGCCTTTTCGGCCAGCGCATTGGTGAACTTGAAGCAGTCTCCTGTTTCGTCCTTTGGCGTCAGCAGACCCCCGACGATCTTTTCGCGGACGTGCCGGAGAGCCGGTTCAACCCGAATGCAGCCATCCGGATCCAGAACTTCATATGGGATGCCGTCTGCGGCAAGCGCCTTCACGTCCTTGGCGGAAGCGTCGAGCTGGTCCTGCGTGCGGAAAAGCTGCAGCGTTCCCTGCATGCGCTCGTCATAGGCAAGGCCCGTTTCCTCGCGCACGGCGGCAAGAGCCGTCCGGCTGTAGTCGGCGAGGCGGAGCATGCGGCTCTTGTTGATCGCGTAGCGCTCCGTGGTGCAGTTCGCCAGCATCTTGAACATCCACGACAGCATGGCCATGTCGAGTTTCGGACGCAGGATCAGCGGCGCGTGTTCCATGAACAGCCACTTCATGGCTTTCAGCGGAATACCGGGTGCGGCCCAGGGGGAGCAATAGCCGAACGATACTTCGCCGGCATTGGCGAAGCTTGTTTCGAGTGCCGGGCCGAGCTGGCGGTCAACGACGATGACCTCATGTCCGGCCTTCGCGAGCTGATAGGCGGACGTCACGCCGACTACGCCGGCGCCAAGTACGATGACTTTCATGAATGCCTCAATGACGGAAGAGAATTGTTAGCGGTATTGGCGACGGTAGCGATGGCCGAGACTGGTCAGCATTTCGTAGGAGATCGTTCCGGCGTCTGCCGCCAGCATCTCCAGCGTCTGGCTCGGGCCGATGACTTCGACCAGGCTGCCCAGTGAAAGCGTGCCGGCGGGCAGGGCGGAAATATCGATCGTTATGCTGTCCATCGATACGCGGCCGACGATCGGCAGGCGCACGCCATTGTAGTAGACGGCGCCGCGATCGCTGAGGCTGCGCGGCAGCCCGTCGGCATAGCCGGCAGCAAGCGTCGCAAGCCGTGCCTCGGTCTTGGTAACATGTGTTGCGCCATAGCCGACCCGAGCCTCGGCGGGAACGGTCCGGGTCTGGATCACCGCCACGTCGAGGCGGACAACTGGTTCCATCGAATTGGTTCCGCCGTTGTTCGGCGCGCCGCCATAAAGGACGATACCAGGGCGAACGAGCGTGCCGTGATATTCGCTGCCGAGGAAGACACCGCCTGAATTGGCAAAGCAGACGCTGAATGCAGGAAACTCTTCAGCGATCTGGCGCATTTCCGAGAGCTGGTCGCCGTTCTGCTGGCTATCTGCGTCGTCGGCCGAGGCCAGATGGCTCATGATAAACAGGATTTCGATGTCCTGATTGTTACGCAGTTCTTCGGCCAGAAGGGCGCGTTCTTCCGGCGGAAAGCCCAGCCGCGACATGCCGGTGTCGAATTGCAGTACGGCGGGCAGACGATGACTGAGCGCGCGTGCGGTCGCGGTCCATCGGTGCAGCTGTTCCATCGAGTTCAGCACCGGAATGATGCCGGCCTCCGCAGCTGGTGGTTCGTTGCCCGGCTGAAGACCGTTGAGGACAAAGATGCGGGCTTCCTCGGAAAGGTGTGGCTTGATCTCGGTCGCCTCGCAGAAGTGAGCGACGAAGAAATGCCGGCAGCCGGCGGCAAAAAGCGTGGCTGCGACTTTCGTGGCGCCTAGTCCGTAGGCGTCGGCCTTGATCACTGCGGCCGCCTTCGCCGGGGAAACCGAGGCGGAAAGCTTCTCGTAGTTACGGCGGAGGCCGCCGAGATCGATGGTAAGATAGCCGGATGCTCCAACTGCACTCGTCATCTCGCGAATGCAGAAGTGCGGAATCACACTGTTCATGCCTTGCCCTCGTTTCCAGAAGTCTATTGAAACGATTGACAAATTTCCTGCCACTGTGCAGTTTATTATTGCCTATTTGTCCATACTCCGCAATTATCAGCGAGTTTTTGGAATATTCTGCAATGTCCTCAATCGACGCGATCGACCGAAACATTTTGCGGTTCCTTCGACTGAACGCTCGCATGAGCAATGTCGATCTCGCTGCCGAAGTGGGGCTTTCCCCCTCCGCGTGCTTGAGACGAATAAAAAACTTGGAACATGCCGGGATCATCCGCGGCTACACGACACTAGTCGATGCGTCGAACGCAGAGGCTACAATCGCCGTCATCATCAACATCACTCTAGAAAAGCAGACCGAAGACTATTTGGATCGCTTCGAAGCTGCCGTCCGAAAGCACCCAGAGGTCCGCGAATGTTATTTGATGACTGGCGGCTCGGACTACTTTCTTCGGGTGGACGTCGCGAATGCGGGCGAGTTTGAAGGCATTCATAAAGAAATCCTATCGAAGTTGCCCGGCGTCCAGCGGATTCATTCCAGTTTCTCAATCCGCAATGTATTGGCAAACCAAGATCGAAACCGACGTTGAATTCTGGAGACCCGCCCAGGCAACTTCTCGAAGGGCCTCCTTTGGCACGACAAAAGCGTAGTGCGGGCAGGTCACCATTGGATGCTGCTGACTATGACAAGCAGAAAATGCGTGATGTCAGAGCTCGCTGACAGAGCTGGTCACAACCCGGTCTATCTGCCCGACGTATCAGTTGGAGTACGGCGTCCGCCATTTGAGCAGAATTCGACTACAGCGCTCACGAACTGCCTAATCATCGGTACATGGCGGCGAGCGTCCCACGCAACGCTGATCTCAAAACTCGCGTGAGGATCGGAGATCGGAACCGCGACAATGTCTGGAGGAAACACGTCTTGGATAGCCGCACCGTAGAGCGTGATTCCGCGCTGAAGGGATACGAGTCGCAGAAGCACGGGTATGCCGTCTGTCTCCGATCGCCTCAACTCCAAGAAACAAGCAGGTCCTTCGCGTCGATCTGGTCGCCGGCCTTGACCAGCACTTCCGAGATCGTACCGTCGCGGTCGGCGTGCAGCGCCGTCTCCATCTTCATCGCCTCGATCGACAGCAGCACGTCACCGGCCTTGACCGACTGGCCCGCAGCCACGGCCACGGTCGAGATGACGCCCGGCATCGGCGCGCCGACATGACCGGCATTCGCCGGATCGGCCTTGCGGCGTGCCGCGCTGCCGGCCGCACCATGGGCGCGATCCGGGACCTTGATGCGGCGCGGCTGGCCGTTGAGTTCGAAGAACACCGTCACCATGCCCTTGTCGTCGGTGGCACCCATGGCCTGGTTGACGACGACAAGCGTCTTGCCCTTTTCGAGATCGACGAACAGTTCCTCGCCGGCCGGCAGACCGTAGAAGTAGTAGGGCGTCGGCAGCACGGAGACCGGACCGTAGGTGTCGGCGGCCAGCGCATAGTCGGTGAAGACCTTCGGATACATCAGGAAGGAAGCGAGCTCGATGTCGCTGATCTTGCGGTCGAGCTTCTCCTCGATCGCCTTGCGCTCGGCTTCGAGGTCGGTGTCTTCGAGCAGCGAGCCCGGACGCACGGTGTAGGGCTGTTCGCCCTTCAACGCCTTCTTCTGCAGACCCTCCGGCCATCCGATCGGCGGCTGGCCGAGATCGCCGCGCAGCATAGAGACGACTGACTCCGGGAAGGACACGTCCTTCGCCGGATCGACGACGTCTTCAACCGTGAGATCCTGGCTGACCATCATCAGCGCCATGTCGCCGACCACCTTGGAGGACGGTGTCACCTTGACGATGTCGCCGAACATCTGGTTCGCATCGGCATAGGCCTGGGCCACTTCGTGCCAGCGGGTCTCGAGGCCGAGCGAACGGGCCTGCTCCTTGAGATTGGTGAACTGGCCGCCCGGCATTTCGTGCAGGTAGACTTCGGAAGCCGGCCCCTTGAGGTCACTTTCGAAGGCGGCATACTGGTTGCGCACGGCCTCCCAGTAGAACGACAGGCGACGGATCCAGTAGGGGTCGAGACCCGGATCGCGTTCCGAACCGCGCAGCGCCTCGACGATCGAGCCAAGACACGGCTGCGAGGTATTGCCCGACAGGCTGTCCATCGCCGCATCGACCGCATCGACGCCCGCCTCGACGGCGGCAAGAACAGTCGCGGCCGAAATGCCCGAGGTGTCGTGCGTGTGGAAATGGATCGGCAGGCTGGTCGCTTCGCGGAGCGCCTTGAACAGGATCCGCGCCGCAGCGGGCTTCAGGAGGCCGGCCATGTCCTTGACCGCGATGATATGCGCACCGGCCTTTTCCAGTTCGGCCGCCAGCGCGGTGTAGTACTTGAGATCGTATTTCGGCCGGGCGGAATTGAGGATGTCACCCGTATAGCAGATGGCTGCCTCGCAGAGCTTGTTCTCCTCCGCCACGGCATCCATCGAGACGCGCATGTTCTCGACCCAGTTCAGGCAGTCGAACACGCGGAAAAGATCGATGCCGCCGGCTGCGGCCTGGCGCACGAAATACTTCACGACGTTGTCGGAATAGTTCTTGTAACCGACGCCGTTCGCCCCGCGCAGCAGCATTTGCAGCAGCAGGTTCGGCGCACCCTCGCGCACGAGCGCGAGACGCTCCCACGGGTCCTCCGTCAGGAAGCGCATGGATACGTCGAAGGTCGCACCGCCCCAGCATTCGAGCGAAAGGAGGTTCGGCAGGGCCCGCGCGTAGGCACCTGCGGCACGCGCGATGTCATAGGTGCGCATGCGGGTCGCCAGCAGCGACTGATGGCCATCGCGCATCGTCGTGTCGGTAACGAGCACGCGGGTCTCATTGCGCATCCATTCGGCGAATTTGACCGGGCCGAGCGTGTCGAGCAGCTGCTTGGTACCGTCCGGGATCGGCGCGTCGATGTAGGGTACGACGGGCTCGGCCGCGTCCTCGGGCGGACGCGGGCGACCCTTGGCTTCCGGATGCCCGTTGACGGTCACGTCGGCAAGATAGGTCAGGAGCTTCGTTGCACGGTCCTGGCGCTTCACCTGGGCGAAAAGCTCAGGCGTCGAGTCGATGAACCGGGTGGTGTAGCTGTTGTCGCGGAATTTCGCGTGACCGATGATCGCCTCGAGGAAGGTGAGGTTGGTCGCCACGCCGCGGATACGGAATTCGCGCAGCGCACGGTCCATGCGCTGGATCGCCTCCTGCGGCGTCGGCGCCCAGGCCGTGACCTTTTCGAGCAGCGGATCGTAGTAACGGGTGATGACTGCGCCCGAATAGGCCGTGCCGCCGTCGAGGCGGATGCCGAAGCCTGTCGCACCACGATAGGCGGTGATGCGGCCGTAGTCCGGGATGAAGTTGTGCTCGGGGTCCTCGGTGGTGATGCGGCACTGCAGCGCATGGCCGTTCAGCCGGATGTCCGACTGGGCCGGAACGCCGGATTCCGCCGTTCCGATCGCGTGTCCGTCGAGGATGTGGATCTGCGCCTTGACGATGTCGATGCCGGTCACGACTTCGGTGACCGTGTGCTCGACCTGGATGCGCGGGTTGACCTCGATGAAGTAGAACTTACCGCTGTCGGCATCCATCAGGTATTCGACGGTGCCGGCGCCCACATAGTTCGTGGCCTGGGCGATCTTCAGCGAGTAGGAGGCAAGCTCCTGCCGCTGTGCCTCGCTAAGATAGGGAGCGGGAGCGCGTTCGACGACCTTCTGGTTGCGGCGCTGGATTGAGCAGTCGCGCTCGAACAGATGGACCACGTTGCCGTGCATGTCGCCGAGAATCTGGCTCTCGACGTGACGGGCCTTCTCGACCAGCTTTTCAAGATAGACTTCGTCCTTGCCGAACGCTGCCATCGCTTCGCGCTTCGCCTCGGTGACTTCGCGAGCCAGGTCCTTCGGGTCACGGATCGCACGCATGCCTCGGCCGCCACCGCCCCAGGATGCCTTGAGCATCACCGGATAGCCGATCTCCTCGGCCATGCGGGCGACTTCCGCCATATCATCGGGCAGCGGATCGGTCGCCGGAACCACAGGGACGCCGACAGAGATCGCAAGATTGCGCGCCGCCACCTTGTTTCCGAGCTGCCGCATGGTCTCCCCGCGCGGTCCGATAAAAGTAATGCCTGCATCGTTGCAGGCATCGACAAACTCGGGACTTTCGGAAAGGAGGCCATAGCCCGGATGAATGGCGTCCGCGCCCGAAAGCTTGGCCACACGGATCACCTCATCGATCGACAGGTAGCTTTCGATCGGTCCGAGTTCACGGGCCAGGTGAGGGCCACGTCCAACCTGATAACTCTCGTCTGCCTTGAATCGATGGAGGGACAGTTTGTCCTCCTCCGCCCATATCGCAACCGTCTTCAAGCCAAGTTCATTGGCCGCGCGGAACACGCGAATGGCAATTTCGGATCGATTGGCGACTAGGATCTTGGATATGGGCAAGTCGGACTCCTCAATGACTTGATGAACATGTGGTCTCGGAGACCGTAGGGACTTACAGCGGTTGCCACTGGCATTCTCAGCTATTATCTAGCCTACGTCGCAAAGCTTCGTAGCCAGCGGGCAAAAATGCGCCCGCATCCCACCGGTCTGCGACTGCCCGCGGAAGAAAGCGCCTGTCGCCGTTCAGACGACAGGCAAGTTGGCCCAGGGGGCGGGGAACTTAATCCGTTGAGAAACAGGAAAGTTGGTGCCGCGCGGCACATCACCGCCTGCAAGAAGTTATTGTTCATCAGATTCTTCCGTGACAGAACTTGTGTGTACTCGTGGACATCTCGCATCGTAACACCGCGTAGTAGCCTATGTTCGAAACCGAGAGTGTGCGATTGACTTAATGAACGGCGGCCCCAACTTTGACCCTTAACCAGTTGGCGATCTCCGTTAACCGCACGCGGTCATCAAGCAGGTCCTTGCCGATTGCGTATTGCCAAGAAATCGAACGCCGTTCCCGATCGTCATGAAGCAGTCGCAAGTTGCCTGCATAGGCGGCGAGTTGCTGCGGATCCTCGAAGAACTTTTCCTCATCAACGATCACCGGAGCGTATCGGACGAGAACGTCTGCGATATCCTTCAGCGAAAATTCAGGGTGGTATTGCACTCCCCAGAAAGTGCCGTTCTTGTAGGATATCTCAGCCGCCTGAACATCACTGACGCTATTTGACGCCGTAACGATAGTGCCATCGGCCGGGCGCGTCACATGATCCGCATGCACTGCCGGCGCATCGAAGGTGACGGGTCTTCCATCGTGCAGCGGATGGCTAATCCCCTCGGAGGTCAGGCGAATAGCTCTGGCGAAGCCCACCTCCCGGCCACGCTGATTTCGAAGAACCTCACCGCCAGCGGCAACAGTCGCAACCTGAAGTCCCCAGCATGATCCGAAGAAGGGGACGCCACATGCGAACACCTCTTGCGCAAACTCTATCTGGCGGCGGACCTCCGGACGATCCTCATAGATCGTCAGCGACGAACCGGTTAACACGATGCCATCATATACATCGATCGGTTTCGGCGGTTTCTCGCCGGCATCCGGCAGATTGTAGATGTCGATCTCAATCGACGGACAAAGCGCCGTGATGACATCTCCATAGCCTTCGCCGGGTGTAGAGCCTCCGATCTCCCTGGATCTCTGTCTGGAGGCATGCACGTTTCCTTCTGCAATAAGTATTCTCATCGTCATTGGTCCGACATGGGGTTAAGGGCATTCACAGGTCAGAGCCTCACCCAGGTCGTCTTCAACTCGGTGTACTCGTCGAGGGCATGCAGCGACTTGTCCCGGCCGTTGCCGGACTGCTTGTATCCACCGAACGGTGTCGTCATGTCGCAAGCGTCGTAGCAGTTGACATAGACGATCCCGCTTCGAAGCGCCCTGGCGACCTTGTGAGCGTCTGAGAGGCGATCCGTCCAGACAGCGGCGGCAAGCCCGTAAGGGCTGTCGTTCGCGACCGCTACGGCCTCGTCGGCGCTATCGACAGGGATGACCGAGAGAACCGGACCGAATATCTCTTCCCGAGCGACCTTCATGTTGTTTGTGACATTGTCGAAGATCGTAGGAGCTACATATGCCCCGCCGCTCTCCACCAGGGCGCGGGTTCCGCCAGCAGCCACTCTGGCCCCCTCGGCCTTCGCGGTTTCGATGTAGCTCATGACGCGATCTGCGTGGCGCAGATCCACCAGCGCGCCCATATTCGTTGCTGGATCGAGCGGGTCAGACGGTTGCCTGTTCTTTGCAAACTCGGCGATTATCTCCACGACCTTGTCGTGAATCGGTCGCTCCACAATCAGTCGCGAAGGAGCGATGCAGACTTCACCCTGATTGGCGAACATGCTTTCAGCCGCTGTGATGGCCGCCTTCTCGATATCTGCATAGGACGACAGGATGATGTTCGGGCTTTTCCCGCCAAGTTCCAGACCAACCTTCTTCAGGTTGGACTTGCCAGCATATTCCATGAGCAGCCGGCCGGTCGAGGTCGAACCCGTGAAGAAAATACCGTCGACGTCCATGTGGCTGGCGAGAGCTTTACCCGCTGTATGCCCGAATCCGGGCACCACGTTGAATACCCCAGGCGGAATGCCTGCTTCCAGTGCGATCTGCCCCATTCGGATTGCCGTCAATGGCGACTGTTCCGCCGGCTTCAGGACGACCGAATTGCCGGTGGCCAGCGCCGGCGCGGTCTTCCACGCGGCGGTCAGCATCGGGAAATTCCATGGAACGATTGCGCCGACAACACCGAGTGGTTCGCGGGTAATGAGGGCGAGATCCTGATCCGCGGTGGGAGCGATCTGATCGTAAACCTTGTCGATTGCCTCTGCATACCAATCGTAGCAACGGGCCGTCGCGTTTACGTCGACAGATAGAGCCGCTGAGATCGGCTTGCCCATGTCGAGTGATTCAAGAAGGGCAAGCTCCTCGAGGTTTTCCCGCAGCAGCGCGGCAAAACGCTGGAGGATACGCTTGCGCGCAGCCGGCGCTTGCCCCGCCCACCGGCGATCCTCGAAGGCCGCGCGTGCAGCCCGGACGGCCCGGTCAATATCAGCAGCGCCACCCGATGAAACTTGGGCAAGCAACCGCCCGTCAATCGGAGAAAGACAATCGAAACTGGCTCCGTCCGTCGCTCTGGTCATCTCGCCATCGATGAGCGCACGACCTTCTATCTTCAAGTCCGCTGCGCGAGAACGCCAGATTTCGGCGCCTGCAGATGCACTTTTTTGATCCATGGAAGCATTTCCCTCTTGTAGGCCGTCGGCAATCGCCCACGCTAAAAACGACATTCGACCGCCGAGGCGACCAAATCGGGTCGCCTCGGACCACAGATCATGCTCAGTACTTGAGCATGAGGCCGCCATCGACGATGAGGCTGGTGCCGGTGATATATCCGGCAGCGTCGGAAAGCAGGAACATCGCCGCGTTGGCCATGTCCTCCGGCTGGCCGACCTTCTTCATCGGCACATAGTCGGATGCGTTCTTCAGCTTCTCAGGGGAATCCCAGCGAGCCTGCATCGGCGTGTGTGTGATTCCCGGATGAATGACATTGGATCGAATGCCCTCAGCGGAGAGCTGCATCGCGATGGAATTGGAGATCGCGACGACACCAGCTTTCGATGCCACGTAGGCATCTTGCGGCGCAGTATCGCCACGGAGGCACTGCACCGTTGCAAAGTGGACCATGGAGCCACCGCCCGACTTTCGCATGTAGGGCACAGCGGCCTTGATGGTATGCACCATGGACTTCAGGTTGATATCCATCACCTTGTCCCAGATATCGAGGTCTATATTGAGAAGGGAGACGTCCTTGCCAAACCAGAGCACGCCGGCGATGTTGGCGAGATAGTCGATGCGGCCAAACTTCTTGTATGCCGCATCGACGGCATCATTGACGAACTTTGCGTCGGTTAGATCGCCTTTGGCGTAGACGCATTTGGCGCCATCTTTGAGTGCTTCCGGCTGTTCCTTGACGTCGATCGCCAGGACCGACGCACCGGCCGCAAGCAGCCCCTCGGCGAGCGACAGCCCCATCCCCCCGCCAGCGCCGGTCACGATGGCGACGCGGCCGCTGAAATCAAACTTGATCATGTAAACTCCCTCTTTTTCGCGTTTGAGAAGTCGCCACCAAGAGCCCCGTTGCGAAACAACAATTTCGTTGCAGAATCGTGTTGCTGTTGGAAACGTGTTGCTTTATACGAAACATAACTGACCATATCAACACATTTGTGATAGGAGAGAGCACAATGCCCATCGAGGTTGTTTCCCCGATTGATGGATCGAAGATTCTTTCAGTCGACACCGCCAGCGACTTGGCCGTTGACACGGCGCTTGCAAAAGCGGAGTCGGCATTTGAAACTTGGCGGAATTCCTCCAAGGACGAGCGTGCTAGGCTGGTCATCGCTCTCGCCGATGAACTCATCCGTCGGAAGGATGAGCTTTCTCGCGCGTTGACCTTGTCGATTGGCCGTCCGGTGGCGCAAGCCGACGAAACCCAGCGCTTCAAGGCCGTCACTGTGACCCAGATCGAGGCGCTCAACGCGATCGGCGACGACCCTTATCCTTCCGATGCCTCGATCAAACGGTTCACGCGCCGCAGTCCCCAGGGTGTCCATCTTTCCATCGCGCCGTGGAATTATCCTGTGGGACTGCTTCCGTGGCTGATCGTGACCCCTCTTCTCGGCGGTAATCCCGTAATCCTGAAGCATGCGGCGCAGACCGTCGACGTCGGTCGGATCATCCGGGAAGCCTATGAGACAATCGGCGGACCTGAAGGTGTGTTTCAGGTTCTGGAACTGAGCCATGATCAGGTCGATCGCATCATCCGCTCCGGCAGGATGAAGGGGGTCAACTTCATCGGCTCTGTCGCAGGTGGACTTTCCATCCACCGCTCGGCCGCAGGGACACTCACCCACGTCCATCTGGAGCTCGGCGGAAAAGATCCAGCATATGTGCGCGCCGACGCGGATATCGAACAGGCGGTCACGGATATCGCGGATGGTTGCTTCTCAAATGCCGGTCAGTCCTGTTGCTCCGTCGAGCGCATCTATGTTCACGAGGCGATCCGCGACCAGTTCCTCGCTCGCTTCAAGCAGGAAATGAAGAAGTACAAGGTTGGCAACCCGCTCGACCCCAACGCAACCGTCGGGCCAGTCGTGAAGAAGTCGGCAGCGGAACTGATCCGCAGCCAAATTTCCGACGCGGTGATGAAGGGAGCAACCGCCTATTCCGAGGAACCACTCAATCTCTCAGGTGTCAAAGACGCTTATTGCTACATTGCCCCGACGCTTCTAACCGACGTCGACGGGACGATGACAGTGATGCAGGAGGAGACTTTCGGCCCCGTTGCCTGCGTGCAGACCGTAAAGAGCGATGACGAAGCCGTGCGTCTGATGAACGACAACCAATATGGGCTCACGGCCAGCGTGTGGACCCGTGACGTCGATGCCGGCCTCCAGATTGTGGATCAACTGGACGCCGGTACGGTCTTCGTCAATCGTTGCGATCATGCTGACCTCTATCTTCCGTGGGGTGGACAGAAGATGTCCGGACTCGGCCGCGGAAACGGCAAGGAAGGTCTTTACGGCGTTACGGACGTTAAGTCGTTTCATATCCGGAATCCGCAATGAGCCAGCCCGTCACGTTGAGCGAAGCCGAGATCGCATCCTACGCAAGTGATGCGGTTTCGGTACTTGAAGGTGCGAGGCGCCCGGACATCGTGGTGCTATGTGAACATGGGGGCAGTCAAGTCCCGGCTGCTTGGAGGGGCCTCGGTTTGCACGATGCCTTTTTCGAGACTCACTACGCACATGATATCGGCTCAAGGGAGTTAACGGTCGCCGTAGCGGACCGCCTCGGAGCCACAGCGGTACTTGCCAACTATTCGAGGCTGTTTCTCGATTACAATCGCAAGGCCACTGATCCTAGCTGCATTCGCCCCGATATGGGGGGCATTCCGGTGCCGGCTAACGTGCATATTTCGGATGAGGAAAGGTGCCGGCGGGAGAGGATCGCAAGATCTCCGGTCGAGCGTGTCCTGGAAGATCTATTGGAAGGCGAACGGCCCATCGGCAAATTGATCGTCTCTATCCATTCCTTCTCGCCGGTGTGGGAGGCGGTCTACAGATCATGTCAAATCGGTGTCATGTGGAAGTGTGACAGCCGCCTTGCATTGCCTCTGATTCAGGCGATGGACGTTCAGCGTCGGTTTACGGTAGAGGAAAACCAACCCTACAGTTTTGCCGATAGCGACTGGTTCACATTGGATCGGCATGGTCTGTCAATCGCCGTTCCGAACGCCTACATCGAGGTCCGAAACGATCTGATCCATGACTCATCCGCCGTCTCGGAAATGGCGGAAGTGATTGCCGTCGGGATTGAAAAAGCCGCAACATCCCTCGGTCGGTGACGCATGCATCCGAACTTTACCGATCGGGGCCAGCGAAGGCCGGCCCCGACCGGGCTTCATGTTTTGGCGATCGTCACGGCGAACAGCGTCTGTGCTGACAAGAATCTCAGGGAAGGCTGTTTATCATGAGGACGTTGGCAGGTCCGCCAATGGCCAGATAGGCGTGCGGCTGATCCGAGTCGAACAATATACTGTCCCCTGCATCAAGCGTCGCAGGCTCATAAATCTGGCTCAAAAGTTGTGCCTGGCCGGAGAGCACATAGAAGAACTCCTGCCCCGGATGTTGCCTCCAGCCTCCATTCTCCTCCAGGCTGGTTGCGGACAGCGTCACAACCCAATAGAGACTGTTGTGGTCCTTGAATTCGGAGCAAAGCGGAGTGAAACGCATTCCAGGAGTCGTCTGGCCCTCACTTGCCGTGCCGCGGGTGATCGTCCGCCGCCCGCTTGCTACGGGTCGGCCTCTCGACAGGAAGTTCGCAGCCGGAACCTCAAGCAACTCGGCGATTTTTAGCGCCAGATCGACCGAAAGCTTGGATTTCCCAGTCTCAATTTTTGAGAGTTGTGACGCTGAGATTCCCAAATGATTGGCCAGCGTCCTCAGACTTATGCCCTTTTGGCTACGCTGAGTTCTGATGGCGTTCTCGACATTCATTTTGTCGCCTCCCCAAGTCGCCACGATTTTCGACTGCGCGGTACCTGCGGGAACCGGAGGCGGTGCAAGTTTTGCCAAGCCAGGTGCGGATTGGGCTGAAGACAGCGATCTGTTTCTCGATTGAAGGAGAGTCATTGTAATCCTTGCGGGTTCTGGACAAGAGCCCCATCCCAAAGCACTCGTCCTCCGTTTCCTCGATATCCTTTCAACATCTCTCGGAGCCGATTTTGTTTTGCGGCCTCCGTGTTGCTGATGGCGTTATCCTTTTGCTTCCTCCGAAACATGTTTACATCATTGGAAACAGTCGCGCAACAACTCGCTAAGCTCTCGCAATTTTGTGTGCTTTTTTTGATAGATAAGCTCTCCGCGCCACCTGAAACAACCAGAGACACACCACGCGCCAGGAGTGTAGCGGATACGAGCCGTATTCCTTGCGCCTGGAACTGTGGAGGAGTGGCCAACCGGTCGTGGTCGCCAACCTTTCCGCTTATCGGCGTTAGGCCGAACCTTTGCTTCGAAAGCTAGTGTCTAGGGCCCCCATCTCGTTGATTTCGTCATGTGATTGTTTGTAACACATGTTTCCTTATAAGAAACGCCGTGTTACGGAAGCTCAAATGGCTCGTAATGGTGGCGACCAAAACATAGCGTCGGTGAGGCGCCATACTTGTTGCGGACCGCAGCCGTTCGGAAAGCGGGCTGGTGCGATGAATGAACCTGAGTTGGAACTGCTGGGAGTGAGAGATGCGTGCTGCGGTATATGAGAAGTTCAAAGGTGAAATCGTTGTCAAAACGGTTCCGGATCCTATCCCAGCCGAGCTGGGCGTTGTCATCGATGTCAAGGCGACTGGCCTGTGTCGGAGCGATTGGCATGGGTGGGTTGGACATGACGACGATATCAACCTGCCACACGTGCCGGGCCACGAATTCGCAGGCGTGATCAGGGAAGTCGGGCGAGGGGTGCGGAATTGGAAGGCGGGGGATCGCGTCACGATGCCGTTCATGGGAGTCTGCGGCACCTGCGCGCAATGCTCCTCGGGCAATCATCAACTCTGTGACGATCAATTCCAGCCAGGCTTCAGGCATTGGGGTTCGTTTGCTGAATGTGTTGCCATCGATCACGCTGACGCCAATCTGGTTGCTTTGCCGGAATCGATCGACTTTGCGACTGCGGCGGGTCTCGGCTGCCGCTTTGCGACGGCTTTTCGGGCGATTGCCCATCAGGCTCGCGTGGCGCCCGGGCAGTGGGTCGCCATTCACGGATGTGGTGGAGTCGGCCTTTCGGCGATCATGATTGCAAACGCCCTTGGCGCCCGTGTCATCGCAGTCGATATCACCGATGAAAAGCTGCAGCTTGCCACCGCACTCGGAGCGGAAGTCGTCATAAATGGCCGGACAACCCCTGACGTTCCCGGCGCAATTGTAGATGTGACGGGAGGCGGTGCGAATGTCTCGGTTGATGCGCTCGGAAGCATGACGACCTGCCGAAACTCGATCGCATGCCTGACCAAGCGCGGCAAGCACGTTCAGATAGGGCTGCTTGCAGGTGATCAGGCGCTACCTCCAATCCCAATGGGACGTGTGGTTTTGCGTGAGCTTGAGATCATTGGTAGCTACGGTCTGCAGCCGTTCAGGTACGCCGACATGCTGGCAATGATCACGACCGGCAAGCTGCACCCGGACAAACTGATCGGTCGAACGATCAGCCTGGAAGAGGCTGCGAATGCTCTTCCGCGCCTCGATAGCTCCCAGGACGTTGGCGCGGTGATCATCGACAGGTTCTAGCGCCACGCTGGTCGGGAATCATCCACTTACCTCGGCAACGGGCGCCTCGCCTCGATCTCACGAAGGATATGAGTGGCTATGCAATTGGATCGCGATCGGTGAGCAGGCCGATCTCGCTCAAGGAACAATCTCGACGGCTCTGGCCGGGTCGGGCGCGTAAAATGGATGAGGAGAAACTTGATGTCGGCGTTGATAAAGCAGAGCCTTGGTGCTGTATATCCTGTCGTGGACCACGGGAAGGGTGTCTGGCTGTTCGACACCGAAGGACGCAGCTATCTGGATGCCGCATCCGGTGCAATGACAGCCAACATAGGGCATGGCGTTCCGGAAATCGCATCCGCTATCGACGCCCAGCTCCGAAAGGTCGCGTTCACCTACCGCACACAGTTTACCAGCTTGCCCGCTGAGGAGCTTGCCACGCGCCTCACCGAGCTTGCACCGGGAGACCTGAACTATGCATTCTTCCTCAACAGTGGATCGGAGTCGTCGGAGCATGCCATACGTGTCGCACTGCATATATGGAAGGAGCGGGGGAGGCCTTCGAAAACCAAGATTCTCGGCCGCCAGCGCAGCTATCACGGTATGACGATGGGGGCCTTGTCGATGTCCGGCCATGATGTTCGCCGAAAGGATTACGGACCTCTCCTTCATCCCTTCCCAGTTGTGCCGCCAGTTTACACATTGCGCCGGCCGAAGGGACTTAGCATCGAGCAATATCATCGCCAATGCGCCGATGCCTGGGAAAACGCCATTTTGGAGGCTGATCCTGACACTGTCGCGGCCGTCATAGCAGAGCCGATCGTGGGGGCTGCTGGCGGTGCTCTTATGCCACCAGAGGGCTATTTCAGGCGTGTCCGCGAAATCTGCGACAAGTACGATGTTCTCCTCATTCTCGATGAAGTGATCTCCGGGATGGGACGGACGGGAGACTGGTTCGCATCTCAATGGCTCGACGTGGTTCCCGACATACTCCTCGTCGGCAAGGGATTGAGCGCTGGCTACACTCCGATGGCCGCCGTGCTGATGAGGGAGGGGCTCGTGGAATCCATTCGCCAGGGGAGCGGTCATGCACCTTTTGGGCACACCTTCTCCGGAAACCCTTTGAGCGCGGCGACCTGCCTTGCGGTTCTCGACTACATGCAATCGAATGACGTTCTCGACAATGTTCGACAAAGGGGGGACGAACTCAGCGCAGGCCTTCGAACTTTGTCGCAGAGATTCAGGCATATGATCGATGTCAGAGGACGGGGCCTTCTGTGGGGTTTCGAGTTCGTACTGGATCGCGACACTCTCGAGCCTCCGAGCACGGATTTTATGGTATCCGCGAGGTTCACGGAGTTATGCCGCACATTGGGCCTCATCGTCTATCCGGCCGGCGTGGCACCTCTCAATAACTCTATCCTCCTTACTCCGCCTTTGACGATCGCGGCGGACGAAGTGAAGGAAATTCTCGTTCGGCTCGAGAAAGCTCTGATCGAGATGGAGAAGGTGCTGGATGGCGAGCAAAAGCGCGTGTCGGAAGCTCGGGGCTAGCAGCCGAGTGGAACGACCGTTTGGTGAAGTTTGCTGTTCTCACGGCAGCGGGGAGGGGATGTCGCGCTTACCTTCCCCGGCTGCAATCGGCAGCAGAAATTGGCCTTCGCAATCGACTTCCGTTCGGGCTGAGTGCTCGGCATTTGCCAGCCTGCATGCGTCACCAGGTCGTCTGTAAGATTTTTGGTTATGCGCCATGTTTCGTATGGTGCGAAATGTTTCTAAATTTGATACACGTTATATTAAGAAGGCATAGAGATTATTTTTCCACGACAAAAGTGGCCGCAGTTTGAGCGGTGTTTGACCGGGGGGCAGACGTTGAAAAAGATCGAGGATCAGATCACACCATGGACCGCGGAACAGCAAAAAACCGGGACTATCGTTCTTTCACTGCTTGAGCCGCGCCTCAGAGACGTGTTGACGGCCACATACGCTGTTACCATGCCGAATTTTCAAGGTCTCGACGACGAGGTGCTCAGAAAGGAACAACTCGTCTTCAGGAACATAGTCTCCGGCACTTTTTCGCCGGAGTATTTCCAGGCCCAGGCCGAGATAGCCTCGGCTGTCGCCCGTGAAATCGACTATCCGCAATTTCTGTCGCCAACCTACTCCACATACGCGGCCGAGTTGATGATAGCGCTGGTGGATGAATGTCGCTGGAAGCCCCGAGCGAAACGAAACGAATTCATTCACAGCCTTATGCGATCAGTGTTCGTGGATGTCTCGGTCGCAATGTACCATTTCTTTGCCGAGCTTGTGCAGCAAGCTGATGCGGAGCGAGCCGTGTTTGATCAGAAACGTGCTGAGGATACAGAGAATGATCGCATCTCGATGCAAATACTCCGCACTGCATTGAAGGAATTGGCAGAGAGGAACCTAGCCTACCAGATTGCTGATGACGTTCCTACCAAGACCGAGGATGCGAAACGTGACTTCAACGCGGCGGTGGCAACCCTGCTGCAAGCCATGACGCATATCAGCGCGACATCGAATGATATTCTGTCGGGAACCGATGATATCGCTGCTGCTGTGCAAGATCTGGCGCGAAGGACGGAAAGCGAGGCGGCGTCGTTGAAAGAAGCTTCCGCCGCGCTGGACGCCATAACTGCGGGAGCCCGGCGCTCGCTGGACAACGCGCTGAAGGTCAAGGATGTCGCTGCTCAGGCGAACGCGGACGCCGAACGCTCCGAGAGTATCGTGCAGCAAGCCGAGAGTGCGATTGACGACATCGCTCAAAGCTCACAGCAGATCACCCAAATCGTCACCGTCATTGATGAAATTGCGTTTCAAACGAATCTGCTGGCATTGAACGCAGGTGTCGAGGCTGCCCGGGCGGGAGATGCCGGAAAGGGTTTCGCTGTGGTTGCGTCGGAAGTGCGCGCCTTGGCACAGCGTTCCGCGTCTGCCGCCAAAGAAATCCGAGCTCTCATCAATGTGAGCTCTACTCGTGTTGACCATGGAGTTCAATTGATGAACAGCACCAGCGAGGTGCTCAGCCAGATCGTTGCAGAAGTTACTGCGATCAACCAGCTGATCAACGAAATTGTCACGTCCGGACGCGAGCAATCAAACGGCCTGAGCGAAGTCAATTCCGCGGTGCTTCAGATCGATCATTTTACGCAGCAGAATGCGGCGATGGTGGAGCAGACTTCAGCTGCTGCCTTTGGTCTTCGGGAGCGCGCAGACGCACTCTCCGAACTCATCGCAAAGTTCAGGCTTGCTCAGGCGTACCGTGGTCGCGCTCGCGTGGCATAGCGTTCGCTTATCAGGAAGTACCCGGAAATGGATTCGGAAAAGAAAGTCTTAAGTGTTGTCGACGGTAATCGGAAATGGCCGCCTCCTGTGTGGCTTATGCGCCAAGCAGGCCGGCATCTTCCTGAATATCGGGAAATACGAGCCTCAGTGGGGTCATTTCTTGACCTCTGTTATACGCCCAGACTGGCTGCTGAGGTCACGCTTCAGCCTGTGCGCAGATATAATCTCGATGCTGCAATCTTGTTCTCGGACATTCTAGTGATTCCTGACTCTTTGGGTTGCGGGGTGAAATTTTCTGAGAGCCGTGGACCCACACTGACACCTGTCGATTGCGATCGGATAGCCGCGCTTAATGTGGGAGGCATAAGCGAACACTTGATGCCAGTATTCGAGGCAATCCGGTTAGCCCGAAGAGATCTTGGCGACGATAAGACTTTGATTGGCTTCTGTGGTGCACCTTGGACCGTCGCAACTTACATGGTGGCGGGTCAGGGGACTGCCGATCATTTGCCCGCGCGAAAGTTTGCGCACGCACACCGCAAGTCGTTCAATCGGCTTTTGTCCCTGCTCGCGGATGTCTCTGCCGATTATCTGATTCGGCAGTTTGACGCAGGTGCCGACGTACTGCAGATTTTTGAATCGTGGGCCGATGTTCTCGGTGAAGAGGATTTCGATCAGTTTTCCATCGCGCCGATCGCACGGATGATTTACTTGGTGAAGTCACAAAGGCCACAAGCGAGGATCATAGTGTTCATAAGAGGTGCAGGCGTGAAGCTTCGAGATGTCCGGGATCGCACTGGTGCGGATTGTCTCGGGGTAGATTGGACCCAGCCGCTATCCTTCATCGCTGAGTTGCAGAAGCAAGGCCCTGTTCAGGGCAATTTAGACCCCCTGCGCCTTTTGGTAGGCGGTTCCGCGCTTAGGGATGCCGCGCAACATCTGCTCGAAGGACTGGGAAATGGGCCCTTCATCTTCAACCTTGGCCACGGAATTCATCCGGAGACGTCGCCGGATCATGTTACCGAGTTGATTCATATAATTAGAGCGTCGGGCCCTTACCCTGCAGCGCATCCTACGTGTTTGAAATAGTTCCAGCATTCCTCTTGTGTGAAGAGATCGCAGACTTTTCCGACGGCTTTCCAGAGGTCATTATAGGTTCTTGCCTTCTGTTTTCGCAGGAGTGTCTTGAGCTTGGAAAACGCCATCTCGATGGGATTGAGTGTTGGTTTTTGTCGTGACGGGTGGCGATGCCTCGGAAGTGTTTGATCCTGTTGAAGAACCGTTCCACGAGATTGCGTTGCCTGTAGACCCAGTCTGAGAATGAGACGCTTCCCTTGCGGTTGGCTTTCGGCGGGATGTTGGCCCAAGCCCCTCGTTCGGCCGCCTTGGCCCGGATGGCGTTGCTATCGTAACTCCCCCCCATCCGCCAGCAAAAGACGGATGGTCAGACAAAACAGGTGGGGGGTCAAAATTGGGGTCTGACTCAATCTCGATGCGGATTCCGACGTGAAGCCGGCCGGCATTCCGATCAATTATCGGCAAGCGACACTCAGATGTGGGTAATTGCAAGCTTCGCCGAAGGGATACAACCTTTTCATCCACAAAGATTGACGAGGAAGGAGCATTCCATACTCGGAATGCTCCAGCAGGTTCAAGCAGCAAGCTGCCTACGAATATCGGCTACATCGAAATGAGCGCGCTTTTCGAAGATCTTTCCTTCTTTGATGGTTAGCAGGCAGAACACGGAGATCCTGCAGCTCTTGCCATGGGGTTCAGCGCCCATTGTCGGCAAAGTCTGGTCCTTGGCTTCGAAGATCAGGTAGGCGGCAACCCTGTCGCCTTCGGCGACCATGAGTTCCAGCGGAAAGCGGAACGACTTGAAGGCATCGAATGCCGATTTCTCGGAATTAACGAAGCCGGCCACGCCAGGCTTCGGTGTATCGACCTGACTGTAGAAGACGAAGTCCTTGTGGCAAAGAGCATCAAGCTCTTCGAATTTTTCGCGGTTGATCGCATCGTAGAATTGCTGGACCAGCTTCTTGTTTTCATCAAGTGACATGACTTTCTCCTCTTTTGCAATTTAGCCTGATCAGACGGTCAGGCTCTCGCCGTCCTCAGGTACGAGAACACGATGTGACAGCCCGGCTTTCTGGAGGTAGTCGCGAAGTTGGGAGCGCGATGTCATCCCGTGATTGACCGCGTCCATATGGCTGGCAATGATGGTCGCGTTGGGCGCCGCCTCGCAGACACGGGCAACGTCATCGCAGTTCATGATGATGTGACCGAGCCCCGGAATCTGCGCGTCGCCGGCATTGACGATGATCACGTCGGGCCTGTATTCGGCAATATTCGCCTCGACATATTCGTTCCAAATAGTGTCACCGGCAAGGTAGAGAGTCTTCTCATCGGGATGACTGATGACCAGCCCGCAAACTTCCTGCAAGAGATCATAAGCGTTCTGGATCGCAACGTCCGAGCCGTGTTGGCCGGGAACCTTCTTAAGCTTCACGCCCATGAATTCAGGGTTGCCTGTGAGAACGCGGACATCAGTGAAAGTCTTGCCGTCCACCTGTCTGACATGCAGACCATTGTCCAAGACGATAGAGCGGGCGTCACTCACCAGCGCCTTGTCGCCAAAATGTTGCGTGAAGAACGGAATGTCCGGGCGGATCGCTTCGGCCGCCGCATGATCCCAGTGATCCGGATGCGCATGCGTCAGGATGACGGCATCCACATCGACGATCTCAGACATCGGCACAACAAGTGCAGCAGTCGGATTTCGAAGATGATCATTGGCTGTTCCGGCAAAGCCGGGATAAGCGTCCTTTTCAGCGAGCCAAGGGTCGATTAGGAATCTGATACCGCCAAACTCAAGCGAGACCGTAGCATTTCTTATCTGGCGAATTCGCATTTTTGTTCCCCTTTGCGTGTAGCTCCGATTGGGTTGGTCCGTCTGGAGCGCCACCACATGTTATGCCTGCGGGGCCGAGGAAAAAGCTTGCGACAGGCCAATTGTCGTCGTTCTAGGGCCAGATGGCAGCCGCACCACGTACCTTGTGTTCACGGGGATCAAGCGGCGGCGGGGCAGCGACGCCAATGGGTGCACACGCCGGGATGGACAGAGAGCGAACAGCCGCCCTACTTCTACAACCGACCGAGAAAGCCTCTCATTGCAACGAGGCTAGCTCGCTCACATTTGGTGCTTCTGAGTTTCTTCTACGGATTTTTGTTGGAGGACATCCGAAAACAGACTTGAAATACTGACGAAACAGGGCTGTAGATCCAAATCCTGCGATTTCCGCCACTCGATCTATGTTGTGATCGGTCGTTTCAAGTATTTCCCTGCCAATCTTGATCCGTTCTGCTCGCAACCAAGTGCCGAAGGACATGCCCGTGACACGAAAAAAGTTACGCGTAAAACTGCGCCTGCTCATCGACGTACGCTTGGCGAGTTCATCAATACTGTACTCCCGGCGTAAATTCATCCTCACTTCATCGAGAAGGCGGTAAATCCTCGCATCCTTCGTAGCGGGTGGAACCGGCCTCTCTATCAGTTGCACCTGCGTGCCTTCCCTTTGCGGCGGCAAGACCAATCTTCTCGCAACACTGTTTGCAATGGTGGAGCCGTAGAGTTTGCGGACAACGTAGAGGCAGCAATCCATTCCAGCACCCGTCCCTGCAGAAGTGATTATGCCATTGTCATCTATAAAGAGGGCGTTTCGATCCAAAACAGCCTTTGGGAAGCGCGATAAGAAATCTTGCTCGACTTCCCAGTGAGTGGAAGCCCTACTACCGTCCAACAATCCAGCATAGGCGGGAATGTAAGCGCCGAGACAAAGGCCGATTATCCATGCCCCTCGCGCATGCGCTTGGCCAACCGCGTCTAGGAGTGCTTGTTGTGGCCTTTCTGCGGGGTCCCGCCAGAATGGAACTATCACGATATCCGCATGCGCAATTTCAGCCAAACCGTCACTTGTTTCGATCTGCAAGCCGAGCCCGGAACGCAGAGGACCTACCTCACCAGCGCATATCTTTAGGTTAAAGAGCTCGACTCCAGGCAGAAAATTGCCAAAAACTACCAGCGGAACGGCCATCTGATAGGGACCGAAGCCGTCAACAGCAACAATGGCAACGTTGGGCAAGCGCACAAGATCATCCCTATCGTTCTATTTCCGTCTGCGGAAGCTGGATGAGCTACTGCCTAACTGTCCCAGTTCCGTATTGGCAACGTCCCACCGCGGAGAACAACCTAACCATCGCGACAAGAGATCATGGCCCGCAGAAGTACACGAAATTTTTGACTGATCCTCCAAATCACGCGCGCCATCGGCCCTTTGCACTCACCGGTCGTTGTCGGCCCCTATGACGAGCTTTTCAACCCAGTTGATAAGTTCAAGTGGCCTGAATTCAAAGCGAGCTGGATCGATTTTCTCAAAATGACGGCTATGGGCCTCAGCGATCGGTACAGCATGCGCAAAACTTTCCATCGCGGCCGCCGCAGCCTCGATTTCTTCCAGTGAATGGTACCGACCCGCTTGATAAAGCTCGTTGATCGATCCTCGTAGAAAGCCAGCCATTCCAGCGCCGCTGAGCTCAGGATGGTATTGGACCCCCCAGAAAACGGATTTCTCTGAACGTATCTCAGCGGCTTGTATGAAATTTCTATTGCTCGCAGTTATGGTGCTGTTTGGCGGCAGCCGCGAAACTTGATCAGAATGAAATGCAAATGCATCAAAGACTTTAGCACGATCTTTATGCATCGGATGAATGCAACCAGTGTCATCCTGGACCAACGTGATTGCTTCTCCAAAAGGAGCTTCACATCGACAGTTTTCACTGCGACTCGGCTCAACGTCACCGCCCAACGCGACCGTCGCCAACTGAAGACCCCAACATACTCCGAACATTGGCGTCCCTGATCTGAACGCTTCGCGAGCGAATTCAATCTGCCGCAATGTTCCGGGCTCCCGCTTGTAGATATTTGAGTTGGAGCCGGTAATAAGAATGCCGTCATACGCCTCAAGCGGGAGAGAAGCAGCAGCATCTGCATCAGTCGGATACAAGATTTCTGTTTCGATGTTCGACCAGCCCGTGCGAAGCAGCTGATCGAACATCCCACTTGGGGCGCATCCGTTGAATCTTGTGAAAACGGCGCGGTCGGCTGGAATGTTTCCGTCCGCGATCAAAATTCGCTTCATCGTCATACGTCCCAGCCCGCTCGGTTACTCGGTCACGATGATCGAGAGTTCCGGACAGTTCGCACAGGCCTTACGAACCTTGTCCTCCAACTCCGGAGGAACGGTTTCAAAGCCTGGCTTGATTTTGGCATAGCCCTCGTCGTCGATTTCGAAGACCTCCGGTGCAAAATAGATGCACCGGGCATGTCCCTGACAACGACCTTCGTTGATAGATACTTTCATCTCGGTATCCCTTCCTAGAACGTGAGATTGAGCGGGCCGACGCCGTGCCATTTCTGAGAAGGATCGGCAGCTCGGAACTCGGGTACGGCCTTCAGGAATTCCTCGATTCCGACAACGAGCTCGCGACGCCCCAGGTTGGAGCCCAAGCAGCGATGAATGCCGCCGCCGAAGCCGAGATGGCGGTTCTCCTGCCGCTCGATATCGATCTTGTCGGGATTCGGGAAGACTTCTTCGTCCCGATTTCCTGCCCCGAAGACAAGAACGACGCGTTCGCCCTTCTTGATCTCCTGGCCGCGAATCACAGTGTCCTTTAGGCATGTGCGAGCCATGCCCTGCACCGGCGAAAGGCAGCGCAGAAACTCTTCACAGGCAAGTGGGATCAAACTCGGATCATCGCGAAGTTTCTTCTGCGCGTCGGGGTTGTTGGCAAGGAACCACAGCCCCGAGCGAATGGCCCATGCCGTCGTATCGAGCCCTGCAAGGAACAGGAGATAGCAATAGCGGAGCAGTTCGTCGCGGCTCAACGGACGGCCGTCGATCTTGGCCCGGCAAAGGTAATCGATGAGAGTCGCCGAGGATGGGTCGTCTTTCCAGTTGTCCAACAAATTCGCGAAGTAGTCATAGACGGCCTGCTGCGCGGCTTCCGCCTTCGGCGCATTGTGAATGCGCTCATAGAAGATGTCATCGATCCACTGGTCGAATTTCGGCCAATCCGACTCTGGATAGCCTGCAAGGCGGCCGAAGATGATCATCGGGACGGGGCGAGCGTATCCGTAGGAGGCGTCGGCTCCAGATCCCATCTTAAGGAACTCCTGGGCCTGGTTTTGTGCTGTCCTGCGAATTGGTTCCTCGAGCTTCTTGAGTTCCTGCGGCGTGAAGAGCGGGAGCAGGATCTTGCGGTAGGCGGTATGCTCGGGCGGATCGATATCGATAGGCGGCAGCGGCACCTCGGAAACCGGCGGATACATCATGCTCGGCCCAACCGAGAACGTTGAAGGGTCCTGTTCGGCCGCAAAAATGTCGTCACTCTTGGTTACGAACCAGAAACCGCCATGTTGCTCACTCCGACCAACAGGGCACTTCGAACGAAGTTCGGCGTAGGTATCGAAAATGTTGTCGAGAGCTTCGCCATGATAGTCGAAGGCTTTAGCCACGTCGCTTACATTACTCATAGTTTTCTTCTCCTTCCTTGCGCTTGGCAGCCCCGCAAAGGCGGGGCCGTTTCGGCTACTCTGTCAGATGATATCGAGATAGCGGCCCAACTCCCAATCGGTGATGTGGGTGTTAGTCCGACGGAGTTCCCATTTCTTCATTTGCACGTAGTGATTGACAAAATCCTCAGAAAACAACTCTCTAACGACCTTGCTCTGCTGGAACAGGCCCATTGCTTCTTCAAGAGAGCCGGCGAGTGGTCGCGCTTGCGCGGCGGTTGCCTGGTAGGCGTTCCCCTTGAAGGGTTCACCAGCTTTCAAGCCATTCTCGATGCCGTAAAGACCAGAGAGAAGACTCGTCGCAATGACGAGGTACGGATTGGTGTCGGCACCGGGAATGCGATTTTCGACGCGCGCCGCCGGACCCGAAGAAGGAATCGCCCTGAACGAAGTCGTACGATTGTCGACACCCCAAGAAGAATTAGCTGCTGCCCATGATCCTCCGTTGGTCCGCTTGTAGGAGTTCACGTTCGGCAAATAAATCGCCGACATCTCGCGGGAGAGTTCTTTCATGCCGGCGAGGAACGACATTCCGATTTCCGACAGCATCTTCGGATCGTTGCTATTGGCAAAAGCAGGCTTTCCATCAAAGGCCGATAGGCTCATGTGCATGTGGCCGGAAGAGCCGGCCCAAACCGCGTTGGGCTTGGCCATAAAGGTGGCGGTGCAACCGTTCTTCGAAGCAATGTCCTTGATGGCATACTTTGCGAAAATCGCATTGTCGGCGGCCGAAATAGCGTCCGAATACTTCAGATTAATTTCATGTTGGCCCGGGCCGTGTTCGCTGATGGTTGCCTCGACTTCAATGCCAGCAGAACGCAATTGATTGCGAATTTGGCCGAGAATGTCTTCCGAGCCGGCGTGATGAAGCATGCTGTAACAGTAGCCGCTCTTGCGCAAAGGCTTCAGATCGCGCCACTGATTTTCGGCGAGTTCGGCAATGGTGCCATTGAAAAGATAGAACTCGAATTCATAGGCTGCCTTGGGCACAAACCCCATTCCATTGGCTTTGTCCACGGCACTGCGGAGAATGTCGCGCGGCGATAGATTCAGGGGATCACCATCGATCGACCGCATATCACAGAATACTGCAGCCGTGCGCGCCTCCCACGGAATGAGCTTCATCGTAGGCAGGTCGGGAACAAGTTTGATGTCCGGATAACCGGTATCCCAATTGGTGTAAGCTAGACCTTCCACAACTTCGTCGGCGACGTCCCAACCGAACAGGACGTTTGAAATGTTGGTGCCGTTTTTCGCGACGGCATTCAGAAAATATTCAGTGCCGAACTGTTTACCGCGCCATACGCCATCAATATCCACTGCTCCAACGCGGAGAGTGTCCACGTTGTTCGCTTCCACAAATGCTTTTGCATCTGCGATTTCCGCATCTTTATCATTCGCCATTTCATCTTCTCCCAGTGTGCTTGGATTGGAAAGCTTAAACCCTGTATTTTTTATTTTGCTCCTGCCAACACCTCCAAGACTCGTGGATGATCGCTACGGATCATTCCTAATTTTGCAGCGCCTCTTGGGCTCCCGACAGGCGTGTCGCGACCAGGGAGAACCGCAGCGAAGAATTCCCTCGCTTCCCTCAGATCCTGGCTGTCGCTGTCATCATCAGCGTAATAAATCGCCTCGACGGGACAGACGGACTCGCATGCGCCGCAAGTTGTGCATTCGTCAGGCTGTATCCAAAGTCGCCCTTCGGCCTCATAGATACAGTCGACCGGGCAGACATCGACGCAGGCCTGGTCTTTGCTGCCTATGCAATTGTCGTTGATGACGTATGGCATCGCTCATCCTTCGTTGGTGCTATGACCGGGCAACACAGACGTGCCCGGGTTTATTGCTGCAGCCGCATGGTTCACTGCGATGGACGCTTCGCCAAAGCCGACCGCCATGAGCCGCACCTTCCCCGGATATTCACTAACATCACCGATGGCGAAAACACGGGGCAGGCAAGTTTGCATGTCCGGCTGCACCGGTATGCGATAACCATCGACGTTGAGGCCCCAATTGCTCATTGGGCCAAGATCGGACTGAAAGCCGAGGGCAACTACAAACTTGCCGAATTGCAGTTCTTCTGACTTTCCCGCCGCATCAATCGTGAGAAACTCCTGGCCCGCCTCGGACCGATATGCGACGACTTCACCTGGCGCGACGATCCGGATGCCGCTGTCGTACATTTCCTTGACACTAGCTTCGTGCGCCCGAAAGCGATTGCGGCGATGGACGACCGTGACAGACTTTGCTCGAGGGAGAGCAGCAAGCGCCCAGTCGACCGCACTATCGCCGCCACCGGCGACCACAACGTTGTGTCCTTCGAGCACCGCAAGATCAGGTACAAAGTGGATAATGTTCGGGGAGAAAACTTCCTCGAGGATCGGAAGAGAACGAGGTTGGCACTTTCCCAGCCCGGCGGCGATTATCACGGCCTTCGCGCTGAATACCGACCCCTTGTCGGATCGAAGCTCATACGAGCCGTCATCCATTGACTCTAGGTTTGTGATAGTCTCGGAAAGACGGAGCTCATACTCCTGCCGTCTCGATTGCTCGAAGAGGTTCTTCACGAAGTCAGCACCTCGAATGCTGGCAAACCCGGCAACATCGTGGATCTTCTTCTCCGGATACATCGTCGAAATCTGCCCGCCGACTTGCGGCAAACCATCAAACATCACGGTTTTCAGGCCGCGAAACCCAGCATAATAGGCGGCGAAAAGACCAGCTGGGCCGGCACCGATAATTGCCAAGTCATATTGGTTGTCATTTGTCATCAAAATGGCGCCCCGTGTCTAATTCCGTTTTAGTGTTTCCTATTACGACACATGTATCCTGTCAAGAACCACAACGTCACTGCTCACCACTCTTTGAATCAAAAAATAGAGTTGAAATTGGACTAGGTGACCGTCTCATAGGCGCTGGCCGTGGCTGAGACATATCTTCGCCGATGGGGGGGGTTATGCGGGACCGAAGCTGAAGGGCGCACTGCAAGAGATCGCTGCGTTCACCCTCCAGATCGTCAAGCGGACGGACGAGGCCAAAGGCTTTAAGGTTCTGCCGCGTCGCTGAGTCGTGGAGCGCACCTTCGCATGGCTGGGCAGACGCCGACGACTGGCGAAGGATTGGTCAAAGTCCATCGCATCAGCTGAGGCCTGGATCACTATCGCCCACATTCGGGTCCTGACACGGCGCTTGGCAAGGTACGGATATTGTTGAAACCTTTTCGAGTCAGACTCTAAGCGCCGGAGCTAATTCCTTTTTTGCGGATCATGAGGTGGGTTTCAGCCAAGTGACAAAAAGTCTTTTGGAGCCTTTTACGCCTGATAACGGCCTATCGGCAGATTCTTGCATGTCGTTGTGGGCAATCGAATTCTTGACACGCAACATGTTTCCAATTACGAAACATATAGGGATAACAAAAACACCCTATCGTCGGAACTCAAACTGGGGGAATTAAAATGGCTTCACATGCCGGAAATCCGCAGTCGGCTTCGAATAGCCTACTTCGTAGCTCGATATCATTCTTTCACATCGTCTTTATGGTGACAGCAGCGGCTGCTCCATTGGTTGTGGTCTCCGCCTACATTCCAATCTCCCTTGCTGGAGGGGCGGGGATGTCAGTTGCCCTTACCTATGCAGCCACGACGTTTATCCTTCTGATCTTTACAGTTGGCTTCGCCCAAATGGCGAAAAGAATAACTTCGGCAGGAGCCTTCTACACCTTCGCTACACAGGGACTTGGTCGTCCGGTCGGCTTGGCCGTTGGCTTCACCGTCATGGCGGCCTACAGCATGATCTCACCTGCAATCGCAGGCGGCTTCGGGTTCTATACCACAAAACTTTTAAGTGCTTACTTTGGACTGGATATTGCGTGGTATTGGTGTAGCATCGCTTCGCTGGCGTTGATGTTCATGATTTCGTTCTATCGCATTACGTATGGCGCAAGTATTCTTAGCTTTCTCCTTGCGGTTGAAGTGCTCGTAATTCTCATCGTTTGTCTGGCTACCGTTGGTTCAGGTGGTGCGTCTGGCCAAATGCCCGAGGCTTTCAGCCTGTCGCAGTGGAGCACCGCTCCGGCTGTAGGAATTGGCTTCTTCTTAGCTTTTTGGTCGTGGATTGGCTTTGAAACGACAGCGATCTACGGCGAAGAGACAATGGATCCAAAGCGCGCGGTTCCCCGAGCCACGTATATCGCGGTTTTGACACTTGGGTTGTTCTACACGTTTACGGCCTACGCCGGAATTGTTGGTTTCGGCGCCGAGGCCCCCGGGAAAGCCGGGACACTGATTGACCAGTACTATTTCGAGCTGGCCGATATCCATACGATACATACGGTTCGTGTCATCATGGACTTCTTGGTGATCACAAGCTTCTTTGCCTGCTCGTTTGCATTTCATAACAACGCAACGCGATACCTCTTCTCCCTCGGCAGAGATGGCATTCTTCCGAAAAGCCTCGGATCTACGCATTCTGAGCAGAAGTCTCCCTACATCGCAGCCGCCGTCCAGGCGACTATTGCAATCGTGACGGTTGCCTTGTTTGCGCTCGCCGGAGCCGATCCGCTTCTCCATCTCGGCACTTGGCTTCCGATCTTCTGCACGTTGGCCGTAATCGTCGTTCAGTTCATCGTGTCTTTGGCTGTTATTGGCTACTTTAATCGTATTGGAAGGTCCGGCCCTCTCGATTGGTGGAAGACGATCCTCGCCCCGATATTGGGCGCGATTGCTCAAGCGGTTGTTGTCTGGCTTCTGCTCGAAAACATCACTTTCCTTGCTGGAAGTGAGATCATGGTGGTCAAACTGATTCCTCTCTATGTCGCGATCATTGCGTTAGCAGGGTTTGGTTATGCCTTGTGGCTTCGCAACAGCGACCGTAGTCGGTACGACATGATTGGACAGCTTCACGACGAAGAAATGATGGATGCCTTCGTCGATGAAATGTATGTCGCTGATGGACGTAGTCCGAACTGACTTCACAATCAGCTCGCGGTTTAGTGGGGTGAGGCGATGTCGCCTCACCCCGACTTTATTGCCGGAGAGGAATTTGGGCCCAGGCAGATAATCGCAATTGCATCGTGGTTGGAATGCAAATCTGTCAGAGCAATTGTAGAGGAATCATTTGATCTGTTCCATCTGACGATCGCAAGGAATTCCGAATGCAACATTTGCTGGAAAAAATAACCGATCTCGCGGCACTTCCGGGCAACGAGGATGGCCTCAAGACGGGCCTCGCGAATATCACCGAGGATGCCGGCTATGCGGCCTATGCCTACGTCTATATCCGCACCGGATTTACGATGGTCATCTCCAACTACAACGGCGGATGGCAAAGCACCTATTTCCAGAAGAATCATGCTGCCGTCGATCCTGTCATCCGCCGCGCCAAAATGCTGAAGGGCGCGTTTGCCTGGAGCGGCGAACAGGAAAGGCACAGGCTTTCGAAGGCGGAGCAATCCTTTTATTCGGACGCCGCGGAATTTGGGATCCGCTCCGGCATTACTATCCCGATCAAGGCGGCACAGAATACGGTAGCGATGTTTACGCTCGCCTCAGACAAACCCGCGATCAATCTGACACGTGAACTGGACCCGATCGAAGCTGCTGCTGCGGTAGGGCAACTGCATGCCCGCATCGTTTTTACAGATCCCACGCCGACCGTCGACGACGGTCTTTCGCTCGATCCGAAGGCCGCCACATACCTGAGCTGGTTTGCGGTTGGAAAGTCGATGGGAGAGATCGCGACGATCGAGGGCGTCAAATACAACACTGTCCGGGTCAAGCTTCAAGAGGCACGCAAACCCTTCGACATCCACTCGAACACACATATGTCGTCGCTTGCGATCCGCAGGAAACTGATCTGACGATCAGTTGACCATGACTTTCGGTATATAGCCAAGCACGGTGATCAGCGTGTTCACTGTATACATCTGCGCGTGCATCTCCATGCAGGCCTTGATGTAGGTCAGGTGTTGGGGGCCGCCGGACTCCTTCCCCAACTTATAGTCCTCGGGCAGGTCCTGGAAGAGCTTGTCGGCTCCATCGACCAGAACGCGGTGGGTTCGGATGGCATCAACCGCGAGGCTCTCCACGTCGGCCTTGGAAAGGCCCTGCGTCAGCCCGAAGATGGCACGAATTTCGAGTTTCTCGTCAAGCGTTAAAGCGTCCGTTCCCATCCCAATCCCACTCTCTGGCTTGTCCGCGGTGCGCCCCCGCAAACGTTAATCTTCTGATCCCGAGCCGGGGGTTGGAAACTGTACCTGGACAGTCCTGCGACCTTTAGTACCGGAGCACCTGGACATACGTCGCAGGCCCACCGGCCGAAGGCCAGAGGATTCTGGTGTCGCAACGGCCGACACCAACCGCCAGATAGAGGTTTCCACACCCCGGGGCAGCGCGTACTGCCCTGTCCGCCCTTATAGAAGGCCGAAGCCGTTCCCGCTAGTGCAACAGCCGCAGAATCCCGCTGCAGATCTCCACATGCATGACCTCACCGCTTTGCGCCGATGCCCGAAAGATCGATCCGGATCCCCGCCTTGTTCGGATCGGAAGAGACTGCATCGGCAGGAAGTACGGCATTGTCCTCCTCCCGACGATCGCCGGTCTGCACACCGACCTCGTCGCTTTCGGCTGGCTCCGGCTCCGCGTGCTTTTCTTCGCCCGGGTCCGGCGTCCGAAACACCGCCTCCCCCTCGAAATACCCCGTCTGCCAGGCGATGATCGCATCTTCGAACACTTGGCGCGCACCGTCTTCTCCGGTCGGGTTGCCGTACCACTCGAGGACGATGCGATAGACTCTCGCGAAGAGCGCCGTTCCCATGCGGATGTTCGCGCAAGCATCGACCAGGTCCGGTTTCAGCTGGCCCGCCTCGAGGATGCCGAGCCCGGCCGGATATTGGGTGATACCAACGCGGGTGGCATTGCGGCCGATATGCTTGCGGATCAGGTCCATCGCCTCGTCCGCTGTTGCCGGTTTCGGAACGAGTACGACGCGGTTGCCGGAGCGCACGGTGACGGCAAGCGGGTCTTTCGATCCCGCCCGCGCGATGAACTGCTCAATGATCGCGGGCTTCAGACCAGGATCGGCGCATTGCTGGATGAGGGCGACATCGACCATCCGGTTTCTCCTTTATGTGTTGAATGCCATGACGACGGGAATGTCGAAGAGTTTGCCCCATGCGATTACGCTCGCTTTCTGGATCGAGACGATCGACGTGCCCTTGGTCCACCAGCCATTGCCGGTGGCGACAATGACCGCGGGGGCGTGCAGTATGGATTGCAACACCGGCCAGAGGAGGAGCTGCTCATAGCAGATCAGCGGCGCGATCCGCTCGTCCCCGATCTCGACCACCGGATTGCCGAAGACATGGGCGCGGACGCCGCCACCCTGCCCCGTCCATTCCCGCCATGGCTGCCACATGGATCCTGGGACCGGCATGCGCTCGCGATAGAGGACCCCCGCCCCGTCGGCGGAGACGGCGACTATGACATTGTCGTAGCCCTGGTGCTCGATGACGGCGGCGCCGGCAATGACCGTGATATCGTGACCGCGCAAAGCCTCGCGCCACAGACGCTCGACGGTCGGCGTCCAGAAGCCAAAGGCGCTTTCGGGAAGGACGATGACGCGGTCGTCGCGGTGAGCGTTGCGGAGAACTGTGGTAATCAGGACTCGGTGGCGCGCAAATGACGTGTCGCGCCCCAGAGTTTCGCCCAGTTCGAGGTCGACGCCTCGCCAGCCTTCCGGTAGTCTCGGCGCTGTCCAGGTTGCGGCGGACCAGGCCCAGAAGCCTCCCAGCACCAGTGCTGCGGCGAGCCGGCCTCGCGATGTCATCATTGCGAGACCGGCGACGGTCGCGGCAAGCCCCCACCAGCCCCATGCGGGAAAGAGCACGCCGGCCGCCGTCAACGGATGTGCCCAGCCGGTGATGCCGAAGGGCGGCAGCCCCATCAGCGCCAGGGCCAGAAGATAGCGCGCCGCCCTTGCCGCATCCGCCGCTTGTCTCCCGGAAGCAGCTTCATCCCGTGGTTTCGTCCACAACACCGTGTGCACGACAACGAAGGAGGCCGAAGCGATGAGCCAGAGCAGCAGGCCGGGCGAGAGATCGGCGGCATAGAAATTGGCGACGCCCTGCGGCAGGCCGCGCGAAGCGGCAAGGAAATAGCCCGTCGCGACGAGCGCCGCGGTCGCACGCGAGGGCGCCATCGCCCAGAGCGCCGGAAACAGTATGGCGACCGGTAGGAGGAGGACATGGCCGCTCCAGCCAATTGCGCCGCAGGCGACGGACGCGACGACGAGCACAGCGGATCGCCAGCGATCCCATGGACGGTCACCGGGACGATCAGGGATCGAAGGTAAGAACGGGCCGCGCCAGACCGAGAAGGCCGCTTGCCGGAACCGGACCAAAATATCGGGAGTCATAGGATCTCGCAAAGGATGAGTGGAGAAACAGGTATCCAGGTGGCACCACGCCGCCGGGATCGGGTATGAGCAGCCTGCCCTCGCCGTCACTCTCCCGGACGGACGAGGCTTCGACCGGGCGCCCATCGATGATGACGTGATCGGTGATCTCGACGCGCTGACCGGTAAGGGCGGCGACCGTCTTGATCAGCGGCGCGAAATCGCCGGCGCAAAGCCCGCGCCGGAGATAACCGCGCCGTCGCGCTTCGGCGAAGGTTGCGTTTCCCGGCGGGCAGACGAACACGAGATCGCCGGTCCTGACCGGACGTCGCAGCGCCTCGATGCGCCAGAGCCCGAGCGGCTCGCTCGGTGTCAGGTTGATGCGATAACCGCCGACCATGGCGCCCGTGACCATGCCGGCTCCAACCATGATGGACGCACCGACAAACAGGATCGGACCGAACCGTCTCATTGTTTCAGGACCGGCGTCTGGCGCTGGGTGAGGCGCAGGTCCTCCGCCTGTCTGAGCGACTGGACGGTGCGTTCATGGGCGGCGAGTTGCTGGGCCGTGCGCATGACCGGCCAGGCTTCCTTCAACCGTTCCTTCTCCTCGGGCCGCATGCCTTCGGAGAGTTTGTCGAAGAGTTTTCCCGATGGTTCGCGAGCGCTGTTGGTCAAGAGCGTTCGTTCGCCGAAACGTTCGGTGACGGCTTTGTTGAACCCGTCGATCTCGAGCTTGGTCTCGCGGTTGCTCAATGCAAACCCAAGCGCCGCCGGCAGATCGTTGCGGTCGATCGCATCGCGCACCCGATCGAGCACCACGCGCGCCGCCGGCGACAGCGCCGGGATGTCGATCGACACGCGCTGTCTCAGCGCCTGCTCGTCCAGGCGAAGCCGCTGCTGCGCGCTCTCGCACATGCTGAGATACCGTTCGAGATCGCGTTTCAGCGCCGGCACATTGAGTTCGGCGATACGGCGCGCTTCACGCTCCGCCTTGCCGGTGAGAATGCCGGTCTTGCCCCTGAGCGGTCCGATCGACTCCGGCGCGGCCTCAAGCTTCTGCAGGATCTGCCTGGCGCTTTCTCTGTCGGCCAGAACCGCATCGAAGTTCATCGCCCGGAAGGCTGTCCCGGGATGGGCGAAAACATAACGGAAGCGGGCGGAGACCTCGTCCCATTGCCTCTTCAGGGCCGGATCGGCGTCGATCCTCTCGCCGACCCTGTCGGCAACGGAATTCTCGAACCGGGTGATGCCGGCGACCATGGGCTTTTCCTCCTGCCTCTGTTGGGTAGTCGGTGATTGGCGAAGGCCGAGCCGCTCGGCGAAGGCGGCAAGGCGCGCCCCGAGATCGGCCAGTTTCGTCGCCTGCCGCAGCGTCCAGTCGAGCCGGTCACGCGCAAGCGTGCGCGCCACCTCGACGATCTTCAGGCCGCGCATGTCGGCAAAGCGAAGCGCCTCGCGGTAGAGTTGCCCGCGCTCGTAATCGAGCGTCGTCTCCTTGGCGTTTTTCCGCGACAAGACCTTCGTGAGGCCACCGTTGAAGACGAAGGAACGGCGCCCGTAATAGAGCTGCAGGTCCTCACGGTGGCGGGTCATCGCCACATAGGTCAGATGCCGATCGAGCGAGAGCGACGCGAGCACCTTGACCTTGTCGACGGTGGCGCCCTGGGACTTGTGGATCGTCGTCGCATAGCCGTGATCGAGATTGTTGTAGAAGCGCTGTTCGACCGTCACCTGCCGGCGGCCTTCGCCTTCTCCGACGAGGGCGACGATGCGATTTGGGCTCGCCTCGACGACATGAGCGATCATGCCGTTCTTCACGCCGAGCGATCCCTCGTTCTTCAGGAAAACGATCTGGTCGCCGGCATCGAAGCGGCGTGTTCCATCGGCGGTCTTGAACGCGTGGCCCTCGCCGAGGATGCCGCGCTCGACCAGTTTCGCCCGCGCCATGTCGTTCAACAGACGCACGTCGCGGCGCAAATGCGCGAGCATCAGCATCGACTGTTTCGGATCGTAGTCCCGGTTCCAGTCGGCGATCAGATGTTCGACGGCTTCCGCCTTCAGGGGAGATCCGAGCACCCTGCCCTGGCCCTGATAGACGTCGAGCGCTTTGTCGACATTGCCACGGGCGAGATCCAGCGAGGCGGCCCGCATCCAATCCTCGCGCTGGCGATAGATCGTCTCGAGTTCGGCATAACCGATGCGGTCGACAATGGCGCGGAAGGCCGCCCCCGCCTCGATCGGCTGGAGCTGTTCGGGATCGCCGACCAGAACGATCTTGGCCCCTGCCCTGACCACCGCATCGATGAAGCCCGCCATCTGTTTCGACGCCACCATGCCGGCCTCGTCCATGACGAAGACGGTCTTCGCGTCGAGCGTATCGCGTTGCTGTTTCCAGCGCAGTTGCCAGGAGGCGAGCGTGCGGCTTTGAATGCCCGCTTCCTTTTCCAGACCTTCGGCTGCCTTGCCGGCGAGCGCGCCGCCGACGACGCGGTATCCGGCAAGTTCCCAAGCTTCGCGCGCCGCCTTCATCATCGTCGTCTTGCCCGCACCCGCGCGGCCGACGACCGCAGCGATCCGGGCATGACCGGCGATGCGCTCGATCGCCGATTTCTGTTCTTCCGAGAGCCGCTCATGCCGCCGGAACGCCGCATCGAGCACTGTTGATGAAACGGCATGCGTCTCCTTGTCCGACAGCCAGATCGCCTGGCGCGCCATCGTCACTTCCAGCTTGATCATCGCCCGCGTCGTGTAGCGCGCCGGCACCCTGGCCCCCGTGCCAAGTTCGACCGTGTCGCGCTGCAAACGCAGCACCATGGGATCCTGGATGATGCGCGCCATCAGCTGCCGGAAGAGCGCGGGATCGTCGACATAGCGATGAAGCACTTTGGCGATATCGCGTTCGTTGAAGACGCTCTTTTCACGCGTGATCAGGTCGAGCACGATGGCGGGGTTGCGAAGGATACGGCGGGTGTTTTCCGCGCGGCGCTGCTCGTTGAGTTCGATCCGTTCCAACTCCGGCCGAACACCCTGGCTCTCGGCCTTGCGCTCGATCGCCTTGGCGCCGACCCCGATATGGATGGTCGGTTCGAGATCGATCCCCTGCTTCTCGTAGGAGCGGCCATCGACGCGGAGTTCAATGCCGCCGAGCGCCAGATGATGGTTGAGCCGCTCGAACCATCCGTCGCGCAGGACGTTGAAATCGCCCAATGAACCCGCCCAGAGCTCATAGAGGATCTTTCCGGATTTGGTGCGGACCGGCTGGCCGTCGTCGCCGATGACTGCGACCTTCTTCGCCCCGAAGCCGTCCTCTGTCAGCGGCCTCAAGGTCGTCATCAGGTGAATATGCGGATTTCCCGGATTGTCGTGATAGACCCAGTCGGCGACCATGCCTTTCGCCAGCACGTGCTTCTCTACGAAATCCCTCACCAGCGCGACGTTCTGTTCGGCCGAGAGCTCCAGCGGCAATGCGATCGTCAGGTCACGGGCCAGTTGCGCGTCGGAGCGTTTCTCGAAAGCCTCGACCCTGTTCCAGAAGGCTTCCGACGCGCCGGCAACCGAGCGGTCGGCGATCAGCGCCCTCGCCCATTGCGGGGCATCGGCCGGAAGCACGAACGCCTCATGCACCAGCCCTTGCTTCCTCGTGTAATCGATGGTTCGGGCTTCGCGCTCATAGTCCATTTTGGCGCAATGCCGGTAGGCCGCCGACAGCACGACGCTGCGGCCGGAGCCACGGCTGACGATGCTGGCTGAGAAATGGGCGATGGCCACGGCGCGAGAAACTCCGGTTTTGAACCACGTTCGTCCGGAGCGGCAGCCGCGGCGGCCCCGCCAGGGCCGGTAAGCAAGGACGTCGCGTCAGCGACGTATAATTGCGCCCCCTTGGATGCCGCTCCTTCGGAACGGCCGGGATCATGCTCCAAAGGATCGGCTTTGCCGATGTGCAGATCTGCACATTTCCTCAAGTGCGCATTCGGGAGAGAGTGGGCGTCGCTGAAGCAACACCGCAACCATCAGGAGATGCCACCGGAATGAAGAAGCCGTCATCGAAGATCAGGGAAGAAATCGCGAGATTGCAGGACCAGCTGAGAGCCGCCGAGACGCGCGAGGCCGAGCGGATCGGCAGGGTCGCGCTGAAGGCCGGTCTCGGCGATATCGAGATCGAGGAAACCGCATTGCAGGCCGCCTTCGAGGAGATCGCGAAACGCTTTCGCGGAGGCAAGGGCGATGCGAGCGGGAAGAGACATGGCGGTGGCGACAAGCCGGATCACGGCTCGCCCGCGACGTTCGCGTCTGGCGCGGCTGCGGGCGGGTCTGGCGAGGCTTGAGCGGATGGCGAAGGCAATGAAATCAGATGCGCGGAAAAAGGACACGCGCGAAAAAATCGAGCTTGGCGGGCTGATCGTCAAGGCGGGGCTGCGCTTTGAGAAACGCGCGCTGCTGCTCGGCCTGCTGATCGACGCCGGGCGCCGGATCAGGGGCGATGAGGCAGAGCGATCGCGCCTGACTGCCATCGGCGCGGAGGCCTTCGGTCATGACGGCGAATAGATTTTTGCTGCTGGCCCTGCCCGCAACAATCATGCTCGCCGCGATGGTCGCAACGTCGGGCATGGAGCACAAGCTTGCGGGCCTCGGAACCAACACTCAGGCAAGGCTGATGCTTGGACGCAGCGGGATTGCGCTGCCCTATGTCGCGGCGGCCGCGATCGGCGTCATCGCTCTCTTCGCCGCGAACGGATCGGTCAACATCAAGGCGGCGGGCTTCAGCGTGTTCGCCGGCAACGGCGCGGTGATCGCCGTCGCCGTCATCCGTGAGACGATCCGGCTTGCGGGCATCGCGGGCAGTGTGCCCGCCGGACAATCGGTTCTCGCCTACGCCGATCCGGCGACGATGCTGGGGACGGCAGCCGCACTCTTCACAGGCATCTTCGCCCTGCGTGTGGCAATCAGAGGCAATGCCGCCTTTGCTCACGCAGGGCCACGCCGCATCGTCGGCAAACGCGCCGTACACGGCGAGGCCGACTGGATGAGGTTGCCGGAAGCGGCAAAGCTTTTCCCCGACGCCGGCGGCATCGTCATCGGCGAGCGCTACCGCGTCGACCGGGACAGCGTCGCCGCCATGCCGTTTCGCGCCGACGAACCGCAAGGCTGGGGGACCGGCGGAAAGGCGCCGCTTCTCTGCTTCGACGGCTCCTTCGGTTCCTCGCACGGCATCGTCTTTGCCGGCTCCGGCGGCTTCAAGACGACATCGGTGACGATCCCGACCGCGCTCAAATGGGGCAGCGGGCTCGTTGTGCTCGATCCCTCAAGCGAGGTCGCGCCGATGGTCGCCGAGCACCGGCGCAAGGCCGGCCGAAAGGTGATCGTTCTCGATCCCTCCGCGTCCGGCGCCGGCTTCAACGCGATGGACTGGATCGGCCGCCACGGCAACACGAGGGAAGAGGATATCGTCGCCGTCGCCACCTGGATCATGACCGACAATGCGCGCACCGCGTCTGCCCGCGACGACTTCTTTCGGGCCTCAGCCATGCAGCTCCTGACGGCGCTGATCGCCGACGTCTGCCTGTCCGGCCATACCGACGACAAGGACCAGACGCTGAGGCGCGTGCGCGCCAATCTCTCCGAGCCGGAACCGAAACTGCGCGAGCGCCTGACGCGCATCTACGAACAGTCGCAATCCGACTTCGTGAAGGAGAACGTCTCCGTCTTCGTTAACATGACGCCGGAGACATTTTCCGGGGTCTATGCCAATGCGGTCAAGGAAACCCATTGGCTCTCCTATCCGAGCTATGCCGGGCTGGTGTCGGGCGACAGTTTCTCGACCGACGATCTCGCCGACGGCGAAACCGACATCTTCATCGCGCTTGATCTCAAGGTGCTCGAAGCCCATCCGGGACTTGCCCGCGTCGTCATCGGCGCGCTGCTCAACGCCATCTACAATCGCAATGGAAACGTGAAAGGAAGAACGCTCTTCCTGCTCGACGAGGTGGCGCGTCTCGGCTACCTGCGCATCCTCGAAACCGCCCGCGACGCCGGCCGCAAATACGGCATCACGCTGACGATGATTTTCCAGTCGATCGGCCAGATGCGCGAGGCCTATGGCGGCCGCGACGCAACCTCGAAATGGTTCGAAAGCGCCAGCTGGATTTCGTTTTCGGCGATCAATGATCCCGAGACCGCCGACTACATCTCTAAGCGCTGCGGCGACACCACCGTCGAGGTCGACCAGACCAATCGTTCGTCCGGCATGAAGGGGTCGTCGCGGTCGCGCTCGAAGCAGTTGAGCCGACGGCCGTTGATCCTGCCGCACGAGGTCCTGCGTATGCGCGCCGACGAGCAGATCGTCTTCACATCGGGCAATCCGCCGCTTAAGTGCGGCCGCGCCATCTGGTTCAGGCGCGAGGAGATGAAGGCCTGCGTCAATCCGAGTCGGTTCTTCCGCGACAGCAGAGACAAGCAGTAATGCCGCAGCTTCAGGACGCGTCGGCAGGCGCGTCTTCGAGGAGCCCGTCAAAGACTTCGAGAAGCGCATTGGTGATCGCCTGCCCCAGTGCATTGCCAGCCGCCCGTACATCGTCCTCTGTACCGTCACGCGCTGCCCTGGCGAGCTCAAAGCCTTGTTCGCCGACGATCTGCTTGGCAACTTCAATCGCCCAGAGGCCGAAGTCGCCGCGGCTGCCGATTTGTACAGTCTCTTCCACGATCTTCTCCCGAAAATATCTGCCGCGCGACTTAAAGTTTTGTCGAGCCGAAGGCCACGGAAAACACATCAGGAAGATGAATCGATGAGCCCTGAGCGATTCATATAAGTTGTTGGACGCCGCTTTGTCGGGAAGCGACAATCCGGCCATGGAGAAAAAGGCTACAAACCCGGTTCATCTTCATCGTATCGACGCAACACAAAACATGCGCCGCTTCTATGCGCTCTCGATCCAGCCGACGCTCTTTGGCGGCGCCTCGGTCATCAGGAACTGGGGCCGGATCGGAGCGAACGGCCAGATGATGATGGAGACATTCGACAGCCAGAAGGACGCCGACCAAGCGTTCTCACGCCTCGAGCGGACGAAAAGAAAGCGCGGCTATCGCGACGTCGCTCTCGCCGATTGAGGGTGTCATACCCGGTAACCCGATGTTTCCTGTGGTTTTTGAGGCGTTTGCGGCAGCGCCTCGAGCTTCACCCCTATCCTCGGACCATCTTCTTCGTCATACCGGATGGATAAACCAGAACGAGGGAACCATCCAATCATGACGACCACCAACGAAATCGCCGACAAGATCGCATCCGAGCAGAACCTGACCAAGGCGCAGGCCAAGGCGATCGTCGAAAGCGTGTTCAAGCAGATCACCGATGCGGCATTGGTAGGCTCGGAGACGTCCATACCTTCGTTCGGAAAGTTCAAACTCAAGGCAACGCCGGAGCGCGAAGGCCGCAACCCGGCAACAGGCGCCACGATCAAGATTGCCGCGTCGAAGAAGCTGACGTTTGCGCCGGGCAAGGCGGTCAAGGACGCGCTGAACGGCTGAGGCGAATTCGCTGCCGTTTCCGGCAGCATGAAGGAAGCCTCCTCAGAAGGGAGGCTCCGTGCCCAAGCGGCCGTCCTGTTCGGCCTCGATGACCGCAAGCTCGGCCAACACGATTTCCAGCTCCGCCACAATCTGGCGGCGTTCGTTCGCGTCGCAGGCGTTCCTGAGTTCGGCTTTAAGCTCTTCGCGTTGCATTTCGAGTTCCATCGTCATCGTTCGTCTCCTTGACGTTTCGTGAAAGACGGCGTCCGCGGTCGGGGAGACGGGACAGGGTCAAGCATCGCCAGAGGCGACCGGCGGAGCCGGCGAGTGGGGGAGCCGAAATGCGCCAGCATTTTGGGGGTACCGCTCGTGCTTCGACGCTTTCCCGGCTCTCCGGCACGATTGGTCATTCTGAGCAGACTTCTCCTCCCCGTATGGCACCTAAAAAGCCGGAGGCGGGCTCGATGCCCGCGGCCGGCTTCGCCATGCGGCACAAGGAAAAGAGCCCCGCCATGTCTGGCGGAGCTCCTCGGGATTGGGTCTCAGGCCTCGCGCTTGGGGCGGTTCCAGATGAGGGCGTATTCGCCGTCCGTCTCGCCCGGCCAAAGGGCTGCGGTGATCGGGGCATTGAAGCTCGGATCGTCCAGCTTGACCGAGATGTATTCCTCGCCGTCGTTGGAGACCGCCTTCCAGCCGGCGCCGACCTCGACGCCGTTGCCGGCGGTGATGCGGAAGTCCGGGGCGTCG
>NZ_JAQAHF010000018.1:0-92128 GCF_027871645.1 Agrobacterium sp. ST15.13.015
CGTGTCCGAGATCGTCGCCAAACGCTCGAATACGAGTAGAATCAACACCGTGCGCCATGTCCACCAAATTTAAACCGGACAGCAGTGGGACAGGCCCGAGGATGACGTCGGGTGGGATGGCTTGTTAGCCGATAGAAAGATCGGCTTCTCAGCCCCTGCCACCCGCGAGCCTCAGAGCGCCGTTCTCACCGATGACAACATCCAGCTCACCATATCCGCCTATGGAAAGATGCGGCGTTTCGATGAGATGGGAGTGGGTGGCGTTGATGACGACCACGGTTGCGCCCATGCTTTCCCCGGCCTGAATGCCGGCGGGGGCGTCCTCGAAGACGACACAGTTTTCAGGCGCGACGCCGAGCTTTTCCGCCGCCTTTTTATATCCTTCCGGATCAGGCTTGCCGTTCACCACGTCCTCGGCGCAGATCATCACCGCAGGCGGGGTGAGGCCTGCGGCCGCCAGTCGGCGCTCGGCGAGCGCGCGGGCGGCGGAGGTGACGATGGCCCATTTGCCAGCCGGCAATTTTTCGAGAAATGCCGCAGCCTCGGGAATCTGGAGGATGCCGTCGACATCGTCCATTTCCTTCTGCAGCAGCATCGCCGCCTGTTCCGCGACATCCAGACCGGGAACGGCCTCGCGGCGCACCACTTCCGACGCGCGCATGCCATGGATGCGCTGCAGGAAAGCGTTCGGCTCTATGCCGTTGTCCACGGCCCATTCACGCCAGACCCGCTCCACCACCGCAATCGAGTTGAGCAATGTTCCATCCATGTCGAACAGGAAGGCCGCATAGTCTTGCGAAAATATCTGGTTCTGCGGCGGGACTTTGCTGTGCATCTCATTCTTCCGTTGAAGCTGTCGGGACGCCTGTCTCTACAGCATCGGCGGAGATAACGGAATCGCTTTTCCACCTTGAAGGCATAATGCGGTCATCTGGCCGAAGGCGGATATTGTCCCGGAATCGGACGTTCGCGTGTTCCGCGACTCGCCGGGTTGGGGTAGGGGACATGGCGTGCCCATCTCGCGATGACGGGCGTCAGGTTGCAGCAAGGATGAGCTGCTATCGTGAGTTTTCAAATGTGCCGGAAACGCGTTAAATCAAGAGGTAATGATGGATTTTGAATGTTTCGCATGAATTTTTTCGGGGCGGAATTTTCTTAACGAATCCGCCGCTTCAGGGGCGGCGTTAACCATTTGTTAACCATATTCGAGGTACCTAATTGTCAACGATTTGTTTACCAAGATGACCAAAGTGCTAACAGACCAGCGTTCGATCCGTATCAAAGGCCGCTCCTTCCTCGCAGTCGTCCTGTCTCCCGAATCTCCGGTCGATCAATGGCTGGAAAGGCTCGATGATCTAGCCGCCCGTTCAGCGGGCTTCTTCCTGTCGCGTCCGGTGGTTCTGGATGTGTCGGAGCTGTCGCTCGACAAGGCGGGGCTGAAGGAGCTGCTGGCGGCGCTGACGGAGCGCAATGTCGGCATCATGGGTATCGAGGGCGTTCGCCCCTCGATGATCGAGCCGGGCATGCCGCCGTCGCTGAAGGGCGGAAAGCCCGCTTCCGATGTCGAGGTTGAGCCGGTCGCCATCGCTGCCGAGTTGCCGGAGGAAAAGCCGCGTGCTGCCGGTGAGGTCAGGGCCGTCGTGCCGTCGCTGGTCATCAACGAGCCGGTTCGCTCCGGCCAGTCGATCATGTTTCCCGAGGGTGACGTGACCGTCATCGGTTCGGTCGCCTCGGGGGCGGAAATCATCGCCGGCGGTTCGGTGCATATTTACGGCGCCCTGCGCGGTCGCGCCATGGCCGGTTCGCTCGGCAATGTTTCGGCGCGCATCTTCTGCCGCAAGCTGGAAGCGGAGCTTCTGGCCATCGACGGCGTCTACAAGGTGGCCGAGGACATTGACGACAAGCTGCGCGGCCAGCCCGTTCAGCTCTGGCTGGAAAACGATACGATCAAGGCCGCAAAGCTTGGCTGATAATAGAGAAACAACACAGGAACAGGAGAGCCATATGGGGAAGGTAGTCGTTGTAACTTCCGGCAAGGGCGGGGTGGGAAAGACCACCTCGACCGCAGCGCTTGGCGCCGCACTGGCGCAGAGCAAGGAGAAGGTCGTGGTCGTCGATTTCGATGTCGGCCTGCGCAACCTCGATCTCGTCATGGGTGCTGAACGCCGCGTGGTTTACGATCTCGTCAACGTCATCCAGGGCGATGCCAAGCTGACGCAGGCGCTGATCCGCGACAAGCGCCTCGAGACGCTGTTCCTGCTGCCTGCCTCGCAGACGCGCGACAAGGACAATCTGACGCCGGAAGGTGTCGAATGGGTCATCAACGAGCTGAAGAAGCACTTCGACTGGGTGATCTGCGACAGCCCCGCCGGCATCGAACGCGGCGCGACGCTGGCCATGCGCCATGCGGATGTGGCCGTCGTGGTCACCAATCCGGAAGTCTCCTCGGTGCGCGACAGCGACCGCATCATCGGTCTGCTGGATTCCAAGACGCTGAAGGCGGAACGCGGCGAGCGCATGGAGAAGCATCTGCTTCTGACACGTTACGACGCTTCCCGCGCCGAGCGTGGCGATATGCTGAAGGTCGACGACGTTCTGGAAATTCTCTCCATTCCGCTGCTCGGCATCATTCCCGAAAGCACGGATGTGCTGCGGGCCTCGAACGTCGGTGCTCCTGTTACGCTGGCCGACGCCCGCTGCGCGCCGGCCATGGCTTATTTCGACGCCGCCCGCCGCCTGTCCGGTGAGGATATTCCGGTGGTCATTCCGGGCGAGAAGCGTGGCATCTTCTCCAAGATCTTCGCAAGGAGGGCTGCATGAGCATCTTCAGTCTTTTCCGCAAACAGAAGTCGGCACCGCTTGCGCGCGAACGCCTGCAGGTGCTGCTCGCCCACGAAAGGGCATCCTCCGGCTCCGATCTGGTCGCCATCCTCAGGGAAGAAATTCTCGGCGTCATCGCCAAACATGTGCAGATCGACAATGATCGCGTGCATGTGAAGATGGATCGCGACGAGCATGTCTCCATCTTGGAGATCGATGTCGAGATTCCTCTGGGTGCCGATCTGCGCGCCGCGTAAGATACGTCTTGAAAAAAACGCCGCCCGCCACCGGCGGCGTTTTTATTCCGCTGTCGTATCGACGGGTTTTCGAAATGCCTCCGCCAGATCGCCGGGCAGCGGGCGCTTCAGGTTGATGCCGTTTGGCGGAATCGGCGCGTTGAACCATTTGTCGTAGATTTTATCGATTTCGCCGCTCTCATAGATTTGGCCGAGCGCTTCGTTGACGGCGTCGCGGAAGCCGGTATCGCCGTGGCGGAGCATCAGGCCATAGGGCTGCGGCGGGGCAAGATATTCGTCGGAGATGACGTAGTCTTCCGGCTTGCCGGTCTCGGCAACGAAGGATCGCAGAAGTATGTCGTCCATGACGAAGGCCGAGGCACGGTTTTCCGTTACCATGTCAAAACTGCCCTCGGTGCTGTCATTTTGCAGAACAGCGACGTTCAGCCCCAGTTTGCGATTGAGCACGTTGAGTTGGGTTATGTTGATGGTTCCCGTCGTCACCACCACCGTTCGCCCGGCGAGATCGGCGACGGTGTTCAGGCCGCTCGATTTCAGCGCCACATAACGGGTGCCGGTGATGAAGTGGCTGTAGGAGAACCACACTGCCTTGCGCCGCTCTTCCGTATTCGTGCTCGCCACGCATTCCATGTCCATCGTACCGTCATTGAGAAGCATGATGCGGTTGCTGGGCGTGCGCTTGACGAACTCGATCTTCAGTTCCGGCAGGCCGAGCTTTTTCTTGATGGAATCCGCCACTCTCAGGCATAGCTCGATGCTGTAGCCGATAGGCTCCGGGCCGGCGCCGAGATAGGAAAAGGGAATATTGCGATCGGCGTAACCGAGCTTGATGGTGCCGGTTCTGGCAATGGTTTCAAGTGTCGGCGGTTGGGCGTCCTCGCTCACCGCCTGGGCGGGAAGAAGACTTGAAAATACGAGCATAAGCCATAGTGTCGATCTCTGCATCGCGCATCTCCAGCCAAATAATCTGTCAAAACATTCTCATGAAAATCGATACGGGTGGACGGCTTGCGCTCTCAGTCCTGGTATTCGCTCGGATGTTCGTATGCCTGTTTCAGAGAGGCGGCCATCGGCAGGTTCAGGTTCATGCCGTTTGGGGGAATGGGCTTGGTGAACCACTTTTCATAAAGGCCATGAATGACCGGCCCGGTGAAAATATGCCGAAGGCTTTCATTGACCGCCGCCTTGAAACCGGGGTCGTTGCGCCGGAAAACCAGGCCATAGGGTTCGGGCGCGCTCAGCGTTTCCTCAGAAAGCGCATAGAGGTCCGGATTCTCTGATGTCGCCGCCAGCGCCGCGAGCAATATGCCATCCATGACAAAGGCGGAGGCCTTGCCGGAAACCACGAGTTCGAAGGCCTCCTCATTGGTTTTCGTCGGCATCACAGAGATATTGAGGTTCTTTGCCCGGTTCACGGCATTGAGCTGCTCGATATTGACCGTGCCGGAAGCGGATGTGACGGACCGCCCGGCTAGATCGGCAAGGCTTTTCAGATTGTCCTGTTTGCGGGAGAGAAACTGCGTCGCGGTCATGAAGTTGGGATAGGAGAAATCCACGATCTTGCGGCGTTCGCTATTGTTGGTCGTGGCCGCGCATTCAATGTCGATCTGGCCGCCGCGGACAAGGATGAAACGGGTCGCGGGCGTCGCCTTGACGTATTCGAGTTCGATCCTGTCGAGCTTCAGCTTCCTGCGAATATCTTCGCTGATCGCCCGACAAAGATCGGTCGAGAAACCGGTAACCTCCCCATTCGGCAATTGATAGGAAAAGGGCGGTTCGGCTTCGCGATAGCCAATGCGGATCTTTGCGGTTTTGGCGATCTGCTGGAGCGTATTGCCTTCGCCGGCAGCCTGGAGAGGCGTGATGGGAGCAAGGCATGTGAGGAAAAGGCAAAATACTGAAAGACGCATTTTATGTCCTCTGGGCCGGCGGCCGGTTTCTCAAATGGCTTTTTGTGGCGGGCAATAGGTTTCCTGTGTCGGTCGACCGATATCGCCGAATTCATCCTTCGCAATCGGCGCGATGACGGCGCGGTTCTTGAGAATGCGGGCAAGCGGCGCGGGCTCGGCAAAATAATAGCCCTGCGCTTCGTCGCAGCCGGAAAGCTTGAGCGCTTCGACCTGCTCCCTGTTTTCAACGCCCTCGGCGGTGACCTTCAGGCCGATCTGTTCAGCCATGTCGATGACGGTGTTGACGATGGCGGAACACATGGGATTGGATGGCAGGCCGGAGACGAATTCCCGGTCGATCTTGATCTTGTCGAAGGCGACATGGGTGAGCGTGCTGAGCCCCGCATAGCCGGTGCCGAAATCGTCAAGCGCGAGGCGAACGCCCCTTTCCTTCAGAAGTTTCAGGGCTCGGGCGCTGTTATCGCGCTCCAGCATGACCGTTTCCGTCACTTCCAGTTCAAGCCGTTCCGCCGGGAAGCCGGATGTTTCAAGCGCCCGGTCCACTATCGGTACGATGTCGTCATTGCTGAGCTGAACGGCGGATAGATTGACGGCGAGCCTGATATCCTTCGGCCATGTCATCGCGTCTCTGCAGGCCTGCGCCAGAACCCACTCGCCCAACGGCTTGATGAAGTTGTTTTCTTCGGCAAGCGCGATGAAGCGGTCCGGTGCGATAAGGCCAAGCTTGCTGTGCCGCCAGCGGGCCAGCGCTTCATAAGCGACGATGCGACCGCTCTGCAGATTGACGACCGGCTGATAGTGCAGCTCGAATTCCTGGTTTTCGAGCGCGGATTTCATGTCTATTTCCAGCGCATGCTTGTGTTGCGCCGCCATGTCCATGCCGGGCTCATAAAAGACGAAATAGCCGCAGCCCATGGATTTCGCCCGGTAAAGGCCGAGATCGGCATGTTGCAGAAGCTGCGTTGCGGATGTGCCGTGGCCCGGCGCGCAGGCGATGCCGATGCTGGTGTCGATGCTGATATCGCTGCCTTCGAGACTGAAACTGCGCGAGACGGCATGCACCACCCGCGCGGCCAGCATCGCCGCATCGCTCTCGCAGTCGCCGTTTGCCGATTGTATGATCGCGAATTCGTCGCCGCCGAGACGGCTTACCATGTCGTTTTCACCCAGCACGGCGGAAATCCGTGAGGCCACCGCCACCAGCAGGGCATCGCCGGCGGCGTGTCCGAGTGTGTCATTGACGGCCTTGAAGCGGTCCAGATCGAGCAGCATGACATTGAACGGCTGGCCTGACGCGGCAAGCTGTTCGAGACGGTTTTCCAGCGTCTTCATCAGCAATACGCGATTGGGCAGCCCGGTCAGCGCATCGTGATGGGCCATATGTTCCAGCTGCTGCGCCATATCGCGAATCTGCCGCAGGCGCCCGCGTTCCAGAACCGCCTCGCGCAACGTCTCGATGGCGGTGGCCATGTCGCCGATCTCGTCCCGCCGCTCCTGAAACGGCGTGGCGACATCCGTTTCCTCGCGGGCGATCCGAAGCGTCGCCTGCACCAGCGCCGGGACCGGTTTCAGGAAATGCCGGGCGATGACGGTCACAAGCACGCCGGTGACGGTCAAGACCACGATCAGCGCGGCGAGCGAATTATAGATGAGCTTGCGCTGCGCGCCATAAAGCGCGTCCGAGCCGCCGATGCTGACGGCGACCGCGCCGATGGGTTTCTTCGTTTCCGTGCTGATGATCGGCAGCAGGCCGATATAATGGCTGGATTCGCCGATGGTCGCAAAACCGGTGGAAAAACGCGCGGCGACCGCATCCCGGGAAAAGATGGGATCGGTAGCGAGCGGCTTTTCATCGTCGTCGGTGGCGTTGTCGAAAGCCGCCGCGATCTGCCGGAAGCCGGAATCTGCCTCGTCATAACGGAAAAGCCAGACGGCATTCTTGGTCTGTGCGCCGATAAGCGCGAGAACATCGCTGGGGTTGAAGCCGGTGACGAGAATGGATTCATCGTCGCCGATGGGTTTGTCGGTCAATATGCCGTTGACCTGCCCGTCGGCATCGGCGGTGACGCTGACATAAGTGTAGATGCTGCGAAGCGTGGCGCTGGCGATCTGCGAATTGACGCGCGCCTGGTTGAGCCATTGCTCGCTGGCGGCGGCGACGAACATATACCAGCCGACAAGCGCACCGATGCTGTAGGAAAAGATCACGCCGCCGAGGAATATCAGGGTTATCTTGCTGGCGAGCGAACGCCGCCGCGAAAACCGGCCTGTTTCCGGCTGCGTTGGCGAGCGAAGCGTGTGGCCCGATTCAACCTGTCTATCTGTCCCGCGATAGGCAGTCTCTTCCATTCGCGATAGTCCCCCGCGATGTCGCGTTATAATTGTTTTATGGAATTTTATAGGGCATGCATTTCAATGCTGTCTGCTAAATAATTCAACAAAGTTTAGATGCGATTAAGAATTAATCCGTCTTTTTATAGTCGTAGCTTATATAAGAGATGGCGTTCCTGTTCAGGTTGCAAAAATCAGAGGTTGGAAATGAATCGTCAAGGATAAACTCCAAAATTCTGCGATCGCTGCCATGTTTCCCGATCCGGCATGCCGGTCCTCGATAGCGCGGCGATTGGCCTTGCCAACTCGCCGATAAACGGCATGTTGTGCGCAACATGCCGCTTTCAGGGAAGATATTATGGCTCATAAAGGCAAAAACATCGCGCAGCTTTCCGTTCTCCTCCAGAGCGGCCATCTCGATCCGCGTGCCCTGGTGGAAGAGACGCTGGATGCGGTTCGCGGCGGGGACGATCGCGCGATTTTTGTCGAGTTGACGGCGGCGCGTGCGATGTCGGAGGCGGAAGCCGCGGCAAAACGCATTGGTGAGGGCCGTTCCTGTGGTGTGCTGGATGGCATTCCGGTGGCTTGGAAGGACCTGTTTGACCTTGAAGGCATGGCGACCACGGCGGGATCGACGGTGCTTGCCAACGATAAGCCTGCGTCTCGCGACGCGGATGTGGTGACGGCGCTGAAACAGGCGGGCATGATCTGCATCGGCCGCACCAATATGAGCGAGTTCGCGTTTTCCGGTCTCGGCGTCAATCCGCACTACGGTACGCCCCGCAATCCTGCTTCTACGGATGGTCACCGTCTGCCGGGCGGCTCTTCGTCGGGTGCGGGCGTCGCCGTGGCTGCCGGTCTGGTGCCGGTGGCGATCGGCACAGATACCGGCGGATCGGTGCGTATTCCCGCCGCCTTCAACGGCGTGGTGGGTTACAAGGCAAGTCGTGGCCGTTATTCGATGCGCGGGGGTTATCCCTTGGCGAAAAGCCTCGATTCACTTGGACCGCTCACGCACACCGCACAGGACGCCGTCTGGGTGGATGCCGCCATGCGCGGCAAGGCGGCTGCCGATCTCACGCGCGCACCCCTTTCCGGCCTGTCGCTGGTGGTGCCGGAAACTGTCTTTTTCGATGGCATCGAGGATGGCGTCGCAGCCGCTTTCGAGCAGGCGGTGGAGCGTCTCGTCCGCACCGGCGCTTCGGTGCGGCGGCAGGCATTCCCGATTTTTTCGGAACTGTTCGATCTTATCAGGGAAAAGGGTGCGCTGGTGACGGCAGAGGCCTTCGCCCTGCACAAGACCCGGCTGGAAGGTGCCGACGCCGCCCGCATGGACCCGCGCGTGGTGGCCAGAGCAGGGCTCGGCGCGAATATTTCCCTGCCGGACTATATCGCCATCATCGACGCGCGCGAACGCATGACGGCGGCGTTTTCCGGCATGATTGGCAGGCAAGAGCTGCTGGTATCGCCGACATTGCCGCATGTCGCGGCCAAGGTCGCGCCGCTTCTCGAGAGTGACGATGCCTTTTTCGCCATGAATGCGAAGACGCTGCGTAACACCCAGATCGGCAATTTTTTCGATCTCTGCGGTGTTTCGATCCCCTGCGGAACGGGCGATGCGGGCATGCCGGTCGGCCTACTGCTTTCCGGCCTGCACGGCACGGACGATCATGTTCTCAGCGTGGCGATGGCGGCGGAAGAAATTGTTCGGGGTTGAGGAGAGGGCGGTTCACACAGCCATTCTCCGTCACCCCGGACTTGATCCGGGGTCCAGCGCGATCAAGTCCTTGATCGTGAAAGACTCCTGACGCCGCGCAGACGCGCGGCTGCTGGATGCCGGATCAGGTCCGGCATGACGGAGAGAGTACTTGGCCGCCTCCTACCGACAACCTCAACGCGCTGCCCAATTCGCGCCACGGCGGAACATGGTTTTCATCTGCGGCACGGAAAACTCCTTGGCCTGATGGCCGAGCGCCGAATAGAAGACGCGGCCCTTGCCGTATTTGCGTTTCCAGACAACCGGCATCACCACGCCGTCGATCCACCATGCGTGCTCACCTGTAAACTTCGTCGTCGCGAGAACCTCGTTGGAGGGGTCGACATGCATGTAATATTGCTCCGACGTATAGGGGAAATCGGAAATCCCCTCCATCAGCGGGTCGTCGGGGCGGGTGATGTTGACGTGGTAGTCGATGATATTGCCGGGATGGGCGACCCACTGGCCGCCGATCATGAACTGATATTCGACGCATTCGCGGAAACTATCGCCCGCACCGCCATGAAAACCGGCAATGCCGACGCCGTTTTCCACGGCGGACGTCAGGTTCTTGATCTCTTCCTTTTCGATCTTCGACATGGTGACGATGGGCACCACGAGGCTCAGATCATGCACCGAAGGATCGGCGAAGGCCTCGGTTGAGTGCTCCACATAGACCTTGAAACCGTCCTCCTCCAGCATGTCCTTGACGATGGTGGCGCATTCCTGCGGCTCGTGGCCGCTCCAGCCGCCCCAGACGATGAGTGCTTCGCGCATTTATATCCTCCTCCGAATTATTTGCCGAGCTGGCCGTTGACCAGCGATGTTTCAAGCGGAGCAGGGCGCTCCGCCTTGGTGGTGATGGAAACGGCGGTGCCGGTGTCCGATGCGGTCTGGAAGGCTTCCATCACCTCCAGCACATGCAGGGCAAGATCGCCATTGGCGCGGTGCGGGCGGTTCTCGCGGATCGCATGGGCCATGTCGGCGACGCCTATCGAACGATAATTGCCGTCGGCATAGGGGGACGACAGCGCCTGCGGCTCGAACTGGCCGCCCTTTTTCAGCAATTGCACCTCGCCGCCGAAATGGTTTGGATCGGGGACGATCAACGTGCCTTCGGTGCCATAGAGTTCCAGCGGCACATGTTTGTGGCCCGCCACATCGAAGCTCATGCCCACCTGCACCACGGCGCCGTTCTCAAAAGCCAGCACGCCGGACACATGTGTGGCGACGTGGACGGGGATTTTTTCACCGTTCTTCGGCTCGCTGGTAATGAGGCGTTCATTGCGCGGCGCGATGGCAAAGCCCGCCACTTTGGCGACCGGGCCGAACAGGTTGACGAGATCGGTGATGTAATAGGGTCCCATATCCAGCATCGGCCCGCCGCCGACCTCGTAATAAAAGGCCGGGTTGGGGTGCCAGCGCTCGTGGCCGGGGCACATGAAGGTGGCCGTTCCACCGACCGGCTGGCCGAGCACGCCCTCATCGATCAGCCGGCGTGCAGTCTGGTGCCCGCCGCCGAGGAAAGTATCCGGGGCCGAGCCGATGCGAAGGCCCTTTGCCTTTGCCGCATCCGCAAGCCGCTTGCCCTCGGCGAAATTGATACCGAGCGGTTTTTCGGAATAGGCATGTTTGCCCGCGTCCAGCGCGCGCAGGCCAACTTCCACATGCGCCTTGGGAATGGTCAGGTTGACGATGATCTCCACGGAAGGATCTGAGAGAAGCGCGTCGATGCTTTTTGCCTGGAGGCCGAATTCGTCGGCGCGGGCCCTTGCGGCCTCCTCGTTCATATCCGCAAGACCGCGAATGTCGAGAATGGGAAACGACGCCATGGCCTTGAGATAGGCGCTGGAGATGTTGCCGCAGCCGATGATGCCGATACCGACCCTGTTCATGTGATTTCCTCCCGTAAATCAGAAATGCCGAAGCCCGTGCTCAACCCGTGGGCTAAAGCGCCGGTCCCGTGGTGTTCCATGGCGATTCGTAAAGTTCGTAAAGCGCGACGGCCGCAGCCCCCTGCGCCCATAATTCGTCGCTCGCAATGTCGAAAACCAGCGCGGCGACGCCGGCCAGCGAAGGCGGCACGGCGGCATTGTAGCTGTCACGAATACTGGCGATGAAGGGTTCTCCGAGCTCGAGGCTGGAGCCGGTGATGATGACCCGTGGCGGCGCAAACAGCGTGACGATATTGGCAAGCGTCAGGCCAAGCGCTGCGCCGGCGCGCAAGGCTGCCGCGATGAGGTCGTGGTCTTCCGCCGCAATCAATGCATGGGCATGCTGCATGCCGCGGCCGAGCCGGATCGCCTCGGCAAAGCGCCCATCCGCCGGGCGGGAGCCCAGAATGGCGTTTTCGCCCGCCTGGCTCGCCAGCCGCACCGTGCCCTCATTGGCAAGGCCGATGACGAGGTCGCCGAGATTGTGGCTGAGCCCGCCAGCGCCGCGAAAAAGCTGGTTCTGGTGCAGCACGCCAAGCCCCAGCGTCTGTTCGAGCGAAATCAGCACCATGTCTTCCAGATCGCGCGCATGGCCGAACCAGTGATGGGCGAGCGTGATGGCGTGGGCGTCGCTTTCTATGATGGTCGGCGAATTCAGCCGCGCGGTCATTTCCTCGGCGAAATTGACGTTCACTTCGCGTAAAATCGGGCTGCTGCGAATTTTCCCGGTGCGATGCTCGATGACGCCGGGCAGGCCGAGGCAGACCATGTCCACATCTTCCAGCGACAGCCCGGCATCGACGACGCAGCGCCGCACCCCGTCCTCCACCAGATCGGCGATGACGCCGATGGGCTGACGGTCGACACGGATCGGTAGTGCAAGCGTTGAAAGCACGTTGCCGCAGAAATCGGTGACGACGAAGACCATGCGGCTTGCGGCGATCTTGGCGCCCACCACGCGGGCGGCATCCGGGTTCAGTTCCAGCATCACGCGCGGCCTGCCGCGTGCGCCTTCGGTGCGGATATCGCCGATATGACGGGTGAGGATAAGCCCGTCATCGAGCAGCGAGGCGGTAATAGCCGAGACGGTGGTGGTGGAAAGCTCAGTTCTTTCGCTGATTTCCACCCGCGAGATCGGCCCATGGCGGCGGATGCTGTCCAGCACGCTCAGCCTGTTGATCGCGCGCATTAATTCTGGGTCTGCGGTCTTCATGGGGTCCTGCTGCGATCGGCTGCGATCTAAAACGAATTTACATCGGATTGCGGATTAAATAACGTCTGCCGGGAGGGGTGTGTCAAGCCATCAGGGTAAAAAATCAGCAACCCGCCTTGACATTGGGCAGGGTGTGGGGTGAATTAATCCGCATTGGGGAATAAATGGTGAGGAACCCCAGGGAGGATCACGAACATGACCTATTGGCACGCAGGCGCAAGCCTGAGCGGCAGGCGGATCGCCTTTGCCGCAACGACAAGCATAGCCCTGATGCTCGGCGCGGCCAGCGCCTCGGCGGCGACCGTCGTTAAATGGATGCATGTGGAATTGGACCCGAAATCCGTGGCTGTCTGGGAGGAGATCGCCAAGGAATACGAGGCCAAGCACCCCGATGTCGATATTCAGCTGCAGTTCCTCGAAAACGAGGCTTTCAAGGCGAAATTGCCGACGCTGCTGCAATCCAACGACGTGCCGGATTTCTTTTATAGCTGGGGTGGCGGCGTCCTTGAGGAACAGTCCAAGACCGGTGCGCTGAAGGATCTGACCGAGGTGTTCGACGCCAATGGCGGCAAGCTGCGGCAGGCCTATAATGCATCCGCAATCGACGGCCTGTCTTTCGACGGTAAGGTCTGGGCCGTGCCTTACCGTGTCAGCCTCGTCAGCTTCTTTTACAACAAGGAGCTGTTTGCCAAGGCCGGCGTGAAGGCCGAGGACATCAAGACCTGGGACGATTTCAGCGCCACGGTCAAGAAGATCAAGGAAGCGGGCATCGTCCCGATTGCCGGTGGCGGCGGTGAAAAATGGCCGATCCATTTCTACTGGAGCTATCTCGTCATGCGCAATGGCGGGCAGGCCGTGTTCGATGCCGCCCGCAAGGGCGAAGGCGAAGGTTTCATGGATCCGACGATCATCAAGGCGGGTGAACAGCTGGCCGAGTTCGGCAAGCTCGAACCCTTCCAGCCCGGTTATCTCGGCTCCACCTGGCCACAGGCGCTCGGTGTCTTCGGCGACGGCAAGGCGGCGATTATTCTCGGTTTCGACAATACGGAAGCCAACCAGCGCAAGAATGCCGGTGACGGCAAGGGGCTGGCCGCAGACAATATCGGCCGCTTCGCCTTCCCGGTGGTCGAGGGCGGCAAGGGCAAGGCCACAGATACGCTGGGCGGCCTGAACGGCTGGGCTGTCACGAAAAACGCGTCCAAGGAAGCGATCGATTTCGCCACCTTCCTTACCAGCAAGGAAAGCGAAGAGAAAATGGCGACCGCCGGTATGATCCTGCCGGTTGCCACAGGGGCTGCCGGTGCGGTGAAGAACCCGCTGCTGGCGGATTCCGCCAAGCAGCTGGCTGCTTCCACCTGGCACCAGAACTTCTTCGACCAGACGCTCGGCGCTGCCGTCGGTCGTGTTGTCAACGATATCTCGGTTGAGATCGTTTCCGGCCAGATGACTGCCGAAGAGGGTGCCCAGCAGATTCAGGACGCATTCGAACTGCGCTGATCTGGTTTCCATGGCGGCGCCGCGAATGTGCGGCGCTGCTTATCTGCCTCCATGAAAGCGGATAGAGATGACGGATATTTCCATGACTTCTGCGTCCATACCGGCGCGCGGCGCGGCGAAGACAAAGCGCAAGCAAAGCTCGGTCGCGCATGACCGGGCACTGACCCTTCTGGTCTTCCTGCCGCCCGCACTGCTGCTCTTTACCCTGTTCGTCATCCTGCCCATGGGCGAGGCGGCGTGGTACAGTCTTTACCGCTGGAACGGCTACGGCACGCCGACCGATTTTGTCGGCTTGAAGAATTTCCAGGTGCTTTTCGGCAATGCCGCATTCTCGCAGGCCCTGATCAATAACGGCCTCATCATCCTCATTTCGATCCTGATCCAGATTCCGCTGGCCATCTGGCTCGCCATGATGCTGGCGCACCGCATTCCCGGTGTCGTCGCTTTCCGCCTGGTGTTCTTTCTGCCTTACGTTCTCGCTGACGTCGCGGCGGGTCTGATCTGGCGTTTCGTTTATGATGGCGATTATGGCCTGTTTGCCGCCATTTCCAATTTCTTCGGTTTCGCCAATCCTTATGTGCTGGCTGACAAGGATGTGGCGATCTATGCCGTGCTCGGCGTCATCGTCTGGAAATATTTCGGCTTTCACATGATGCTGTTCATCGCCGGCCTCCAATCCGTCGACAAGAATGTGCTGGAAGCAGCCGAAATCGATGGCGCTTCCGGCTGGCAGAAATTCCGATACGTCACCTTGCCGATGCTCGGCTCCACCGTTCGCCTCTCCGTCTTCTTTGCGGTCATCGGCTCGCTGCAGCTCTTCGACATGATCATGCCGCTCACCGGCGGCGGGCCGTCCAACTCCACGCAAACCATGGTCACCTTCCTCTACACCTACGGCGTCATGCGCATGCAGGTGGGGCTCGGCAGCGCGGTCGGCGTCGTTCTCTTCGTCATCTGCGTGACGCTCGCCTTCGGTTACAAAAGGATTTTCATGCGCCATGACTGACACATCCACCTCCGTCCGCATGCCGCTGCAAACCAAGCTCTATCTTTATATATCGCTGAGCCTGATCGCGGCCATCGTGCTCATCCCGTTGCTCACCACCGCGCTTGGCGGCTTCAAGACGCTGGGAGACCTGCGTGTGAACCCGTTCGGCATCCCGGCCGAATGGCAATGGGCCAATTATGGCGATATTCTCTTCGGCAAACGCTACTGGCTGCAAATCTTCAATTCGCTGGTCATCGCGCTGTTGACGGTATTCCTGACGCTGACCGTCTCGGCCATGGCCGCCTTCACCTTCGCGCATGTGAAGTTCTTCGGCTCGTCCTTCCTGCTGAATTATTTCCTGCTGGGACTGATGTTCCCGGCGGCCACCGCCATCCTGCCGTTGTTTATCCGCATCCGCGATCTCGGCCTGCTCGACACCTATTGGGGGGTGGTGCTGCCGCAGGTGGCCTTCGGGCTTGGCATGAGCATTCTCCTGTTCCGCAATTATTTCCGCAATCTGCCGGAGGAGCTGTTTCAGGCCGCCTTCGTGGATGGGTGCGGTTATCTGCGCTTCTTCTGGCACATTTCCGTGCCGCTCTCGCGGCCGATCGTGGCGACCGTCGGCATCGTTTCCTTCGTTGGCAGCTGGAACAGCTATATCCTGCCGCTCATCATGCTGAACTCGGAATCGAAATATCCCTGGCCACTCGGCATCATGGTCTATCGCGGCGAATTCGGTACGGAATGGCAGCTCGTTCTCGCCTTCATCACGCTGACGATCCTGCCGACCGTCATCGTCTTCTTCCTCGCACAGAAACACATCATCGCGGGCCTGACGGCCGGTGCCGTCAAATCGTGACGTGAAAGGAGCAAAACATGGCTTCCGTCGAACTTAGGGATATCCGCAAGTCCTATGCCGCGCTTGATGTCATTCACGGGATCTCGCTCGATATTGCGGACGGTGAATTCATCGCGCTGGTCGGGCCTTCGGGCTGCGGCAAGTCCACGCTTTTGCGTATGATCGCCGGGCTGGAGGAAATCACCGATGGAGATATTCTCATCGGAGACAAGGTGGTCAATGGCATGACCCCGCGTGAGCGCAACATCGCCATGGTGTTCCAGTCCTATGCGCTTTATCCGCATATGACGGTGGCGGAAAACATGGGCTTCAACCTGAAGCTTGCCGGCCAGCCGAAAAATGTGATCGAGGAGCGCGTGGCGGAAGCCGCCCGCATGCTCGATCTCGGCAAGCTGCTGGATCGCAAGCCCTCACAACTCTCCGGTGGCCAGCGCCAGCGTGTCGCCATGGGCCGCGCGGTGGTGCGCAATCCGGCCGTCTTTCTGTTCGATGAGCCGCTCTCCAACCTGGACGCCAAGCTTCGCGTGCAGATGCGCAGCGAAATCAAGGCGCTTCATCAGAAGGTCGGCACCACCTCCATCTATGTCACCCATGACCAGATCGAGGCGATGACACTGGCGGATCAGGTCGTGGTGCTCAATCACGGTCGCATCGAACAGCAGGGCACGCCGCTGGAACTCTACAAGACGCCCGCCAATCTCTTCGTCGCCGCCTTCATCGGCTCACCGGCCATGAACCTCATCGAATGCGTGGTCGATGGCGAGGGAGACCAGCCGGCGGCCCGGCTGAAGGACGGAACCGCGATCCGCATTGCCGCCTCCCGAAAGGTGAAACGCGGCCAGCCGGTGACGATTGGCTTGAGGCCGGAACATATCGGTTCGGCCATCGGCGGTGATGTGTCTCTCTCTGGCCGGACACTGCTGGTGGAGCCGACGGGCGCACAGACCCATGTGATATTCGAACTGGCGGGCGATCATGTGACGGCGGTGGTAGATGGCGAGCAGCCGGTCAAGGTCAACACTCCCTTTGCCGCCACCGTGCACCATGAGCGTGTGCACGTCTTCGACAGGGCGAGCGGACTGGCGCTTTAGGCGTCTTCCGCATTTTCAACGAAATGCGGAAATTCTCTCGTCCCTCCGCTTTTGGGGCTTGTTTGAAAATCACGAGCGGTTAGCTTGGCGCTTGGGAAAAAAGCGGATTACCGCGAAACTGTATCGATGCAGGAGGAGATTTTTATGAGAACGATCAAGGGACCGGGTCTTTTTCTCGGCCAGTTTGCCGGCGATGCCGCACCTTTCAACAGCTGGGACGGCATTACCAAATGGGCGGCAGAAAAGGGCTATGCCGGTGTGCAGGTGCCGACATGGGCCGGACAGCTGATCGATCTCAAAAAAGCGGCGGAATCGAAGGATTATTGCGACGAATTTGCCGGAGTCGCGCGCCAGAACGGTGTCGAGGTGACCGAGCTTTCCACCCATTTGCAGGGCCAGCTGGTTGCCGTTCATCCCGCTTATGACGAGGCTTTCGACGGTTTTGCAGCGCCTGAAGTGCGCGGCAATCCAAAGGCCCGCCAGCAATGGGCGGTGGAGCAGGTGAAGCTGGCGCTGAAAGCCTCGAAAAATCTCGGCATCAAGGCGCATGCGACCTTCTCCGGTGCGCTTGCCTGGCCCTTCGTTTACCCGTGGCCGCAGCGCCCGGCCGGTCTGGTGGAAACAGCCTTCGACGAGCTGGCGAAACGCTGGACGCCGATCCTCGATTATGCCGATGAGCAGGGTGTGGATGTCTGCTACGAAATCCATCCCGGCGAAGACCTGCATGACGGCGTGACCTTCGAGATGTTCCTGGAGCGGGTGAGGAACCACAAGCGCGCCAACATGCTCTACGACCCGTCGCATTACATTCTGCAATGCCTCGATTATCTCGACAATATCGACATCTACAAGGACCGCATCAAGATGTTCCACGTCAAGGACGCGGAGTTCAATCCGAACGGACGGCAGGGCGTTTATGGCGGTTATCAGGGCTGGGTCAACCGCGCGGGCCGGTTCCGTTCGCTGGGCGACGGGCAGGTGGATTTCGGTGCGGTCTTCTCGAAAATGGCGGCCAATGATTTCGATGGCTGGGCCGTGGTCGAATGGGAATGCGCGCTGAAGCATCCTGAAGACGGTGCCCGGGAAGGAGCCGAATTCGTCAAGGCGCATATCATCCGCGTCACGGAAAAAGCCTTTGACGACTTCGCATCGAGCGGCACGGACGATGCGGCCAACCGCCGTATGCTTGGGCTTTGAGAGCATTTCAGGGGAGATATTATGGCTATTGAAGGAAAGACAACCGACAAGGCGAACAGGCGGATTCGCCTTGGCATGGTGGGGGGCGGTTCGGGCGCATTTATCGGCGGCGTTCACCGCATGGCCGCGCGACTCGACAATCGCTTCGATCTCGTGGCGGGGGCCCTGTCCTCGACGCCGGAAAAATCCCTAGCCTCCGGCCGTGAGCTGGGGCTCGATCCCGAGCGCTGCTACGGTTCGTTCGAGGAAATGGCCGAAAAGGAAGCGCTGCGCGAGGATGGCATCGAGGCGGTGGCGATCGTCACCCCGAACCATGTGCATTATCCGGCCGCCAAGGCGTTTCTGGAGCGCGGCATCCATGTCATCTGCGACAAGCCGCTGACCTCCAATCTGGAGGACGCCAAAAAGCTGAAGCAGGTGGCCGACAAGGCCGATGCCCTGTTCATCCTGACGCATAATTATACCGGCTATCCCATGGTGCGGCACGCGCGGGAACTGGTGGAGGCCGGTGAACTCGGCAATATCCGTCTGGTGCAGATGGAATATCCGCAGGACTGGCTGACGGAAGCGGTGGAGCAGACCGGTGCGAAACAGGCTGTCTGGCGTACCGATCCGGCGCAATCCGGTGTCGGCGGCTCCACCGGCGATATCGGCACCCATGCCTATAATCTCGGTTGCTTCATTTCCGGTCTGGAAGCGGATGAGCTGGCGGCAGATGTGCACACCTTTGTCGAAGGCCGACGGCTGGACGACAATGCGCATGTGATGCTGCGCTTCAAGCAAAAGGGCGGCAAGCAGGCGGCCAAGGGGCTGCTCTGGTGCAGCCAGGTTGCGGTCGGCCACGAAAACGGGCTGAAGGTTCGTGTTTATGGCGACAAGGCCGGTATCGAGTGGACGCAGGCGGACCCAAACTATCTCTGGTTCACGAGGCTTGGCGAACCCAAGCAATTGATCACCCGCGGCGGCGCCGGGGCAGGGGCTGCCGCAGCGCGCGTCACCCGCATTCCGTCCGGCCACCCGGAAGGTTATCTCGAAGCCTTCGCCACCATCTACACCGAGGCGGCGCATGCCATCGAGGCCCGCCGCAGCGGCTCGGCGCTCGACAAGGCGGTGATTTACCCGACCGTGGACGACGGGGTTAAGGGTGTCGCTTTCGTCACGGCCTGCATCGAGTCCGGCAAGAAGAATGGTGGCTGGGTGAAGCTGTAAGATTGTGCGCGGGGGCGCGCGACACGGTTTCTTCTCCCCGCCGGGGAGAAGGTGGCCCGAAGGGTCGGATGAGGGGGCAACGTTGCCGAATATCTCGACCCTTGCCCCCTCATCCCGCTGCCGCGGACTTCTCCCCGGCGGGGAGAAGAAACAAGTGGCATGCGCTCGCTCCTTCGTGGACTAGGGTGCAAGACTTATTGATAATATTGATAAGCGCTAGACGATGTCGTCTGCACCCTTTCTGTTATGGGGCAACCGTCCTGAATCTTTGTCCATGACGAAACGTTGAGCTTCATCTCGCAGCGCGCGAGATAAGAGCCGCCATCGACCTTCAGGCAGGATGTCTGGCCGAGCTGGAACATGACGCCGCGATTTCGGCATTTGCAATTGTGGGCATCCGCCAAAGTCGGAATAAGGGCCATGACCAGGCCAAGTATGAGCACTCCAGGACGCATGGCTGAGGCTCCAAAGGATATCCCGCCAGATTACTCCTGTCGGAGGGCATAGTCAAAACGTCTTCCCTCCGCGATCCACGCGCGGGAAAGCCCGTAATCGTTGCGAACTTCTCCGCTATCACCCGATCAAAATCGCGCGGATATCATTCACATTCGTCAGCGTCGGCCCCGTCACGACAAGGTCTCCTGCTGCCCTGAAAGCGGTGTAGCTGTCGTGGCTCACGAGCGATTGGCGCGGATCGACACCGGCTTCGCGCATGCGGGCAAGCGTGTCCGGTGTCACCGCCGCACCTGCCGCATCCTCCACGCCGTCTATGCCGTCGCTATCGCCGGCAATGGCCCAGATGCCGTCCGCACCCTTCAGGGTCAGCGCAAGGCTGAGCAGGAATTCCGTATTGCGGCCACCCTTGCCGGCCGGTCCCTTGCCGCCAACGCCCCTGTTCAGCGTCACTGTGGTTTCGCCGCCGGAAAGCAGCACGGCGGGGCCTTTCACAGGCAGGCCCTTACGGCTGGCGGAAAGCGCGATGCCGGCCATGACAGCGCCGACATCTTTTGATTCACCCTCCAGCGAATCTCCGAGGATGAGTGGCGTAAGCCCGAGTTTCACCGCCTCATCCGCTGCCGCCTGCAGGGCGAGCGAGGGGGCGGCGATGAGCCGGATATCCTCCTCGATATCGCCCGCCTTGGGGGTTTCCTCGCCTTTTTCCAGCACCTTGCGCACGTTTTCGGGAAGATCGAGCGCATAACGGGAGACGATTTCCCGCACGCTTTCAATATCGCTCGGATCGGCAACCGTCGGGCCGGAAGCGATTTCGGAGGGATCGTCTCCCGGCACATCGGAAATCAGCAGCGAAACGACCCTGGCCGGTTTGGCAGCCAGCGCCAGCCGCCCGCCCTTGATGCGGGAGAGATGTTTGCGCACGGCGTTCATTTCGGAAATCGTCGCGCCGCTGGCCAAAAGGGCACGATTGACGGCCATCTTGTCGGCAAGCGTCATGCCTTCGGCAGGTGCCACCATCAGCGCCGAACCGCCGCCGGAAATCAGCGCGATGACCATGTCGTCCGCCGTCAAGCCTTCAACGGCTGCGAGAATGCGTTTTGCCGCTTCCGCGCTCTTATCGTCCGGCACCGGATGCGAAGCTTCGATGATCTCGATGCGCGCAGTCGGGACGGCATGGCCGTAACGCGTCACCACCACACCGGAAAGATCGACATGCGGCCATGCCGCTTCGAGCGCGGCAGCCATGGCGGCCGAAGCCTTGCCGGCGCCCACCACAACGCAGCGGCCTTTGGGCGGGGAGGGAAGGTGGTGTTGCAGCGCCTTTGCCGGATCGGCGCTTGCGACTGCCGCCATGAAAATCCGGTTGAGGGCGTCTTTTGCGCTGTGATCGTTCCATGCGCTCATCGGTTCATGCTCCGATCCAGAGGAAGCCGAGCGCGAACAATGCCGGCAATGCCTGAATGAACAGGATCTTCATATTGGCGGTGATGGCGCCGAAAATACCGGCCACCAGAACGCAGGTCAGGAAGAAAACCTTGAAGCTCAGCCCTTCATCGCCCTGCATCAGCCCATAGATCAGCCCCGCTGCGAGAAAACCGTTATACAGTCCCTGATTGGCGGCCAGTACTTTCGTCTGCCGGGCAAAATCCGCCGAAAGACCGAAGGCCTTGCGGCCGGCTGGTTTTTCCCACAGCAGCATTTCCAGAATGACGATGTAAATATGGATGGCCGCAACCACGGCAATCAGAATGCTGGCGATCATCGGCGGTTCCTCCAAACCATGATGTCCGTTGCCGGGCGGCTGTCAGGGTAAAACAGGTGCGGCGGACAATTCCGTTTTAACGGCAGGGCAGAGGGCCGCAAGGCCAGAATCCTCTCTTCCCGTGCAAACTGTTGAAGACCGGCAGCCTATTGCTTGACTCTTTGCTGAAATAGGAACAAAACAGGAACAATAAAGATGAATAACCGGAATTGAAACCTGTCATGCCATGCAAAAGCGCGCGGATCAGTTGCTCGTTGTCGAAGAGCTGCGTGAAAGGCTGGAAAGGATCGGTAACGGCGCTCCGCGCCTGCACGAGACCTTGCCTTTCGGCGTGGATGCCATCGACCATCGCCTGCCGGGAGGCGGGCTGAAGCTCGGTTGCCTGCATGAGGTGAGCGGCGGCGGCAATGGCGCTGCCGATGGCGCGGCGGCCGCCCTTTTTGCGGCCGGTGTGGCGGCACGGCTTTCCGGCAAGGTTTTATGGTGTGTCACCCGCCGGGATCTGTTCATGCCGGGGCTGATGCAGGCCGGCCTGTCGCAGAACCGGGTCATCATCGTTGAATGCCGCGATGAGAAAGGCGTGCTCGATTGTTTCGAGGAGGGCTTACGCTGCAACGGTTTCGGCGCGGTGATGGGCGAGCTGGCGAAGCTGCCGATGAATGCCTCGCGGCGGCTGCAACTGGCGGCGGAAACCTCCGGTGTTACCGGCATCGCCATTCGTCGTTTCCGGCGTGCGGCCGATGCGGCGCTGTTCGGCGAGCCGACGGCGGCGATGACCCGCTGGCGCATCTCCGTCCGACCCTCATCCCCCTTGCCGGTACCGGGGGTGGGCAGGCCGCACTGGTTTCTGGAACTTTTGCGATGTCGCGGCGGCGAAAGTGCCGAATTTGAAGTGGAAGCCTGTGATGCAAAGGGTCGTCTCGCTCTACCTGCCGACATGGCCGACGGATCGTTTCCGGCGTCTTTCGGGCAAGGACGCGCCGCCGGTTGAAAAGCCGCTGGTCATGATTGGCCGCCATGGCAGCCGCCGGCTGGTGCTGGCGCTCGACAAGGCGGCAAAGGCGGTGGGCATCCGGCACGGCACGCCGGTCAGCAAGGCGCAGGCGCTGGTGCCGGGCCTTCTCGTGGAAGATCTGGATGCCGATGGAGATGCCCGCGCCCTGCAACAGCTGGCCTTTCATTTCCTGCGCATCTATGCACCCATCGTCGCCGCCGACCTACCGGACGGGCTGGTGCTGGACACGGCGGGGGCGGACCATCTGCACGGCAATGAGGCGCTGATGCTGAGCGGCATGGTCAACCGCCTGCATGCCGCCGGCTTTAGCGCCCGCGCCGCCATTGCCGATAGCTGGGGAGCGGCCCATGCGCTGGCGCGTTTTGGCCGTGAGGCGATCAGCATCGTGCCGCCGGGCGGGCAGCGTGTGGCGGTCAGCGGCTTGCCACTTGCCGCGTTGAGGCTGGAAGAGCGGATCGTTTCCGAGTTGAAGGTGCTCGGTTTCCGCAGCATCGGCGAGCTGGCCGATGCGCCGCGTGCGCCGCTCACCCTGCGTTTCGGCCCCGAACTCGTGCGCCGTCTTTCTCAGGCTTTGGGGGAGATCGGTGAACCCATCGAACCGGTGCGCGTGGCCGAGCTGGTGGAGGTGCGGCGCGCCTTTCCCGAACCCATTGCAGCGGCGGAGACGATTGCCCGCTATACGCAAAAACTGGTTGCTGACCTTTGTATCGCGCTGGAAAAGCGCGGCCTCGGCGCTCGCCGTGTCGATCTGGTGCTGCACCGGGTCGATAGCGGCCTGCAGGCGGTGCGGGCCGGCACCTCCAGACCGGTGCGCGATGTCAAACAGCTTGTCCGGCTTTTGACCGACCGGATCGATACCATCGATCCCGGTTTCGGCATCGAGATGATGGTGCTGACCGCCACCCATGCCGAGCCGCTTGTCGCCGCGCAGGCCCGATCCTCGCTTCTGGAGGAAGGCCGTGCGGACATCGCCGATACGGTCGATGTCATTCTCAATCGCGGCCACCGGGTCTATCGTTATGCGGCGGTGGCAAGCGATGTGCCGGAACGCTCCGTTGCCCGGGTTGCGGCGCTGGCACCTGAGGATAGGCTCGGCTGGCCCGGCCACTGGCCGCGCCCGGTCAGGCTTTTTGCAAGGCCGGAACCCATCGAAACGCTGGCGCTGCTGCCGGACCATCCGCCGCGTTATTTCCTCTGGAAAGGCGTGCGCCACAATGTGCGGCGCGCCGACGGGCCGGAGCGGGTGTTCGGCGAATGGTGGAAACGCGACCGGGAAAAGGCCGCCGTGCGCGATTATTTCACGGTGGAAAATGAAAGCGGCGAGCGCTTCTGGATTTTCCGCTCAGGCGATGGCGAACATATCGAGACTGGTTCTCAGGGCTGGTTCATTCACGGGGTTTTCGCATGAGCGCGCCGCGTTATGCCGAATTGCAGGTGACCACGCATTTTTCCTTCCTGCGCGGTGCAAGCTCCTGCGACGAACTGTTTGAACAGGCCAAAAATCTGGGCATCGAGGCGCTCGGCATTGTCGATCGCAACAGTCTTGCGGGCATTCCCCGCGCTTACGAGGCGGCGAACAAGCTTGGCATCCGCCTCGTCATCGGCTGTCGTCTCGATCTGGATGACGATATCTCCGTGCTTGCCTATCCCATGGATCGCCCGGCCTACGGCCGGCTTTGCCGGCTGCTTTCCATCGGCAAGAAAAGGGGCGGCAAGGGAAAATGCCGGCTTGCTTGGGACGATCTCGTCGCCTACGGCGAAGGTCTGATCGTGGTGCTGCTCGCCGATCTGGCCGACGATCTATGCGCGCTTCGCCTGCGCCGGCTGAAGACAGCTTTTGCGGACCGGGCCTATATGGCGCTTAGCCTCAGAAGACGCCCCAACGACCAGATGCGGCTTTTCGAACTGTCAGCTATGGCCGAAGCGGCTGGTGTGCCGACTGTTGTCACCAATGACGTGCTTTTTCATGTGCCGGAACGGCGCATGCTGCAGGATGTCGTCACCTGCATAAGGCACAATTGCACCATCGATGAGGCCGGTTTCCGCCGCGAGCGCCACGCCGACCGTTACATGAAACCGCCGGAAGAGATGCACCGGCTGTTTGTCCGTTACCCCGAGGCGCTGGCCCGCAGTCTCGAAATCGCGAAGCGCTGCAAATTTTCGCTGGAGGAGCTGGTCTATCAATATCCCGAGGAGCGCAGCCTGCCGGGGCTGACGGCGCAGCAGGCGCTGGAGAAGATGGTATGGGAAGCGGTGCCGGGGCGTTATCCGCATGGTCTGCCGGAAAAGGTGGAGAAGGCGCTGCATCATGAGTTAGATGTTGTCGGCAGGTTAAATTACGCCCCCTATTTTCTGACCGTGAGTGCTATCGTCAAACAGGCGCGTAAGATGGATATCTTGTGCCAAGGACGCGGTTCGGCGGCAAACTCGGTTATCTGTTTCGTCCTTGGTATCACTGCCATTGATCCTGCTCGCTTCAGCAATCTCGTCTTTGAACGTTTCGTTTCCGAAAACCGGGGTGAACCGCCTGATATCGATGTGGATTTCGAGCATCAGCGGCGTGAGGAAATTATTCAATGGGTCTACAAAACCTATGGCCACGATAAAGCCGCGCTTTGTTCCGTCGTCACCCGCTATCGTGGTCGAGGGGCATTGCGAGATGTTGGTAAAGTACTAGGTCTGCCAGAAGATCTGACCAAACTTCTATCCTCGCAGGTCTGGCGCTGGAGCGAGGGCGTTGGCGAAAAACAGGTCAAGGAATTGAACCTCAATACAGAGGATCGCCGCCTGCAACTCGCTTTTGAATTAGCCAATCAGCTTGTTGGCACGCCACGCCATCACAGTCAGCATCCTGGCGGCTTCGTGCTTTCCCACGATCGGTTAGATGAGCTCGTCCCGATTGAACCAGCTACCATGAACGATCGACAGATCATCGAATGGGATAAGGATGATATCGATATCGTGCGGTTCATGAAAATGGATTGCTTAGCGCTTGGAATGCTCTCCTGCATGAAGCGTGGCTTCGATCTGTTGGAAGCGCGTACTGGAGAGAAATACGATCTCGCTGCGATGCCGCCGAATGATCCTGCAACATTTGCAATGATTCAAAAGGCAGACACGCTAGGCACTTTCCAGATCGAAAGCCGGGCGCAGATGTCAATGTTGCCCCGTTTGAAGCCCGTCGAATTTTACGATCTTGTCATTCAGGTCGCTATCGTTCGTCCCGGTCCCATTCAGGGAGATATGGTCCACCCATATTTGCGGCGCCGTCAGGGAAAAGAGCCCGTTCGATATGAAAAACCAGAGCTTAAAAATATTCTCGAAAAGACGCTGGGTGTCCCGCTATTCCAAGAGCAGGCCATGAAGATTGCCATCGACTGCGCCGGTTTTTCTCCCGGCAAGGCGGACCAGTTGCGCCGCGCGATGGCGACTTTCAAGAATGTCGGCACGATCTCCAAGTTCCAGCAGGATTTGATCGATGGCATGGTGGAACGCGGCTATGACGAGGACTTCGCCAAACGCATCTTCAAACAGCTCGAAGGGTTCGGCAGTTATGGTTTCCCGGAAAGCCACGCGGCGTCCTTCGCGCTGATTGCCTATGCTTCCGCATGGCTGAAGTGCCATCATCCGGATATTTTCTGTGCCTCGCTTCTGAATTCGCAGCCCATGGGCTTTTACGCCCCGGCGCAGATCGTGCGCGATGCGCGCGATCATGGGGTGGAGGTCCGCCCGGTATGTGTCAATGAAAGCCGGTTTGATTGCACGCTTGAGCCAACAGGCGAGATGAATGCGGAAGGCAAAGAACGCTATGCCGTGCGGCTTGGCATGCGTCTTGTGAAGGGGCTTTCCAATGACCATGCTGCAAAAATCGTCGCCGCCCGGCAGGATCGGCCTTTCGCCTCCGTCGACGATCTTTGGCGAAGGGCGGGCGTTCCTGCCGCCGCCCTTGTCTGTCTCGCCGAAGCCGATGCCTTTCTGCCATCGCTTTCGCTTGCCAGACGCGAAGCGCTCTGGGCCATCAAGGCTTTGCGGGATGAGCCGCTGCCGCTTTTCGCCGCCGCTGCCGTCAGGGAAGATGCCGTTATCGAAGAGCTTCAGGAGCCCTCCGTTGCGCTCAGGCCCATGACTGATGGTGGCGAGGTGGTGCAGGATTACGGTCATGTGGGGCTGACGCTGCGCGAACATCCCATGACCTTCCTGCGGCGCGATCTTTCCCGCCGCCGCATCGTCACCTGTGCGGAGGCGGTGCGCGTTCGGGATGGTACATGGCTGGAAACGGCGGGTCTGGTGCTGGTGCGCCAGCGTCCCGGCTCGGCAAAGGGCGTGATCTTCATGACGCTGGAGGACGAGACCGGCATTGCCAATGCTGTCCTTTGGGTCAAGACCTTCGAAAAATACCGGCGTGTGGTGCTGTCTGCCGGCATGGTCGGCATTTACGGCAAGATCCAGCGGGAAGGCGAGGTGGTGCATCTGGTCGCCCACCGGCTGACCGATTTGTCGGAAGCGCTGGCAAGTGTGGGTGAGCGCAACCGTGCCTTTCCCCTGCCGCATGGGCGCGGCGATGAGTTCCACCACGGAATGTCGCCGGAGGATCATCGCACTATTAGGAAGCGCCCGCCGGCTACAGTCGATGATGAAGATGAGGTGGAGCGGATAAAGGTCATTTCCCGCAATTTCCACTGAGACACATTCTTATGCCGCATCCTCCAGCCCGGCCGTGTCCTTCCTGCGGAACTGGCTGGGCGGCGCGCCGAGCACGCGTTTGAAGGCGCGGCTGAAGGAGGCTTCGGAATCGTAACCGAGCTTTTCCGCCGCCAGCGTCACGCGCATGCCTTCGCGCAGCCACAGCCGCGCCTGATGCATGCGCACTCGCACCACGTAACGGGCCGGGCTTTCGCCCACTATGCGGGTGAAACGTTCCGCGAAACTGGAGCGGGATGCGCCCATCAGCGAGGCAAGCTCCTCCACGCTCCAGTCCTTTTCGGGGTTGAGGTGGATGGCGGCCAGCACCCGCCCGAGTTCGGGATTGCGCACGGCGGCCAGCCAGCCGCTGGAATCGCCGCAGCCATATTCCACCCATGTGCGGATCAACGTCGCGGTCAGCACATCGGCAAGCCGTGCCAGAATGCCGCCCGCGCCCACGCGGTTCAGCTCCACCTCGCGCGTCATGGCTTCAAGCAGATGGGGGATAGCCGGGTCGCTTTTGGCCAGATCGCTGGTCAGCATCACATCCGGCATCAGCTGCAGCAGCGGGTGCAGATTGTCCATGTTGAAACGCATCGAGGCGGTAAAGGCCACGGTATCGCCGCCGGCACTCGCGCATTCCATGTCGAAGATGCCCTGGCAGACTTCCTTCTTGCCGAAGCGGTCGAAAAGGGCGGGCTTCACATCCTCGCCACTGCCCAGCACATGGGCGTGCCCTCGCGGCAGAAGCACGGCGTCGCCGCAGGTCAGCGTCAGCCATTCCCCGGAAGGTTTCAGCAATTTCGCCTGACCGACGCCGATGAAATGAAACCGCGCGGCTTCCTGTTCGGGAAAAGCCGTCGCCCAGGGTGTGGCCATGCGGCACCGGCCGTATTCGACACCATCGAGCCTCAGGCCACGCAACATTTCGGTCAGGGCATCATTCATGGCTTGCTCGCAAATTCGGATGTTTGGTTAAGGAATATGGATTTTCTAGCATGGAAACGCCGGGATGTCACGCATAGCTTATGTGCATCGATTTACGGTTGTTGAACCGGGCTCCCACCGGTTTCACCACTTTGCCTTTCCGTTTCAGGACGCATTCCGGGAATGCGCATCAGGAGATTTTCATGAACAACCGGACCATAAACGAGCTTGAATATGTGCCGCGCAAGACAGAGCCGGATGCGAAATGGGCGGCCGTGGTTTCGCTTTCGCTCGGCGTTTTCGGGCTGGTGACGGCGGAGTTCCTGCCGGTCAGCCTTCTCACGCCGCTTTCGGTCGATCTCGCCGTCAGCTCCGGCATTGCCGGTCAATCCATCACCGTTACGGCGCTGGTCGCGGCGGTCGCCGGCCCCGGCGTCGTCATCGGCACACGCAGCATCGACCGTCGCTGGACATTGCTTGGGCTGACCACGCTGCTGATCATTTCCAGCACGCTGGCCGCCTTCGCCAACGGTCTTTTCATGCTGTTCGCCTCGCGCGTCCTGCTCGGCATCGGCCTTGGCGGCTTCTGGGCCATGTCGGCGGCGCTGGCGCTGAGGCTGGTGCCGCTTGAGAAGATGCCGCGCGCCATGGCCATCATCCTGACAGGGGTTTCGGTCGCCACCGTCTGTGCAGCGCCGGTGGGCGCATGGATCGGCGCGACGCTTGGCTGGCGCTCGGCCTTTGTGGTTGCGGGTGCGCTCGGTGTCATCGCACTTTTCGTGCAATTGCTCACCGTTCCGTCGCTGCCGCCGGCTGGCGCACCCGGTCTTTCCACCATGTTCCGGCTGTTGCAGCGGCCGCAGGTTCGGATCGGCCTTCTGACGACGCTATTCATCGTTGCGGGTCACTTTGCCGGTTTCACCTATGTCCGTCCATTCCTGGAAGACGTCACGCTTCTTGGCGTCGAGGCGATTTCCCTCGTCCTTCTGGTTTATGGTGTCAGCGGCTTTTTCGGCAATCTTTTCGGCGGTTTCCTCTCCGAGAAAAACACGGCATGGGCAGTGACGTTCGCCGCGACTCTCATCGCGGCATCGGCTTCCGTTCTGGTCGTTGCGGGTGCGTCACCCCTGATTGCTGGCCTTGCCATCGCCTCCTGGGGTTTTGCCTTCGGTGCGCTCCCGGTCAGTGTGCAGAGCTTCATCACGCGGGCCGCTTCCGATGAGGCGGAAAGTGCTGGCGCGCTGCTGCTCACCACGTTCCAGATCGCCATTTCCAGCGGTGCGGTTCTGGGCGGCCTGTTGATCGATCTTCAGGGGGCGACGATGGTCTTCGTCTTCGTGGCGATTGCCGCCCTTCTCGGCGCATCGCTGATGGCGTCGCGCCGTGGCGTGGTGCCGCAGGTCGAGGCATCGCAGGGATAATTGGTTGGAGAAAACGGACCCGCATTCCTGCGGGTCTTACAACTCCTCAAACCGTCTTGATCGCCTTCTGCGTCCGGTCTTTACCGACCTCGATCACGTGGCGCATGGCTTTCACCGCCGCATCCGCGTCACGCGCCGCAATCGCATGCACGATGCGCAGATGATTGGACGCGATTTCGGCGATGGTGCCAGGCGAAGCGGCCGGCGACGAGAGCTGGAAGGAAATGGCAAGTGCTGCTTCGATCAGCCCGCTTGCCGAGCGCATGAAGGGATTGCCGGACATATGCGCCACGGCAAGGTGGAATTCGAGATCGACCTTGGCGATGCTTTCCGGCGTATGTTTCGGATTGTCGAATTTGGCGGCGATGACGTAAAGCGAAACGATATCGTCATTGGAGGCCTGCAGGGCCGCTGCCGCTGCCGCCGCCGGTTCCAGCGCCAGGCGGATCTCCGCCAGATGCGTGACGAATTCCTGGTCTATGCCGGCCTCGCAGCGCCAGCCCAGCACATCCGGATCGAAGAAGTTCCAGCTTGAGCGGTCGAGAACGCGGGTGCCGACCTTCGCCTTGGGTTCGACCAGCCGCTTGGCCGCCAGCGTCTTCATGGTTTCGCGCAGCACGGTGCGCGAGACGCCGAAGCGCATGGAAAGTTCCGCGTCATTGGGCAGCAGGGAGCCTTCCGCAATTCTGCCCGAGACGATGGCGCTGCCGAGTTCGGAGACCACATGGGCGTGGCTGTTCCGGCGTTTTCGCCCGCTTATCGTCGTTTCGAGCAGCCCCAAGCAAGCCTCCCTTGGCAATTATGCCGGATGCGGTCCGGCCAGTCTCCTGTTTGAATACCAGATGATTGCGCGCTGCAACACGATGAAGACGAAAAGCAGCACACCGATGACGATTTTCGTCCACCAGGAGGAAAGCGTCCCGTCAAAAACAATGTAGGTCTGGATCAAGCCCTGGATCAGAAGGCCGATGAAGGTTCCCGCCACCAGCCCCGTGCCGCCGGTCAAAAGCGTGCCGCCAATGACGACGGCGGCGATGGCGTCGAGCTCCACCCCCACCGTCGCCAGCGAATAACCTGACGAAGTGTAGAGCGTATAGACGATGCCGGCGAGACCGGAGAGGAAACCGGAAAGCGCATAGATGCCGATGGTCGTAGCCCCGATCGGCACGCCCATCAACTCGGCCGATTGCGGGTTGCCGCCAAGCGCATAGACATTGGCGCCGAAGCGGGTGCGGCTGGCGATCAGCATGCCTGCGGCGAAGACGAGAAGCATCAGCATGGCGAGCGCCGTCAGCCTGCCGCCGCCGGGGAAGCGATAATAGAAGCCCTGTATCGCATCGATGAAGGGATGCGAGATCGGCACGGACTGGGTGGAGATGAGGTAAGCCGCGCCGCGCGCCAGAAACATGCCCGCCAGCGTCACCACGAAAGGTGGGATCGACAGGAAGCGGATCATCGCCCCCATCAGGCAGCCAAACAGCGTCGAGACAACCAGCACGATGGCGAAGGCGAGCAGCGGATGGATATTATAGGTGCCGACCATGACGGCGACGAAGACGCTGGTGAAGGCGATGACCGAACCGATGGACAGATCGATGCCGCCAGACAGGATGACGAAGGTCATGCCGACCGCCGCTATGCCGAGGAAGGCATTGTCGGTCAGAAGGTTGCCGATCACCCGCGTGGAAAAGATCGCCGGATATTGCAGCACGCAGAGGAGATAGGCGATGACGAAGATCGTCAGGGTGGTGAGGAAGGGCAGGTTGCGGCTGTGGATCATCGCGCGGTTCCTTCCTTGGTCATGCCATTGGTGGCCGCCGGTTTGGCGTGTGGCTTCGGCGCTTTCACGAAGCCCAGCACCGTCATGATCGCTGGCGATTGCAGCGTCAGCACCACCATGATGATGCCGGCCTTGATGATGAGGTTGAATTCCGGCGGAAAGCCCGAAACGAGAATGCCGGTATTGATCGTCTGGATAATGAGCGCGCCGATCAGCGAGGCGGTGATGGAGAAGCGCCCGCCATTCAGCGACGTGCCGCCGATGACTACCGCCAATATGGCGTCCAGTTCCAGCCAAAGCCCGGCATTGTTGGCATCCGCGCCGCGAATATCGGCAGTCACGATCATACCGGCGATGGCTGCGCAGAGGCCGGAAACCGCATAGACGAAGAACAGCAGGAAGCGCGCCCGCACGCCGGCAAGCGCTGCCGCGCGACGATTGATGCCGGTCGCCTCGATCAGGAAACCGAGCGCGCTCTTGCGCACCAGAAGGCCGATCGTCAGCGCCGCCGCCACCCAGATGATGACGGGCAGCGGAATGCCCGCAAACGAGCCGGAACCGATAGCGGAAAAGCTGTCATTGTTGAAGGTGAGAATGACGCCTTCGGTAATGAGCTGGGCGATGCCGCGCCCCGCCACCATCAGGATGAGCGTGGCGATGATCGGCTGTATGTCGAGAAGGGCGACGAGCACACCGTTCCAGAGGCCACAGGCAATGCCCACCGCAAGCGAGATGACGATGACCGAAGGAATGGAATGGCCGTTGCTGATGAGCGTGGCCGCAACCGCGCCGCAGATGGCGATGACAGCGCCGATGGACAGATCGATGCCCTTGGTGGCGATGACCAGCGTCATGCCGATGGTCAACAGCGCGACCGGTGCGGCGCGAACGAGAATATCCACCAGACTGCCGTAGAGCCGGCCGTTCTGAAACGAGACATGCAGGAAACCCGGCGAAAGGATTGTAATCGCTGCCAGAATGATGAAGAGCGCGGCAAGCTGGGGAGCAAGCCTTTTTAGGCGTCGTGTCACTGCCACCATCACGCCGCCTCCGTTTTCGCCGCATCGGCAATCGCCCGCATGATGTTGTCGGCGGTCACTTCGCCGCCCTTCAATTCGCTGACATGGCGGCGGTCGGAGAGCACGACCACACGATGGGCAACTGCGGTAAGCTCTTCCAGTTCGGAGGAGATGACGACGAGCGACATGCCCTCGCTGCAGAGTTTTTCGATCATTTTCAGGATTTCCGCATGCGCGCCGATATCGATGCCGCGTGTCGGCTCGTCGAGGATCAGAAGCCGGGGATGGGTGGCGAGCCAGCGCGCCAGAATGGCCTTCTGCTGGTTGCCACCGGACAGGAATTTGATCGGCCGCTCGGGATCGGCCGGGCGGATATCGAGCGACTTGATAAAGCTTTCGGCCAGTTCCGCCTTCTGTCGGCGCGACAGCGGCCGTGCCCAGCCCTGCCGTGCCTGAAGCGCCAATGCAATATTATCTGTGACGGAAAAGTCGCCGATGATGCCGTCCGTCTTGCGCTCTTCCGGACAGAAACCGAACCCGGCCGAGATGGCGGCTTCAGGAGACGAAATCGCCGCAGCCTTTCCGTCGATTGTCGCCGTGCCGGTATCGGGCCGGTCGATGCCGAACAACAGGAAGGCTGTTTCCGTCCGGCCCGAACCCAGCAGCCCGGCGACGCCGACAATCTCTCCCGGCCGGATGCCGAGATCGAAAGGCGCGATGCTGCCGCGTTTGCCGTAACCTTCGAAACGGATCGGCGGCTCACCCTCGGCAACCGTATCTTCGGTCGCCTGATGGTCATGGGTGATGTGCTGAAGCTCGCGGCCGAGCATCATCGAGATCAGTTCGGAACGGGGCAGGCTGCCGATGTCGCGGGTGCCGACGAGGCGGCCGTTGCGCAGCACCGTCACCCGGTCGGCGATATCATAGACCTGATTGAGGAAGTGGGTGATGATGACGATGCCGATGCCGCGTGCGCGCAGGTTTCTCAAGACGCCAAACAGCATCTCGACCTCATGGGCATCAAGGCTGGCGGTCGGTTCGTCCAGCACCAGCACCTTGCCGGAAAGATCGACGGCGCGGGCAATGGCGATGATCTGCCGGATGGCCACGGAATAGCTGGAGAGAAGCGCGTTGACGTCGATGGACAACCCGTATTGGGCAAGCAGCGCCTGCGATTTCTTCTGCATCGTGCCGCGGTCGATCAGCCCGAAGCGGCGCGGCTGGCGGCCGAGAAACAGGTTTTCGGCAACCGTCAGGTTTTCGAGAAGGTTCACTTCCTGATAGACCGTGCCGATGCCCAGCGCCTGCGCCTCACCCACATTGGCGGGCGAAATCTCTGCGCCCTCCAGAAAGATCGAGCCGCTGTCGCGGTGATAAACGCCGGTCAGGATTTTGATGAGCGTCGATTTACCCGCGCCGTTTTCGCCGAGCAGGGCATGGATTTCACCATGTCCAAGCGAAAAATCGACGCCATCGAGCGCCGTGATCCCCAAAAAGGATTTGCCGATGGCGCGTGCTTCCAGAAGTGGTGCCGTTTCGGACATTGAGCAGGTTCCGCATGAAGAATGCCATGATGGAGCGGCACGAACGACGCGCCGCTCCTTCCGAAGAATGGGGTATCAGTAACCCAGACCCTTCTTCGCCTCGTAGACCTTCATCGGGTCGTCAGACGCCGTGTAGAGCTTGGATTCGGTCTGAATCCACTTCGGCGGGGCCTTCTTTTCCTTCAGATAGGCTTCGAGCGCGTCGAAGGCAGGGCCAGCCATGTCAGGCGTCAGTTCGACGGTGGCGTTGGCTTCGCCGGCCGCCATGGCCTTGAAGATATCAGGCACGGCATCGATGGAAACGACCTTGATGTCGGTTCCGGGCTTAAGGCCGGCTTCCTTGATCGCCTGGATCGCGCCGACGGCCATGTCGTCATTGTGAGCGTAGACCGCACAGATATCCTTGCCGCCGCCTTCGGCCTTGATGAAGCTTTCCATCACTTCCTTGCCCTTGGTGCGGGTGAAGTCACCCGTCTGCGAGCGTGCGATCTTGATGTTCTTGTGTGAGGCAATCGCCTCTTCGAAGCCCTTTTTGCGGTTAATGGCGGGCGAAGAGCCGGTCGTGCCCTGCAATTCAACGACCTTGCAGTCCTTGGAACCAACATCCTTGACCAGCCAGTCGCCGGCAACCTTGCCTTCATGAACCTGATCGGAGGTTACGGCGGTGAGGTAAAGATCATCCGAAGCCTCGATCTGGCGGTCGAGCAGAATGACAGGGATATTTTCTTCCTTGGCTTCCTTCAGCACGGCGTCCCAGCCGGTTGCGACGACCGGAGCGATCAGGATCGCATCGACGCCCTGCGCGATGAAGCCGCGAACGGCCTTGATCTGGTTTTCCTGCTTCTGCTGTGCGTCGGCGAATTTTAGCGTGACGCCGCGCTTCTCCGCCTGCTGCTTGGTGACGGTTGTTTCAGCCGCGCGCCAGCCGGATTCCGAACCGATCTGCGAGAAGCCGACGGTAAGCGATTGTGCGGAAACACTGGATGCAAGGCATGCGGAAACGGCGACAGTGAATGCCGCAAGAGCTTTTCTCATCTTATCCTCCCAGAGATGATGTCAGCGTGACGGCGACACTATGAGCATATAGTAATACTCTTGAAAAGTGGTTTTTTAGCCTTTTCACAATTTGGCTTTCACGAAGCGCGACTAAATTTTGTCATAAAATACAATAAATCAATGGTTTGGGCGGAAATAAATTATACTCTTGCCCTGTCTGAACACACCGAAAATGGCCCGCGATGTGGCTTGACAGTCAATGACGGCATCTAATAGTAATATAAATAAAGATATCAGACTGAGGCGGAGTGCCGGGCCATCGGGCCAGACGCATTCCGGCAAGGCAGGGAGGAAGAGGCCGTTGCGCGACGCCGGTATCATCGTAAATGCCGAAAAATATTCGGCTAAAGCCGAAGAACAGCTCCAAATCACTCGTCTGGGGCTGCTCTGTCGGTTATGCGTGATCTCCGAAAGCTGATTCCATTTTCCTTGCGCACAACATAAGCTTGTCGCATTTCGTAATATTTTACCGTTGGCCACTTCCGGCTGGAGACCCGCATCATGACTACATCCGACAATCTTCCCGCAACCCAGGGCAAGGGAGGCAAGCTTCGCTCGCGCGCGTGGTTCGACAATCCCGCCAACGCGGATATGACCGCGCTTTATCTCGAGCGTTACATGAACTTCGGTCTCAGCCAGGCCGAGCTTCAGTCCGACCGCCCGATCATCGGCATTGCGCAGACCGGTTCGGACCTTTCGCCCTGCAACCGCCATCATCTGGAACTGGCGAACCGCCTGCGCGAAGGCATCCGTGAAGCGGGCGGCATCGCCATCGAATTTCCGGTGCATCCGATCCAGGAAACCGGCAAGCGCCCGACGGCTGGTCTCGACCGTAACCTTGCCTATCTCGGCCTCGTGGAAGTGCTTTACGGGTATCCGCTCGATGGCGTCGTTCTGACCATCGGCTGCGACAAGACCACGCCTGCCTGTCTTATGGCGGCGGCCACCGTCAACATTCCGGCCATCGCCCTTTCCGTCGGCCCCATGCTGAACGGCTGGTTCCGTGGCGAGCGCACCGGTTCCGGCACCATCGTCTGGAAGGCGCGCGAACTGCTGGCGAAGGGCGAGATCGATTATCAGGGCTTCGTCAAGCTCGTCGCCTCGTCGGCTCCCTCCACCGGCTATTGCAACACAATGGGCACGGCGACGACCATGAATTCGCTTGCCGAAGCGCTCGGCATGCAGCTTCCGGGCTCCGCCGCCATCCCGGCGCCTTACCGTGACCGCCAGGAAGTTTCCTACCTCACCGGCCTGCGCATCGTTGAAATGGTCAAGGAAGACCTGAAGCCTTCCGATATCATGACCAAGGATGCCTTCATCAACGCCATCCGCGTCAACTCGGCCATCGGCGGCTCCACCAATGCGCCGATCCACCTGAACGGCCTCGCGCGTCACGTCGGCGTCGAGCTGACGGTGGATGATTGGCAGACCTATGGCGAAGACGTGCCGCTGCTTGTCAACCTGCAGCCGGCAGGCGAATATCTCGGCGAGGATTATTACCATGCCGGCGGCGTTCCCGCTGTCGTCAATCAGCTGATGAACCAGGGACTGATCATGGAAGACGCCATGACCGTCAACGGCAAGACCATCGGCGAAAACTGCCGTGGCGCGATCATCGAAGACGAGAAGGTCATCCGTCCCTATGAGCAGCCGCTCAAGGAACGTGCCGGCTTCCGCGTCCTGCGCGGCAACCTGTTCTCCTCCGCCATCATGAAGACGAGCGTGATTTCGGAAGAGTTCCGCAACCGTTACCTCTCCAACCCGAACGATCCGGAAGCCTTCGAAGGCCGAGCTGTGGTGTTCGACGGTCCGGAGGACTACCATCACCGCATCGACGATCCGTCGCTGAAGATCGACGCCAACACCATCCTCTTCATGCGCGGCGCCGGTCCCATCGGTTATCCGGGTGCGGCGGAAGTGGTTAACATGCGCGCGCCCGATTATCTCCTGAAGGAAGGCGTCAATTCGCTGCCCTGCATCGGCGATGGTCGTCAGTCCGGCACGTCGGGCAGCCCGTCCATCCTCAACGCTTCCCCGGAAGCGGCGGCCGGTGGTGGCCTCGCCATCCTGCAGACGGGTGACCGCGTCCGCATCGATGTGGGCCGTGGCAAGGCGGATATCCTGATTTCCGGCGAGGAACTGGCCAAGCGTTACGAGGCGCTGTCGGCTGAGGGCGGTTACAAGTTCCCCGATCACCAGACGCCATGGCAGGAAATCCAGCGCGGTATCGTCAGCCAGATGGAAACCGGCGCGGTTCTGGAACCGGCCGTGAAGTATCAGCGCATCGCCCAGACCAAGGGCCTGCCGCGCGACAACCACTAAGGTTAGGCAGTTTTGCCGACCGCTTTTTAATCGGCCCCGGGGTAAAACCCGGGGCCGAAACATTTTGGATACCGTGCTTCGCAACCGCGTGAACCGTGCGGGCGGCCGAAGGGCGCGATAGCCTCATTGCTTACCTGCTTACTTCCCCGATGGGGCTGGCGGCTTTCCTAAATACGGCAGGAAGAACATGTAAAGCCCGCTGAGAACAAGCAAAGTCAGCGGCACCAGTGGAGCATAAACGATCATCGGTGGCGTCGGGCCGAAGGCCATCGAAGCGAAGTTCGCCAGAATGGTGACGGTCAGCAGAATGCCCAGCCACCGATGGCCCTGCCTTATCCAGTTTCGCAAGATCAAAGTCGCCCCCAAGAAAAAACATCCATGATGGAATGTGACACATCGGCGCTTCAGCGGGCCTGAACGAGCTTCCAGCCATTGCCGGAAGGATCGCGGAAGCTCGCATCCACCGAGCCGTAGCGGGCGATCGGTTCCTGGGTGAATTCGACGCCGCATTTGTGCATGGCGTCAAAGGCTTTCTTACAATCCTCGACCACCAGAACCAGCGGCGGCATGGCGCCTTTGGCCACGGCTTCGTTCAGATCCTGCGCCGTCGCCTCATCAACGGTCGGGGCCTGCGGCCGAAACAGGCCCAGCTGGAAATCCGGCTGGTCCGGGTGCTGCACGGTCAGCCAGCGATAATCGCCGTTGCGTGCGTCCGTATGCAGACGAAATCCGACTTTTTCGACATAAAATTGCAGCGCTTTGTCCTGGTCATGAACGTAAAGCCCGACAAGTTGAACACCATTTTTCATGAGCTATCTCCCTTTCACTCACCGTGCCTACCGCTTTCCGTTCGCCGGCGCTTCTCCGAAACTGCGATTGTGAGATGGGGACGATGTGCGGCGCTGACGAAGCAATGGGGAACCTGCTCAAGGTCGGCAGGCAAAAGCCGCATCCTGCGCCGCAATTCACTCGGGTTTTCCCCCGTCACGTCGCGGAAAACACGGCCGAACGTGCCGATGCTGTTCCAGCCGGTTTGCAGCGCGATGTCGATGATCGGAAGGTCCGTGTCACGCAACAGCGCCACGGCGCGCTCCACGCGCCGTGTTAGCAGATAGCGGTGAGGGGGTATGCCGAAAGCATCGCGAAACGATCTCGCGAAGTGCGCCTGTGAGGCCCCGCTGACGCTTGCAAGGCGTGAAACAGGCCACGCCTCATGGGGCGCCGCGTCCATATGATCCTTGGCCCGCAGAAGGCGGCGCAACAGTTGCAAGTCTCTGTTCGCAGAGTTCTTTTCGGGCCGGCGCATTTGGCAATCATTGAATGAACCCGCGGTCCTTGGCAAGGTTCATACCTGCAAGCCGCTGTGAGTGGCTCAGATCACCGGGTAAAGCGACCAGAAGAACAGTTCATATTCCTGATCGCGGTCGTCATCGTGCGACTCGTCATCGGGTCTGCGCGGTGTTTTGTCCTGAAACTCGGTCTCCACCCGCTCATTGACGACGGGCATCCTTCGGCCGATGCCAAAGAGGTCAAAGGAGAGCATGTTGAACCCTGCTACCATGGCCGTTTCCCTTCTTCACGCGAGTTAACGTAGCGTTAAGTTTCGCGCGTTGCCATGATTTCGTCAAGATTGGTCGAGGAATTTGTCTACCATTTTTAACAACAATGTCGTGACTGACATTCCAACGCTGCCGGATTTGGCGCAATGAACGTCTATTAGCGGCATTAAACGCCGTTCGCAGGGGCGTCAGAATAGGCTTTTTCAGTCGCTTCCAGTGCGGAATCGGTATCTGCGGCATGGCCGAGGCTCTTCAGGGCGCTGGAGAAGGCCGCGATATTGGCTTTTACTGCCTCCGGATGCGCCCTCCGACCGGTGTGATTGAGCCTTATCAGCCGTTCCGCGCCGGGGCCGACACCGGCGGAAATATCTGCGCCCTGCTTTTGGGATGCAGCAGCGAGGAACGCCTTTGCTTCCACGGTATCCGGCAGGATCGCCGTGGAAACGAGGGCGGAGGCGTGTGTCTCCTCCACCCAGGTCGGGATACCGAGCGCCCTGATGCCGTTCCGGGTGGCCGCCGCCGCTCTTTCATGACGTTCATTGGCGGATGCCAGACCTTCCGCCTCTATCCTGTCAAGGGCGGCCTCCAGCGCGTAGAATTCCAGCGGAGCAGGCGTTCCGGGCAGCGCGCCCCGGCCGGCATCGAGCCAGAGTTTCTTCTGGTCCAGAAGCGAGAGCATGGAGTTTTCCGGCGCACCACCATGGGAAAGTAGCTCCCACGCTTTTTCGCTGACGGAAATGGCGGAAACCCCGGCCGGGCCGGCCAGCGCCTTTTGCGGGCCGATCACGGCGATATCGATACCCAGCCGGTCGACCTCAAAGGCATGGCCGCCGATGGAGGCGACGGCATCGACGAGCGTGACGATACCCCTTTGCCGAGCAAGCGCGGCAATGGCGGGCAGGGGGTTGAGAATGCCGCTTGCCGATTCCGCATGGACGATGGCGAGAAGATCGAAGCCCGGACCCTCGTTCAGCGCCCGTTCCACCTCCTCCAGCGTGACCGGCTTTGCCGGGCTGGCGGTCAGGTTGCGTACCGTCGCGCCGCCTCTCGCGAGCCAGCCGCCGAACCATGCGCCATAGGGGCTGGTAACGATGTTGAGCGCTCTAAGACCCGGTCGGGCAAGGCTCGTCGCCGCCGCCTCAAGCGCCAGCACGGCTTCCGCCTGTATGAGAAGGACGTCGTTCCCCGTGCCCATCAAGGCTGCCAGCCGGTCGGCCAGAATGGCGTAATGCTCCGCGGGAAAGGCAGGTGGGTCGAGCAGCAATGCATAATCCGGAACGGGCATGTCTTTTCCTTACGTGGCAATGGTCAGGCGCGGTGCGGCGTCGATCAGGGTTCTGGCGGTCGAGGATTGCGGTGCCGAGACGATATTTCGCGTCCTGCCGATTTCAACGATCCGCCCCGCTTCCATGATGGCGACGCGGTGGCAGACGGCCCGGATGACCGCGAGATCATGGGAAACGAAGATACAGGAAACGGCCGTCTCGCGCTGTATTTCCACCAGCAGTTCGAGGATTTGCCGGCGAACCGAAACATCGAGCGCGGAGACGGCTTCGTCCAGAATGAGAAGCGACGGTTTGAGCGCAATCGCCCGTGCAATCGCGACACGCTGCCTTTGGCCGCCGGAAAGCTCGAAGACCGAGCGGCCGGCATAGGCGGCGGGCAGGCCGACGCGCTCGAGAAGGCGGTGTATTTCCGCCGCACGCTCGCGTCTTTTGACCATGCGATGAATGCGCAAGGGCTCGCCGATGGCATCCTCGACGCTGGCGCGCGGATTGAAGGCGCCATGCGTGTCCTGAAACACCATCTGCATGTGCTGGCGGGCGGCGCGAAGCGTGCCGCCGTCAAGCGCCAGCCAGTCACGGCCTTTGAAATGGATCGTGCCTTCGTCGGCCGGGACCAGCCGCATCAGAATGCGCGCCAGCGTCGATTTCCCGCAGCCGGAGGGACCGGCAAGCCCCAGCGTCTCGCCGGGCTGAAGCGATAAGGAGATGTCGGAAAGCGCCGCCACCGTTCTTGCGCCGGTGCGATAGGCTTTCGACAGTCCGTCGACGCTCAGAAGGGCTTCGTTCATGACGCGGCCTCGCTGATGAGCGGCGGGGTAGAGAGATCGAGATAATCGGCAAGCAGCGCACGCGTATAGTCATGACTGGGTGCGGAAAGCACCCGCCGTGTCGGGCCGTGTTCCACCAGCAGCCCCGCGCGCAGAACCGCGATCTCGTCGGCAAGGCTGGAGGCAAGGCCGATATCATGGGTGATGAAGACCAGCGTCTTGTTCTCCTGCCGCACCAGATCGTCCAGCAGCGTGGCGATGGCGGCCTGACTGACCGTATCGAGAGCGCTCGTGGCCTCGTCGGCAATCAGGATCGAAGGACTGGCGGCAATGGCAGCGGCAATCGCCACGCGCTGCCTTTGGCCGCCGGAAAGCTGGTGCGGATAGGCGGTGAGCAGATGGGAGGGATGCGGCAGCCGCACCCGGTCCAGAAGGTCGCGGGCAAGATCGCGCGCTTGCCTCCATGACAGGCCGAGATGCCGCACGGCGCCTTCCGCCACCTGTTCGCCGATGGTGAGAACCGGGTTCAGCGTCGCGCCGGTATCCTGAAAGATCGTGCCGATATCGCGCCCCGGCTGTGGCCTGCCGTGAAACAGGCCGCTATCGCGGCTCCAGGAAATATCGCCGGAAACCCGTGCATTGCCGGGAAGAAGACCGGCAATGGCTCTGCCGAGCGTGGATTTTCCCGAACCGCTTTCGCCGATGATCGCCAGCCTCTGCCCCTGCCGGATCGTCAGCGAAACACTCTGCAAGGCCGGCGCATCGCCCGCCGCATAAAAAACGCTGAGATCGTCGATCCGGCACAGCGCATTTCCGCTCATGGCGCTTGCCTCCTCGTCGCCATCGCCCTGTTGATGCCTTCGCCGAGAAGGTAGACGCCGAGAACGGTGATCAAAAGGCCGATGCCGGGGATGACGGACAAAAACGCGGCCGAGCGCAGGACGTTGCGTCCTTCGGCGATCATAGAACCCCAAGTGACGATATTGGGATCGCCAAGCCCGAGAAAGGACAGTGCCGCTTCGGTGAGGATGGCTGCCGCTACAATGATGGCGGCCAGCGCCAGAACCGGCGGCAGAGCGTTGGGCAGGATTTGCCGGAAGGCGATTTCCAGCGGATGCATGCCGATGGCGCGGGCGGATTGCACGTAGTCGCGCTCGCGGATGCTCAACACCTGCGCGCGCATCAGCCGCGCGGGATCCGCCCATGCGCCGAGCGCAATGGCGAGAATGACGATGGGCATGGAAGGGCCGATGGTGCTGACGAAGGCGAGCGCGAGCAGGAAATTCGGCACGATCTGGAAGGCGTCGGTGACGCGCATCAATGTTTCGTCCACGAGGCCGCCCGCAAAACCGGCGATGGTGCCGATGACGGTGCCGATCACCAGCGCGGCGGCGGCGGCGCCCATGCCGACGAGCAGGGAGGCCTGTGCGCCATGGGCAAGTTCGGCCAGCACATTGCGGCCCAGCCGGTCGGTGCCCAGCGGCAGGGTGGCATCCGTGAACGGCGCGATCAGCGGTTCGCCGACAATGGCCAGCGGGTCCCCCGGAAAGAGGAGGGGGGCGGCAAGCGCCGCCACGGCAAGCAGCACCAGTATGATGGTGCCGGTGGCGCCTTCGAAACTGCGCAGCAGCCGGAGAGCGAAACTCATGCCTGTCTCTCCCCGCTGCCGATGCGCGGATCGAGAACGGCATAGACAATATCGACGGCGAGATTGACGAGAATGACGAAGACGGCGCTTGTCAGGATAATGCCCATCAAAAGCGGCGTATCGCGGCTGCTGACCGCCTCCTGCGCCAGCCGGCCGAAACCGGGAATCGCGAAGACGCTTTCGATCACCACGCTGCCGCCCAGCATGGTTGCAGCCTGCAGGCCGAGCACGGTGACTAGCGGAAGAGCGGCGTTGCGCGCGACATGGCGCAGCACGATCCGCCGTTTGGAAAGCCCCTTGGATTGCGCAAAAAGCACGAAATCCAGCGGCCAGACCGCCGCCATGGCAGTGCGCATGACGCGCAGGAAAAGCGCGAGATAAATGAGGCCGAGACTGGCGACCGGCAGCACGAGATGGCGGGCAATATCGAGCGCCCTTGCAAATCCCTGCTTGCCCGAAGCGATGGTTTCGATGCCTGAGGTGGGCAGCCATTTGAGTTGAACGGCAAAGACGATGGCCAGCACGAGGCCGAGCCAGAAGCCGGGCGTGGCGTAAAGCGTCAGCGAAAGCGTTGAAAGCACGCGATCCGTCAGCCCCCCGGGACGCGCGCCGGCCACGATGCCAAGCCCGGTGCCGAGGATGAAGGCGAATGCGGTGGCGCTGCCCATCAGGAGAAGCGTGTTCGGCAGCCGCTCGAGGATCAGCCCCAGCACCGCCCGGTCGAAGGCAAGGGACCAGCCGAGATCGAGCCGCAGCACCGAGCTGGCATAGAGCCAGAAACGGGCAAATACCGAACCGTTCAGGCCGTATTGTTCGCGCAACACATCCCTGAGCCCGGCATCGCCGCCGCCAATGGAGACGAGATAGGCGTCCACCGCGTCTCCGGATGCATTTTCAAGCAGGACGAAAGTGAAGATGACAACGATCAGCAGCACCGGAATGGCGCTGACTGCCCTTCGCTTCAGCAATGTTACTGCACGCTTCACGATGCGTCCTTACGTATCGACCGCGGTATCCGCCCAGTTGGAAACGGCCCAGCGGGGATTGCTGGCGACATGTTTGACGGTATCGCGCGCCACCGTGATGAAGCCCCATTCGGCAACGTTGATCAGCGGCAGATCGGCGGCGACCTGCTTCTGGAAATCCTTGTAAAGCGCCGTGCGCGCGGCGGTGTCGACCGTTATCGACGCCTTGTCGATCAATTCGTCCAGCGTCTTGTTCTCGTAACCGCCCTGATTGGAGAAGCCGACGCCCGCCGGAATGCCGGAACGCACGAGAATGGTGGTGGAAATTGCCGGGTCGCCGCGGAAGACCGGCGGCGCGATGGCGAGGTCGAAGGCATGATCGGTGTAGACCGCCTTCTGGTGAGCAGCTGAATCATTGTTGACCAACTCGGCATCGATGCCGATTTCCTGCAACGCCTGACGAAGATAGGAGCCGAACTGCCTGGTTTCGTTGAAATAGGGCGCCGGCAGAAGTTTCAGCGAGAAACGTGTTCCGTTCGGGCCGCGCGCATAACCCGCCTCGTCCAGCAGGGCATTGGCCTTGGCCACATCGAAATCATAGGTCTCGACATCGTCGGTGTAGAATTCAGGGGCGTTCTTCGGCACCGGGCCTGTGGATGCCGTGGCGTAACCGAGGAAGACCTTGTCGATGACGAATTTTTTGTCGATGGCGTGGGCGATGGCCTTTCTGACCTTGAGATCGGCCAGTTCCTTGCGGCGATGGTTGATTTCGACCACCAGCTGATAGGTCAGCGCCTCGTAACCATCGGCAATGACCTTGATGCCAGGCACCTTCGAGATGCGGTCGAGATCGGCCAGAGGCACGGCCGAAAAGGCGGCGAGCTGAATTTCCTCTGCTTCGAGCGCGGAGGCCGCACCCGCCCGGTCCGGCAGGACGCGGTAGATGATCTCTTCGAGCTGCGGTTCGTCCTTGCCCCAGTAATTGGGATTGCGGGTCAGGCGGTAATATTCGCCGGGCTTGTATTCTGCAAAGACGAAAGGCCCGGTGCCGACCGGCTTGGTATTGGCCGGGTTGGTGGCGATATCGGTGCCTTCATAAAGATGTTTCGGCACGACGCTGGTAACCACCGGCAGCGCATTGCGGATGAGCTGGAAGGGTGTCGGCTTGGAGAAGCGGAAGATCGCCGTGTGTTCATCCGGGGTATCCACCTTCTCGAGATTGGCGAAGACCAGCCGTCCGAGATTCTGCAGCGGCTTCCAGATGGAGAGCGCCGAAAAGGCGACATCCGCCGCGGTGAACGGCTTGCCGTCATGCCAGGACACGCCTTCGCGCAGCTTGAAAGTGGCGCTGAGACCGTCATCCGATCCCTGCCATTCGGTCGCAAGCCGCGGCGTGAGCCCGTCCTTGCCATCGAAGGAGGCCTCGGCCAGCGGCTCGACGATCTTGCTGGCAATATAAAACACGCCGTTTGAGGCGACGATCGCCGGGTTGAGGTTCTTCGGCTCCGAATCGGCCGCGACGATCAGCCTTCCGCCGGGTGCCGCCTCCTGCGCGGCGGCGATGCCCGCCAAACCCGTGGTTGCGGCAAGAAGGAGTGACGTCTTCAGAAGCGAGCGGCGGGACAGGTGGACAGGCGACATGATTCACTCCGGAAACGAGGGCTGGGCGGGCCTTTCCACTTGGTCCGCGGCGGCCGATCTTAAGACTGCAACCTCGGCAGTGTCCACGTTAATTCGCGGGCTTTACAGCAATGATTTTACGTTGCGTGGGCCATTGCGGAAACAATATGCTTTCTGGCGGCAATGCGCTTTTCTCGTGCTGCGGTCCTGCCGGCGGCGATGTTCCGGAAAATTGATTTAACGCAATGAAATTAGGTGGTTGGGATGCCGGCGTTTCGGCCGTGTGTGTCCCGTTGCCCCTGTGGGCGGAGCGAAAATCTGCCGCGGTGACCCCGTTTGGAAAGGGGTAATTAACCTTTATTTTCTATTTCAGGGAGACCGAAATATGTACGTTTATGATGAGTGTGCACGCTGCCATGAGTTTCTCCCGATCCAGATTCCAGAATTCGTCCAATAGCGTAGGGGAGGGGAGCGAGAAGGCTCGTCATGCCGGCGGCCAGTCGGTTGCCGGTCAGCAAACGGCGGGAATGAAGGCGGGCGCGGCACCCCGGCCGAATGCCGATGTCAGCGCAGCCGATGCCATTGAAGGCCGCGCCGAGATGCCCGGCTGGCAGAATGCTTTCGTGCTCGGCCCGAATGTGCGTTTCACCCGCACGCCGGAAAGCGCCTTTGCCCGGCGCATGCCGGTCGAGACACCCAATATTCCGGAAGAGGAAATCCTGGATGCCGCCCCGCCTGAAATGGTGGAGCAGGAAGCGGTGGCGCAGCAACGCGCTGTGCAGCAGGAGGTTTCTGTCCCTCAACCCGTCGTGAAGCAGGCTGAACAGCGCGTGCCGCCGCCGCGCATGCCGTTTCTGCCGCAGCCGCCGGAGGCCCGGGGCGCCAGGGCGCTGACTTACAAATTGCGGCTGGAGCTTGCCCGCAAGCAGGCGGAAGAGGCGGCTGCCGCTGCGCAGATGCCGGTTCAGGAGGGTATCTCCGTAGCCGTGGAAGCGCCTGTGCCGCAGGTATCCCCGTCGGTTCAGCCGCAATCCGTCGCGCCTGCTGTCGAGGCCGCTCAGGCCGCCATTCCTGCTTTCGCCGCCCATCTGCCGGATGAGCTTTTCTGGGAAGTGATGACGCTCGATCTGCCGGGCAGTGCCGGCGAGGGCGTTTCTGCGTCCACGCGCGCCGTTCTTGCAAATTCGGTCGTCACGGCGCCAACGATAGTCGCGCCGGCGGCCGTCGTGTCGCCGGCAGCGGCTGCGATCGTGCTTTCGTCCGAACCTCCGGTCGTCACCGTGCCGGGCGGTTCCGCAATCCGGCTTTACCGCGAGATTGGCGTGCGTCAGTCCGTTGTTCCTGCCGCCCTTCCGGTCGTGGAACAGGAAGTCGCACCGCTGCCCGTCGCGGAAGCGCCGATGGTTGTCGAGACGCCGAGACCTGTGGAGCAGGTTCAGCCGGTTGAGAGAATTGCGGCCGAGCCGCGTTTCACGCCGCGCGCGCCCATCCAGGCCTCGCAGCCGATGTTCCGCGAAGCGCCTGTCTTCGCCGAGGGGGAATATGAATACCCCTCCATCGATCTTCTGCAGGAGGCCCGCGTTCAGCAGACCACGACCATGACGCCGGAAGCGCTGGAGCAGAGCGCCGGGCTTCTCGAAAGCGTGCTGGAGGATTTCGGCATTAAGGGCGAGATCATTGATGTCCGCCCCGGCCCGGTTGTCACGCTGTATGAGTTCGAACCCGCCCCCGGCGTCAAGTCCTCGCGCGTCATCGGTCTCTCGGACGATATCGCCCGCTCCATGTCAGCGCTCTCGGCCCGTGTCGCCGTTGTGCCCGGCCGCAATGTCATCGGCATCGAACTGCCGAACCCGGTGCGCGAGACGGTTTATCTGCGCGAACTGATCGAAGCAACCGACTATGCCGAGACCCGCCAGAAGCTCGCACTTTGCCTCGGCAAGACCATCGGCGGCGAACCCGTCATCGCCGAACTGGCGAAGATGCCGCATCTGCTGGTCGCCGGCACCACCGGTTCCGGCAAGTCAGTCGCCATCAACACTATGATCCTGTCGCTGCTCTATCGTCTGAAGCCGGAAGAGTGCCGTCTCATCATGGTCGATCCCAAGATGCTCGAGCTTTCCGTTTATGACGGTATTCCGCATCTGTTGACGCCTGTGGTTACCGATCCGAAAAAGGCGGTCATGGCGTTGAAATGGGCCGTGCGCGAAATGGAAGACCGCTATCGCAAGATGTCGCGTCTCGGCGTACGCAATATCGACGGCTACAATGCAAGGGCCGCTGCTGCCCGCGCCAAGGGCGAGACGGTGTTCTGCAACGTGCAGAGTGGTTTTGACCGCGCCACCGGCGAGGCGGTCTACGAGCAGGAGGAAATGGACCTCACGGCCATGCCTTATATCGTCGTCATCGTCGACGAAATGGCAGACCTGATGATGGTGGCCGGCAAGGAAATCGAAGGCGCGATCCAGCGTCTGGCGCAGATGGCGCGTGCGGCCGGCATCCATCTCATCATGGCAACCCAGCGCCCGTCGGTCGATGTCATCACCGGTACGATCAAGGCGAATTTTCCGACCCGTATCTCCTTCCAGGTGACCTCGAAGATCGACAGCCGCACCATCCTTGGCGAACAGGGCGCGGAGCATCTGCTCGGCCAGGGCGATATGCTGCACATGATGGGTGGCGGCCGCATCGCCCGTGTCCACGGTCCCTTCGTTTCGGATGAGGAAGTGGAAAAGGTGGTCGCGCATCTGAAGACGCAGGGACGTCCGGAATATCTCGGCACCGTTACCGAAGACGCTGACGAAACCGACGAAGAGGCGGAAGAGGAAGCCGCTGTTTTCGACAAGACCGCCATGGGTGAGGACGATAGCGACGATCTTTATGAAAAGGCCGTCAAGGTGGTGATGCGCGACAAGAAGTGCTCCACATCCTATATCCAGCGCCGCCTGTCCGTCGGTTACAACCGTGCCGCTTCGCTGGTCGAGCGTATGGAACAGGAAGGCATCGTCGGGCCTGCCAACCATGTCGGCAAACGCGCGATTATCGCCGGCGAACGCTCTTCTTACGATGCCATGGGAGCGGAAGACTGATTGAGCCCTCGGGGCGCGCGATATTCGATTGCAAAAACGCGCCCCGTGAATAGCTTGTGCGGCATGGATTCTGGAATTGGGAGGATTCCCTCATGGCGCACAGCAATGAAAAAGCCACCGTTCTGGCGAGCCTGGGTGAGCTGGAGCGGTTTTGCCGCACCGTTTTTCTGGCCGCCGGCACCGATGACGAAACGGCCGATGCGGCGACCCGCGCCATGATGCACGGCACAAGGCTCGGTGTGGACAGCCACGGTGTGCGCCTCCTCGCCCATTATATTACCGCGCTCGAAGGCGGGCGTCTCAATCGGCGGCCGCAGATCCGCCGCGTTTCGGGCTTCGGCGCGGTGGAGACGATCGACGCCGACCACGCCCATGGCGCCCGCGCCACCTATGCGGCGATGGACAGCGCCATGGTGCTCGCGGAAAAATTCGGCATTGGCGCGGTGGCGATCCGCAACTCATCGCATTTCGGCCCGGCCGGCGCATATGCGCTGGAAGCGGCGCGGCAGGGCTATATTGGCCTCACCTTCTGCAATTCCGACAGTTTCGTGCGCCTGCACGATGGCGCCATGCGTTTCCACGGCACCAATCCCATCGCCATCGGTGTGCCGGCAGCGGATGACATGCCCTGGCTGCTGGATATGGCCACCAGCGCGGTGCCCTATAACCGTGTCCTGCTTTACCGGAGCCTCGGCCAGCAATTGCCGCAAGGTGTCGCCTCTGACGGCGACGGCGTCGATACCCGCGATCCCCATGCCGTTGAAATGCTTGCCCCGGTCGGCGGCGAGTTCGGTTTCAAGGGGGCCGCACTTGCGGGGATGGTCGAGATTTTCAGCGCTGTTCTCACGGGCATGAAACTCAGCTTCGATATCGCTCCCATGGGCGGGCCGGATTTTTCCACGCCGCGTGGGCTTGGGGCCTTCGTTCTGGCGCTGAAGCCGGAAGCCTTCCTGGAACGCGAGGTGTTCGACGAGGGCATGAAACGTTATCTCGAGGTCCTGCGCGGATCTCCCGTGCGGGAAGATTGCAAGGTGATGGCGCCGGGTGACCGGGAGTGGGCGGTGGCGGCAAGGCGGGAGAGGGAAGGGGCTCCTGTCGATCCCGTCACGCGGGCGGCCTTCTCGGAGCTTGCCGTAAAATTCTCGCTCAACCCGCCTGCTTATCATTAAAGCGGCCTGCGGCTGACGGCGTCGTTCCGCCGTCATCCCGTGTTCAGGCGGGTCGCAGTAGCATATTCGGGCGCGGATAGGACGCTGCCGCCGCGCCCAGCCTTTCGGCCCCGATGGGGCGACCGATATAATAGCCCTGCGCGTAGTCGATTTCCATCTGACGCACGAGCCTCAGCTGTTCCTCGGTTTCGACGCCTTCGATCAGGATCTTGTGGCCGCGATTGCGGATGAGGCGGATCATGTCCTGCAGCATCGCCCGGCCACGCGGGGTCTTGCTGTCGTGCAGGAAGGAGCGGTCGATCTTGACGGTATCGAAATCCGTCATGCGCAGCCAGGAAAGGCCGGCAAAACCCGTTCCGAAATCATCCAGCCAGATATTGATGCCGAGCGTTTTCAGGTCGTTCAGACAACGCAGCACGTCCGAATGCATTTCCATGTCGACGCCTTCGGTGATTTCGAAGGCAAGCCTGTTGCCGGCAATTCCCGCCTCCACGAGAATGGCGGCCACCGAGGTGGCGAAACCCGGATTTTTCAATTGCATCGGCGACACGTTGACACTGACGACCGCCACCTTGTCATCGGCCAGTATCTGCTTGCAGACGGTCTTGATGGTCCACAGGCCCAGTTCCATGATCGTGCCGGTGCGTTCGGCAATCGGAATGAAAATACCGGGTGCGACTGGATTGCCATCCAGCAGGCGAAGCCGCATCAGCGCCTCGACCCCCGCGGTCTCGTTGGTCGAAACGTTGAGAATAGGCTGATAGACGAGGGAAACGAGATCTTCCGCGACAGCGATTTTCAGCAGGGCGGCAATGTTTTCCGTCTCGTCGCTGGTCTGCGGATCGTCCGGGTCGAACAGCTTCATGCAGTTGCGGCCATTGCCCTTGGCGATATAAAGCGCGCGGTCGGCCTCGTTGATGATCTTTTCCAGCTTGCCGTCCGCGTTGGGACGGGTGAAGGACGCACCGATGCTGACGGTGACGATGAAGGTGCCATCCCGGCGCTGGTCATGCGCAAGCGACAGGTCTTCAACGGTGTGGCGGATCGTCTCGGCAAGCTCACCCACCTGCTGCTTGGATTTGAACGGCGCCAGCACGATGAATTCCTCGCCGCCATAGCGGCCGATGGAAGCGCCATGTTCGGTGATCGCATTCTGCAGGGCTTTGCCTACCGTCACCAGGCATTTGTCGCCTTCCTGGTGGCCGTAACGGTCGTTGTATTTCTTGAAGAAGTCGACATCGATCAGGAAAACGGCAAAGCCTTCTTCCTTCCTGATCCAGTTGTCCCACAGCAGGCGCAGATGGTGGTCGATGGCGCGACGGTTCTGCAGGCCGGTCAGGGAGTCGGTATTGGAAAGCCGCAGCAGCGCCTGGCCACGTTCGTCAGCCGCCTTCTGCTGGGCCTTCGCCTCCAGCCCGTTGACGAAGACGTGGTAGCGCTCCCGGTTCAGATTCCAGTTTACGTAAGAAGTGAAGACGAAACACGATATGTAGAAGGTGCCAAAGGCGAACTTGTAGAAGCTGTCTTCGGGAAACTGCGTTGCCGCCAGAAAATAGGTGACGAGAATAATGCCTGAAGACACCAGCGACAGATGGAAGCGGAAGGTGAAAAACAGATTGGCGCCCATCATGAAGATCGCCCCGAAAACCATGTAGTAAGACATGTTTTCGGTATTGTCGGTCAACAGCGACGGCAGTAGCCAGCCGATATAGCCCATGACGAGAGCGGTGGCGCAGGTGAGATCGAGCGCCGTGGTGCTGGCACCCTTGCTTAGCTGAATCTCCAGTGTCAGCAGGGATGACAGGACAACAATCAGACGTGCGATAATGGTGTAAAAAGCGACGTCGGGTATCAGAATGATGTCGGTTGCGGCAAACAGCAGATAGATGAAAACAGCGGTCCACAGGCCCCGCCGGATAGAACCGCGGCGGCTGCGCTCACCTTCCTGCTGGTAAAGGGCAAGGAGTTCATCAGAAAACCGGGAGTCCGGCCGCCGATAGTCTTGCTGTCCACTCACCTCTCCCAATGTGTGCTTCATGCACTTTCCCATAGTGTTGCGTATACTTTATTAAGTAACTGCTTATTCCACTTTTCCGTGTGCTGTCGCACCCAGTGCGGGTTCCCGTCGATCTCTGCCGATGTGTGCGGAGAACATGGAAAGGAAGAACGCATCATACGTTCGCAACATTAAGTTTCACTAAATCGCGTATCTGCTTTCTCCCGTCCTCACGAGTGTGACCAAAAAAATACGCTAATTTACTAGTGTATCCCTACACCGCTCAAAAATCGAAAGCGAGTGGCCTTCCGCCTCCCAGAAACGTATAGTTAACAATGTGTTAATACTGGAGGCTGAAGTGGTGCGGGTAAAGAAGAAAAATCTTGACGGGGCAAGTCTGATTACCCCGGATACTGTCGCAAAAGAGATTTTTGAACGCAGAACGGAAACATTCGATGAGCAGTTCGCCGTTGCGAAAGCAGAGATTGCGCTCATTCTCGAATTGGCACAGCAGCAGTTCGACAATCGTATTTCAGCACGTGAGATAATACATAGAACGGCGGGCGCACTGCATGGTCTGCGTGAGAAGCTCCACTCCAGCGTGTGGGCTGAACTGATTCCGCTGGTGCAGAATCACCCTGTTTCGGTCCATTTTCTGGAGGACCCGTTCACCCGCTGGTCTTTCGAAAAGCCGCGGGGTTATTCGGGCGATGCGCAGCTGCTCGATTTCATTTATGGCCACGACAGTGTTGCCGAACTGGTAAATAACGCCACGCCGCTCGGTGCGGCCCTTTACGACTACACGAAGGATGCCAGTTCCTCGGTCGCCGTGCGCGAGCGTCGCGATTTGCTGACGCGATTCGTCGATGAGGCTGCGGCCCGGCACGGTAGTGAGACGGAAATCCTCACCATCGCTTCCGGCCATCTGCGTGAGGCGGATGCCTCCGTGGCGCTGAAAGAGGGCAAGATCAAGCGCTGGGTAGCGCTCGATCAGGACCCCTTGAGCGTCGGTTCCGTCGCCCGCGATTTCAACGGCAGCTGCATCGAGGCGATCGACGGTTCCGTGCGCGATATCGTCCTGCGCACGCAGGAACTCGGCACTTTCGATCTGATCTATGCGGCCGGTCTCTACGACTATCTGAACGACCGCGTGGCGATCAAACTCACGCGGCGCTGCATGGAAATGCTGAAGCCCGGCGGCATGTTCCTCTTCGCCAATTTCTCGGAGGACATCGTCGTCGACGGTTACATGGAAACCTTCATGAACTGGGCGCTGCTGTTGCGCTCCAAGGCGGATATGTGGCGAATCGTCAATGCCAGCGCCCATCCTGCAGGCATCGAAGCGGATGTGTTCTTCGGGGAGAACCATAATATCGTCTACGCTACGATGCGTAAGAAGGCGTGACATCCTTCGGGCCAGTCTCTGCTTGCCAATAACCATTTGATTAAACCTCGGCGCGGGCCTAAGAATCCGCGCCGAATGCGTTGCAGAATGGAATGGCTGAAATGAAGAGATATTATTCGGATATGGGTGGTCTGCCGGGACAGACGGAACTTCTGTCGAGCAAGGCGGTGTTCAAGACCGCCTATGCGGTCATCCCCAAAACCGTCATGTCCGATATCGTGACGAGCGTGCTGCCGCACTGGACCGGCACCCGGGCCTGGATCATCGCCCGGCCGATGACCGGTTTTTCGGAAACTTTCGCGCAATATATAGTCGAGGTGCAGCCGGGCGGCGGCAGCGAGCGGCCGGAGCCGGACGCAAGGGCGCAAGCGGCGATCTTCGTTGTCGACGGCGAAATGACCGTGGAATTCGAGGGCGTGCCGCATGCCTTGCGGGAGGGCTCCTTCGCCTTCCTGCCGGCCGGTTCCCGCTGGCAGCTTCGCAATTCGGGCAAGGCGCCCGTCAAGTTCCACTGGGTCCGCAAAGCGTTTCAGGCGGTCGACGGGCTGGAGCCGCCGCCGGCTATCTTCACGCATGAGGATGAGCACGCTTTGTCGGCCATGCCGGATACGGACGGCAAATGGGCGACGACCCGCTTCATCGATCCGGAAGACGTGCGTTACGACATGCATCTCAACATCGTCACCTTCGAGCCGGGCGCGACCATTCCCTTCATGGAAACCCATGTGATGGAACACGGCCTTTATGTGCTGGAAGGCAAGGCCGTCTACCGGCTGAACGAGAACTGGGTGGAAGTGCAGGCGGGCGACTTCATGTGGCTGCGCGCCTATTGCCCGCAGGCCTGCTATGCGGGCGGGCCGGGCCGCTTCCGTTACCTGCTCTACAAGGATGTGAACCGGCACGTGAAGCTCTGGTAACGGGCGTCATATCGGCAAAACCCATGAATTATCGCGCAATCCGGCGGTTTGCGCGATAAATGCTTGCGTTAGATCGAATATCACTAATAAATCCGGTTATGCGGACGGCTATCGCCGTTGCGCACCGTTTCGGCATTCGCCTGCTATCCTTGAGAAGACCTCCCGTATGAATGAGATAATCGATACCAATGTCTTCAATCTTGCCCCCGTGGCGATGTGGATCGAGGATTTCAGCGAGGTGAAAAGCCAGTTCGATATCTGGCGATCGCAGGGCGTCGAGGATATCCGGGCGTTTCTTCTGGAAGATTTATCGAGGGTGGCGGCCTGCTCGCAGAAAATCCGCGTGATCAAGGTCAACGCCAGGACGCTGGAACTGTTCGAGGCCCGCGATCAGGCGCATCTCGTCGACAATCTACACCGGATTTTTCGTGACGACATGCTGGAAAGTCATGTGAACGAGCTTTCCGAGCTCTGGGCGGGCAAGACGGAATTCACCAGCAACGCGGTCAATTACTCAATCGGCGGCAAGCGGCTGGATATCCAGTTGCGCGGCGCGGTCATACCCGGCCATGAAGAAACCCTCGGACGGCTGCTTTTGACCACCGAGGATGTGACGGAGCGGGAGGAGGCGCGCCGCAAGGAGCTTCTCAATCGCCGTTACGCCGAAGGCATGTTCAAACATTCGCCCGTTTCCCTGTGGGTGGAGGATTTCAGCCGGGTGCGGCGGCTGATCGAGGAGGTCAGGGAGCGCGGCATCATCGATTTCCGCGTGTTCATGGATGTGCATCCCGAATTCGTGCGGCAATGCATGAGCGAAATCCGCGTCATCGACGTCAACCGCGCGACGCTCGACCTGTTCTGCGCGCCGGACCGGCAGGTTCTGTTGCAGCGGCTCGGCGATATTTTTCGCGGCGAGATGGAAAAGCCGTTCCGGGAACAGCTGATGGAGCTTTGGAACGGCAATCTCACCCACCATCGCGAGGTGGTGAATTACGCGCTTGACGGTTCGGAGCGGCATGTGCTCCTGCATTTTTCCGTCTTCCCTGGCCATGAGCGCGACTGGTCGCTGGTCCAGGTGGCGTTGACGGACATTACCGCGCGCAAGAAGGCGGAAGCCTATCTCGAATATCTCGGCAAGCACGATGTACTGACCAAGCTGCACAACCGTGCCTTCTATTCGGACGAGCTGAACCGGCTGGAGCGCAGTGCGCTCAGGCCGGTTTCGGCCATCGTTATCGATCTCAACGGCCTGAAGGACGCCAATGACAGGCTGGGACACGATGCCGGCGACGCATTGTTGCGGCGTGTGGGCGAGGTGCTGAATGGCGTGGTGACCGCGCCGAACCATGCGGCGCGCATTGGCGGCGACGAATTCGCCATCCTTCTTCCCGGCGCCGACAGGCAGGTGGCCGCCGCCATGGTCGAGACCGTTTATGAGCTGTTGAAGATCAACAACCAGTTCTATTCCAGCGCGCCGCTCAGCCTGTCACTGGGCGTGGCCACCAGCGAGGTCGGAGAGACGATGGAATCGCTGGTACGCCGCGCCGATATGAACATGTACGAGCAGAAGAACGCCTATTATGCGGCGCTGCGCAACAGATCCGCCGACAATAATGACACGACGAAACCCGGCTCGCAGCCGGAAGCCTCCTCGCTGAAGCGTCTGTCCTGAGGGGTAGTGAGGGCGTCGGGGCATTCCCTCAGCCCCATGCCGAAGATCTAGTCACGTCGAATAAAATCAATCGGTTCCAGATCCTCGGGACAGGCCCGAGGATGACGTCGAGACAATGTTATCCCCGGAATCAAAACCGCGTAGCGGTGGTTTGGACGTGCCGGCAGCAGCGGAAAGCTTCATTCGTCCGGCTGTCGCCTCCGGCTCGGCGCGATATGTCCTGCCTCGAACGCCAGTTAGTCCTCCATTCCCGAATTACAGCGCTTTCCGCAAGCCGTCGCACGCACCTTCACAAGCGCGTGAGACGGCTTTTGCACTGCAACAATTTCATTGCTGAAATTTTACATACGTCTTAGTATGTATGTAAATATGACATTTTTTTATGGATTCGGAGCGCAGTATGGCGAAGAGATTGGGGCAGATCGCGGCGGTGTTGTTGACGGGCATTGTTCTTGTCGGATGTAGCGATGAGCAGGCGTCCGCGCCCGGCGCGCCGCCGCCCGGTGCGGTGAAGGTCGTGACGGTGAGCCAGGAAGAACTGCCCATCACCAACGAATTGCCGGGGCGCATTGCGCCGACGCGGCTTGCCGAAGTGCGCCCGCGTGTCTCCGGCATCATCGTGGAGCGGGTGTTCGAGCAGGGCTCGCTGGTGAAGGAAGGCGACGTTCTCTACCGGATCGATCCCGCGCCGTTCCAGGTGCGCGTCGACAGCGCCGAGGGCACGTTGCGCCGGGCGCAGGCCGCGCAGCTGCAGGCGCGGCAGACGGCCGACAGACAACAGCAGCTGCGCCGTTCCAACGTCGGTTCCCAGCAGGAATTCGACAACGCCATCGCCCAGCTGGCGCAGGCCGATGCCGAGGTGGCCGTGGCCGAAGCCGGTGTCGCGGAGGCGAAGCTCAATCTGCAATATGCCGAAGTCAAAGCCCCGATCAGCGGCCGCATCGGTCGTGCGCGCATTACCGAAGGCGCCCTCGTCAGCGCCACCGGCTCGGAAAATCTGGCGACGATCCAGCAGCTCGATCCGATCTATGCCGACTTCACCCAGCCGGCAGCCGATCTTATCCGCCTGCGCAAGGCCCTGCAGGATGGCAAGCTGATGACCGGCCCGAACGAAGCCGAAGTCAACCTGCTGTTCGATGACGGCAGCCGTTACCCGCTGCCCGGCCGCCTGCTGTTTTCCGAAGCGGCGGTGGATGAAACCACCGGTCAGGTGACGCTGCGCGGTGAATTCCCCAACCCGAACGGCGATCTGCTGCCGGGCATGTATGTCCGCGTGCAGATCCAGCAGGGTATCCAGAAAGCGGCCTTCGCCGTGCCGCAGCAGGCGGTTCAGCGCGATGCCGGCGGTCAGGCGAGCGTGCTTGTCGTCAATGCCGAAGACACGGTGGAGCAGCGTCGTGTCAGCGTCGGCCGCTCCATCGGCGATCGCTGGGTGATTTCCGAGGGTCTGAAGGACGGCGACCGCGTCGTGGCCGAAGGTTTCCAGAAGACCGCTCCGGGCGCGAAAGTGAAGCCGGAACCGTGGTCCGATGAGGCCGATGTCGCAACCGCCGCTGACAGCGAGAGCGCGGCTCCGGCTGCGAAGCAATAAGGACCGATTTCATGGCACGTTTTTTCATCGATCGGCCCATTTTTGCCTGGGTCGTCGCCATCTTCATCATGCTGGCGGGTCTGCTCGCCATTCCCATGCTGCCGATTGCGCAATATCCCAATGTCGCCCCGCCGCAGATCTCCGTTTCGACGACCTATCCGGGCGCGTCGCCTGAGGATATTTACCAGAGCGTCACGCGTCCCATCGAAGAAGAGCTGAACGGCGTTCCAGGCCTGATCTATTTCGAATCGACGTCGGAATCCTCGGGTCGAATTTCCATCAACGTCACCTTTGCGCCGGGCTCCAACATCGGTGAAGCCCAGGTGGAGGTTCAGAACCGCATTGCGCGCGTCGAACCCCGCCTGCCGCAGGCGGTGACGCAGCAGGGCCTGCGCGTGGAGCAGGCGGGCACGTCGTTCCTGATGATGGTGGCGCTCACCTCCGTCGACGGCAACACGGACGCCATCGGTCTCGGCGACTATCTCAGCCGTAACGTGCTAGGCGAATTGCGCCGCGTTCCCGGCGTCGGCAGCGCGCAGCTCTTCGCCACCCAGCGCTCCATGCGTATCTGGATGGACCCGGACAAGATGCTGGGCCTGAGCCTCACCTCGAACGACGTCATCGGCGCCATTCAGGCGCAGAATTCGCAGGTTGCTGCCGGCCGCATCGGTGCATCGCCAAATCCCATCGGCCAGCAGATTTCCGCAACCGTCAACGTGCAGGGCCAGCTCACCTCGCCGGAAGAATTCGGCTCCATCGTGCTGCGCGCCAATCCGGACGGCTCGTCCGTACGGCTGCGCGATGTCGCGCGGGTGGAAGTGGGCGGCGAAAGCTATAACTTCTCGAGCCGCCTGAACGGCAAGCCGAGCGCCGCCATCGGCGTGCAGCTTTCGCCCACCGGCAATGCGTTGCAGACCTCCGAGGGCGTTCGCGCCACCATGGAAGAGCTGTCCCGATATTTCCCGCCGGGTCTGGAATATGAAATTCCCTATGACACCAGCCCCTTCGTCAAGATTTCGATCGAAAAGGTCATTCACACGCTGATCGAGGCGATCATCCTCGTCTTCGTGGTGATGTTCGTCTTCCTGCAGAATATCCGCTACACCATCATCCCGACACTGGTGGTGCCCGTGGCGCTGCTCGGCACCTGCGCCATCATGTATGTCTCGGGTTTCTCGATCAACGTTCTGACCATGTTCGCCATGGTTCTCGCCATCGGCATTCTGGTGGATGACGCGATTGTCGTCGTTGAGAATGTCGAGCGCATCATGGCGGAAGAGCATCTGTCGCCCAAGGAGGCCACCCGCAAGGCGATGGGCCAGATTTCCGGCGCGATCATCGGCATCACGCTGGTGCTGACCGCCGTGTTCGTGCCCATGGCCTTCTTCCCGGGCGCCGTCGGCATCATCTATCAGCAGTTCAGCCTGACAATGGTGGTGTCGATCCTGTTTTCGGGCTTCCTTGCTTTGTCGCTCACGCCGGCGCTCTGCGCGTCGTTCCTGAAGCCCATCAAGGCCGGGCACCATGAGAAGAAGGGCTTCTTCGGCTGGTTCAACCGCGGCTTCGACAAGGCATCGCACAAATATTCCTCGTCCGTCGGCAGCATCATCAAGCGTTCCGGCCGCTTCATGGTCATTTACGCGGCTTTGCTGGTGGGTCTTGGCTGGGCGTATATGCAACTGCCGAGCTCTTTCCTTCCGAACGAAGATCAGGGCTACCTGATCGTCGACATTCAGGCGCCGGCGGAAGCCAGCAGCGACCGCACCCTGCAATCCATCCAGCAGATCGAAAAGATCTTCATGGAAGAGCCGGCGGTGGATCGTGTGATTGCAGTTTCGGGGTTCTCCTTCTCCGGCTCCGGCCAGAATGCGGGTCTCGCCTTCGCCACCCTGAAGGACTGGAGCGAACGCGGACCGAACGATTCCGCCGCCGCCATATCGGCGCGCGTCAACGCCAAGCTGTGGGGTCTTCCGGACGCCATGTCGTTTGCGCTGTCGCCGCCACCAATCCAGGGCCTCGGCAATTCCAGCGGCTTCACCTTCCGCCTGCAGGATCGCTCGGGCGCGGGACAGGCCGCTCTCAGCGCGGCCGGTGCGCAGCTGATGGCTGCCGCCCGTCAGAGCCCCATCCTTGCCGGTCTTCGTATCGAAGGCATGCCGGATGCGGCGCAGGTCAATCTCATCATCGACCGTGAGAAGGCCAATACGTTCGGCGTCACCTTCAGCGACATCAACGCCACCATCTCGGCCAATATGGGTTCGTCATACGTCAACGACTTCCCCAATGCCGGCCGCATGCAGCGCGTGACGGTGCAGGCGGAACAGGGCCAGCGCATGAAGACGGAGGATCTTTTGAACCTCAACGTCCGCAATGCCAATGGCGGCATGGTGCCGGTGAGCTCATTCGCAACGGTGGAGTGGGTGCGCGGTCCCTCGCAGGTGGTCGGTTACAACGGCTATCCGGCGGTCCGTATCGGCGGCCAGTCCGCACCTGGTTATTCGTCGGGTGACGCCATTGCCGAAATGGAGCGCTTAGCGGGTGAGTTGCCGAGCGGCTTCGGTTTCGAATGGACCGGCCAGTCGCTGCAGGAAATCCAGTCCGGTTCGCAGGCGCCGGCATTGATCGGGCTCAGCGTTCTGTTCGTCTTCCTGCTGCTGGCAGCGCTTTACGAAAGCTGGTCCATTCCGCTCTCCGTCATGCTGGTGGTGCCGCTCGGCGTCATCGGCTCGGTGGCGGCGGTGATGCTGCGCGGCATGCCGAACGACGTCTATTTCCTCGTAGGCCTCGTCGCGATCATCGGTCTGTCCGCCAAGAATGCGATCCTGATCATCGAATTCGCCAAGGATTTGCGGGCGGAAGGAAAATCCACCTATGATGCGACGGTGGAGGCGGCGCATCTGCGCTTCCGGCCGATCCTGATGACGTCGCTCGCCTTCTCGCTCGGCGTGCTGCCGATGGCGATTGCTTCGGGCGCCAGCGCGGCGAGTCAGAACGCCATCGGCACCGGCGTGCTCGGCGGCATGATCTCGGCGACGATCCTTGCGATCTTCTTCGTTCCCGTCTTCTTCGTCTTCGTCATGAAGATTTTCGGGGATCGGAAGAAGGAGAATGAGATTGCTGCTGACGCGGTATCGCCGGCGGAATAAAACGGGTGTGACGGCTGGGCGAAAAGTCACGTGAATGCGTTCATCTGACTGACAGCCCGGCACCGCAAACAGGGCACGGTGCGAAAGCGCCGTGCCGCGACTGGAAGGAGACATCAGCATGCGCCGAACCAAGGCCGAGGCAGAAGAGACCCGTCAGGCGATCCTTGCCGCTGCCGAGCGGGTGTTCTTCAAGAAGGGCGTGGCCAACAGCTCTCTGGATGAGGTGGCGGCTGCGGCCGGCGTTACGCGCGGGGCGATCTACTGGCATTTTTCCAGCAAGAGCGATCTTTTTATCGGCCTCTATCAATCGGTGTCCCTGCCGGAATCGGATCTTCTCGATTTCGGCGACCCCGACGTCAAGGGCCTGGCTCTGCTGGCCAAGATCGAGGAAGCGGCCTGCAAATGGCTGACGCTTCTTTCAAAAGATGAGCAACGCCAGCGCATCATGACCATCAGCCTGCGCACCAATTACTCCGATGAGTTCGCCCCGGTTCTGCACGCGCAGGAGGAACTGGACCGGTATCACAAGGATCGGCTCGAGGGCGCTTTCGCGCGGGCGCAGGCGGAAGGCGCATTCAACGACAACTGGACGGCGGACTCTGCGCTCGACGCGCTCTACTGGCTGCTGAAAGGCATGTGCTCCGACTGGCTGCTGTTCGGCAAGCGTTTCGATCTGGCCAAGGAGGGCGCTGAAGCCGTGCACCGTCTGATGAAGGGATTCCAGCGCTCCTCCGCGTCATGACGGGACTTTCGCGACCCTCTGGCTTGCGGTTCCTGTGGTCAAATTTGAGTGTATTCTAAAACACCAGCGAAATTTGCTTTACGTACCTCAAAACGGACGCTAGCTTCTTCCTCGAGCTTTGGGAGGAGTTCGCAGATGGTCGTTTCAGATAAAATCAAGGGGCAAATGCCGTCCGTTCACACCGGATACCGGTGACGGCACATGGCTTTTGCTGACGAATCTCCAGACCACGCCCTTATCCGGACGGTTGGGCTGTCCAAGTCTTTCGGGCCGGTACAGGTTCTCAAGGATATAGAGATCGCGGTGCGCGCCGGTGAGGTCCACGCGATCATTGGCGAGAACGGCGCCGGCAAGTCGACGCTGATGAAGCTGCTGGCCGGCAATGAAAAGCCGTCGGGCGGCGAAATCCGCATCGATGGCGAAGCCGTTACGCTGAGCGGTCCGGTGGATGCCGAACATCGCGGCATCGTTCTCGTGCATCAGGAAATATTGCTGGCCCCGGATTTGACGGTGGCGCAGAACATTTATCTCGGTCGCGAAGTGGGTCGGGGCGCCATGGTGGACGATCGCGCCATGCGCGCCGGCGCCCGCAAGGCAATCGCCGATCTCGGCGGTACGATCGATCCGGACGCCATTGTCGGCAGCCTGTCGATTGCCCAGCGGCAGCTCGTGCAGATCGCCCGCGTTCTGCTGGTGCCGCATCGCGTGGTGATTTTCGATGAGCCGACCGCGAGCCTGACGCCCATCGAAACGGATGCGCTGCTGAATGTCATCAGGGACATCCGGGCGAAAGGCGTAGCCGTGCTTTATATTTCGCATCGTCTGCCGGAGGTGAAGGAGATCGCCGACCGGGTGACGGTTCTGCGAGACGGCAGGCTGGTCGCCTCCCATCCGGCATCGGCGCTGGAGCCTGCCGATATGGCGCGGCTGATGGTGGGGCGCGATGTCGCCAAGCTTTATCCGGACCGCGCCGCCGGCGGCGAGCACGAGCCGGTTCTGCAGGTGGAGCATTTTACTGTTCCAGGTTATGCTCAGGATGCCGGTTTCAGCCTGCGCGGGGGCGAAATTCTCGGTTTCGCCGGTCTGGTCGGCGCGGGCAGAACGGAACTCATGGAAGGAATACTCGGCCTGCGCGCCGGCCGGGGAACGGTGCGACATCATGGCAGGCCGGTGCATTTCGCAAAGGCGGAAGACAGCCTGAAAGCCGGCATCGTTTATCTGAGCGAGGACCGCAAGGGCAAGGGCCTGCTGCTTACCAAGGATTTGCGTGTCAATCTCACGCTTGCTTCGCTCAAGAAATTCAGCCGGCTGTTTCAGATCGATACCCGCCGGGAAACGGCGGCGCTCGATGATGCGGTCCGGGATTTCGACATCCGTACCGGACGCAAGGATCTGCTGGCGGGCCAGCTTTCCGGCGGCAACCAGCAGAAACTGCTTCTGGCCAAGATGATGCTCATCGATCCGTCCATCGTCATCATCGACGAACCGACGCGCGGCATCGATATCGGCACCAAGGAACAGATTTACCGCTTCATCGCCAGGCTCGCGGATGAGGGGCGCTCGATCATCGTCGTTTCCTCGGAAATGCCGGAGCTGATCGGTATCTGCGACCGCATTCTGGTTATGCGGTCGGGCCGGATCGTCGGCGAGGTGACAGGTGAGCGCATGACCGAAAACGACATCGTGGCGCTGGCGACTGGCGTTCATACGCAGGAACCTGCCTGAGCGCCCGTGTGCCGGGAAACATGGCCTGACAAAAGAGACTGAGGGGAAACATGACTGAGGCCGCATTTGACAACGGCAAAACGCCGAAGACCTCGAAGGACTGGGATCTGCGCGCCGTCGCGCCTTTCGTGGCGCTGGCCCTGCTGCTGGTTCTCGGAACCATCGCCAATCCCAATTTCATCGGCATCGACAATCTCCTGAACGTCATCACCCGCAGCGCCTTCATCGCCATCATCGCGCTCGGCGCAACTTACGTCATCACATCGGGCGGGCTCGATCTTTCGGTGGGCGCAATGGTGGCTTTCGTCGCCAGCCTGATGATCCTGTTCATGAATAGCGGCGCCATCGCCAGTCCGCTTTTAATGCTGCTTACCGCCATGGCGCTGGCGCTCGCCATCGGGGCTGCCTGCGGGCTGACGAACGGCCTCATCACCACCATTGGCCGCATCGAGCCCTTCATCGCCACGCTCGGCACCATGGGCATTTATCGCGGCTTGACCACATGGCTGTCGCAGGGCGGGGCGATCACGCTGCGCAACCCGGAAATCCAGACGCTTTATCGTCCGGTCTATTTCGGCAATGTCCTGGGCGTGCCGGTGCCGGTCATCGTTATCTTCGTCACCGCCGCGATAGCCGCCTTCGTGCTTTACCGCACCCGTTACGGGCGGCATCTGACCGCAGTAGGGTCGAGCGAGGATGTGGCGCGTTATTCCGGCATCTCGGTCGCGCGGGTGCGCACCATCGCGTATGTGGTGCAGGGGCTGTGTGTTGCCGTTGCGGTGCTGCTTTACGTGCCGCGCCTCGCTTCCACTTCGGCCACGACAGGCATGTTGTGGGAGTTGCAGGCCATCACCGCCGTCGTTGTCGGCGGCACGGCGCTGAGGGGCGGGGTAGGGCGCATCTGGGGGACGATCTGCGGCGCTTTCATTCTGGAGATCGTCGGCAACATCATGATCCTGTCGAACTTCGTCAGCGAATATCTGATCGGCGCCATTCAGGGGGCCATCATCATCATCGCCATGCTGGTGCAGCGTTCGCTCAGCCGCAGGTGACGTATCACGCCGCGCCATGTGGGGCAGGCGCGGTTGAAGGAGGAACGCCCCGGTCTTGGGAGGAAAGAGACTATGCGTAGTAAATTCATCGGCGTGGCCTTTGCCGCGCTGGCCACGGTGCTGGCGGGCTCAGCGCAAGCGCAGGATAAGAAGGTTACCATCGGCGTATCCATTCCAGCGGCCGACCATGGCTGGACGGCGGGCGTCGTCTACCATGCCGAGCGTGTGGCGAAGCTGCTGATGCAGGAACATCCGGGGCTCAACGTCATCGTCAAGACGTCGCCGGACGCCGCCAATCAGGCCAATGCGCTGCAGGACCTTGCCGTGCAGGGGCTCGATGCGCTGGTCGTCTTGCCGTCCGATCCAGATCCGCTGGTCAACGCCATCAAGGAGATCAAGGACAAGGGCACCTTCGTCGCGCTGGTCGACCGCGCGCCGAGCGTCAACGACAATTCGATCCGCGATCTCTATGTTGCCGGCAACAACCCCGCACTTGGCCAGGTGGCCGGCGAATACATCAAGAAGACGACGCCTGACGCCGAAGTCGTGGTCATTCGCGGTCTGCCGATCCCGATCGATCAGCAGCGTCAGGATGGTTTCGACAAGGGTATCGCCGGTTCCAGCGTCAAGGTTCTCGACCGTCAATATGGCAACTGGAACCGCGACGACGCCTTCCGCGTGATGCAGGACTATCTGACCAAATACAAGAAGATCGACGTGGTCTGGTGTCAGGATGACGATATGGCTATCGGCGTGCTGGAGGCCATCCAGCAGGCGAAACGCACCGATATCCAGTATATCGTTGCGGGCGCAGGTTCCAAGGACATGATCAAGAAGGTCATGGATGGCGACAAGCTCGTGCCGGTCGACGTGCTCTACCCGCCGGCGATGGTGGCGACCGCCATGCAGCTGACGGCCGGGCATTTCTACGATCAGGTGCCGGTTGCGGGTGAATATATCCTCGATGCGACGCTCATCACCAAGGACAATGCCGAGCAGTTCTACTTCCCGGATTCGCCGTTCTGATCTGATTTTCCGCTAACGCCGACGCCCGCCGCAAGGCGGGCGTTTCATTTTGTGGCTCACCCGTTCTTCCTGAACCAGGCCGAGAGATAATCCACGAAGCTGCGAACCTTGGCGGGCAGGTAACGGCGATGCGGATAGACCGCATAGATACCCCTGTCCTTGGAAATATAATCGTCGAACAGCGTCACCAGCTCGCCGGACTGGATATAGGGTCTGGCGATGAAATCGGGCACGAGCGCAATGCCGAGCCCGGCGCGGGCGGCGCGCAGCGTCGCCTGCGGGCTGTTGACCTCGATCGGTCCGCTGATGGTGACGGAGTTCGAACCGCCATCTGGCTCCAGATATCGCACCGTATTGTGAAACCGCGTATTGGTGTCGATGATGAAGGGAACGCGGGAAAAATCCTGCGGCCCGTCGAGCGGCCCGTGCTGCGCCACGAAATCCGCCGTCGCCACCGCATAGACCCGGAAATCGGAAAGCTTGCGGGCGATGAGACCGGAATCCTCCAGCCGGGTTATGCGAACCGCAAGATCGAAACCCTCTTCGATCAGGTCGACGAATCGGTCTTCCGCGACGATTTCCAGCGACAGTTCCGGATTTTCTTTGGCGAAGTCGATCAGACTCTGGCCGACATCGGCATCGATGAAGGTGCGGGGCACCGAAATCCTGAGCTTGCCCTTCAGATCGGCATTCTTTTCGCGCACCAGATCGGCAAGGTTATCGATCTCCTTCAAAATGTCGGAAGCGGTGCGGTAATAGGTGTGCCCGGCTTCCGTCAGAGAGAACTGCCGGGTGGTGCGGTTGAGGAGCAGCGCGCCGAGATCGTCCTCCAGTTCCCGCACATATTTGGACAGAAGCGCCTTGGAACGCCCCGTCTTGCGCGCCGCGGCGGAAAAACCCTCCGCTTCGACGACATCGATAAAGGCGCGGATGCGGGTGAGCGTGTCCATGAAAATCCTCCAGTTCGTTCCATATAATTGAACGGCGAAGGCGGACTGTTCAACCCTTAATTCACTGCCGAAAAAATCCGCTCTTTGGTGAAAAAATCCTCTTGATTATGACTGCGAATATTCTTATCTCCCGTGCTGCCCAAAGTCGCACGTGCCCATGTGTGTCCGCCGATTCCTCGATGTGGTGAGGATTTAGGTAAGGTACCTGGAACTAACCCCTCCAGTCGCTATTCCGGCCAACCGGAAAATGCGAGGACATACGAAGCAACGACGGTGCGGGCCTTTCTGGTTCTCTGCCGGCTTTCCATCAGCCGGGGTACTAAAGAGGCACACCATCATTGCCTGAAGTGCGGTCGGGTCATTCCCTCCAATCCATGGCAGACAAAGCCGAATGATGCTCTGGCAGGGCATCGTTCCCATTCGCGCCTTGAGCGTATGCTATCGATTCTGCGCCTCCACCGGCTGATTCGAATGCATATCTCGAGCGTCCTTTGTCCTCCGGATTTTTCCGGAGCCGGTTTAACAGGGAATACATCGATGACGACTGCACGCATTCTCGACTTCATCAAGACCCGACGTCCCGAAGGCCCTTGCCTCGTGGTTGATCTCGACGTCGTGCGCGACAATTTCAACGCTTTCCGGCATTCCCTGCCGAACAGCGCCATTTATTACGCCGTCAAGGCAAACCCGGCTCCCGAAATCCTGAAGCTGCTCGCTTCGCTCGGCTCCAACTTCGATTGCGCCTCCGTGGCTGAAATCCAGATGGCGCTCGATGCCGGTGCGACGGCTGACCGTATCTCCTTTGGCAACACCATCAAGAAGGAACGCGATGTTGCTCGCGCCCACGCGCTCGGCATCGATCTCTTCGCCGTGGACAGCCATGAGGAAGTCGAGAAGGTCGCCCGTGCCGCTCCCGGCGCGCGCGTCTTCTGCCGCGTGCTGACGGATGGCGAAGGCGCCGAATGGCCGCTGTCGCGCAAGTTCGGCTGCGTGCCGCAGATGGCTGTCGACGTTCTGGTCTATGCACACCAGCTCGGCCTCGAGTCCTATGGCGTATCCTTCCATGTCGGTTCGCAGATGATGAATCTCGACGCATGGGATGCGGCGCTGGCCGATGCCAAGCGCGTCTTCGCTTCGCTCGCCAAGCAGGGCATCCACCTGCAGATGGTCAACATGGGCGGTGGTTTCCCGACCAAGTACCTGCGCGACGTTCCGGCTGCCGAAGAATACGGCCAGGCGATCGACACGGCGCTGCGCAAGCACTTCGGCAACCAGATCCCGAAGACGATCATCGAGCCGGGCCGCGGCATGGTCGGCAATGCCGGCGTCATCAAGGCGGAAGTCGTTCTCGTGTCGCGCAAGTCCGACAATGACAACCACCGCTGGGTGTTCCTCGATATCGGCAAGTTCGGCGGTCTCGCCGAGACGATGGACGAGGCTATCCGTTACCCGATCCGCACGGAGCGCGATCAGGACGAGATGGAGCCCTGCGTTCTGGCCGGCCCGACCTGCGACAGCGCCGACGTGCTGTATGAAAAGAACATGTACCCGCTGCCGGTCTCGCTGACCATCGGCGACGAAGTTCTGATCGAAGGCACGGGCGCTTATACGACCACCTATTCGGCGGTCGCGTTCAACGGTTTCGAGCCGCTGAAGGCCTACGTCATCTGATCCGAGCGCCGTCCGCTGAGCAGGGCGGCGTCTCGACCAAGCTTCCGTTCCGGCTTTGCCGATTGTGCTGATGCGCAAATCCCTGCTTGCTGCACCTCTTCCAGCCGAGGAAAGCGTGTCGGCGGGCCGGAACGGCTCCACCAATTTTTCATCAAGGGCCGCGTGTGGGCGGTAGTGTGACGGGAGGCCAAGGATGGCCGCTCTTTTGAATTCGGTACGGGCATTTTTCACGCCGCAGACATTTCATGTCGATCAGGAAAATCCGGGCGATGTCGTCGCCCGTGAGAACCTGCTGGACCGCGCCATGGGCGCCGGCCGCCGCCGCAAGTCTTCCGAAAAGCTGCGCGCGGGTCGCATTCCGGCCGAAGGCCTGGCGCTGGTTGCCCGCGACGAGGATGGCCATGTCATTGGTACGGTACGTCTCTGGAATGTCGAGGCTGGCATCTCCCGAGAAGGTCGCGCCGTCGAAGCCCTGCTGCTCGGCCCGCTGGCCGTCGATGCCGCCCATGAAGGCAAGGGCATCGGCTCGGCGCTGATGCGCGCCGCCATTGCCGAAGCCACCAAGCGTGGCCACGGCGCCGTTCTTCTGGTCGGCGATGCACCCTATTACGAGCGCTTCGGCTTTTTCGCCGACAAGGCCCAGCACCTCATCATGCCCGGCCCGTTCGAGCGCAGCCGTTTCCTGGCGCTGGAACTGAAAGCCGGCTGGCTTGAAGGCGCTGCCGGCCTGTTGGTGGCAAGCGGTCGCAGGCTCTCTGCCTGACACCGGCCTCGCTGCTGATATCAAACCCCGGCCCAAAGCCGGGGTTTATTGTTTCTGCTCTATGGCTTTGGGGGTCGGCCGTTGCCCGCCGATAATTTCTCGGAGCGCCTCTTGCGCACAGAAATTTACGGGTATATACCCGAGACAAATGCCAAACGATAGTTGCCATTGCATCCTGTTGCGCAAAGCATCCCGCAAGGTTTCGTCCTATTATGACGAGGCTCTGGCGCCGCTTGGCGTGAATATCGGTCAGTTCAGCCTGTTGCGGAATATCAATCGCACCGCGCCGGTCTCGCTGACCGATCTGGCCGCGCGGGTGGAACTGGATCGTTCCACCGTCGGCCGCAACGCCAAGGTGCTGGCTCGCATGGGTCTGGTGGCCATCGGCCACGGCGAGGATCAGCGGGAAGCGATGCTGACGGTGACGAAGGAAGGCCACGCGATCCTGAAAGCGGGCGCCCCGCTCTGGGATGGGGTGCAGGATGAAATCGAGGCTCGGCTTGGGCCTGAGAAGACAGCACAATTGCAGGAACTGCTCGCAGCCCTGTGATTTTTGGGGATATGCGGGTATCTGCCCGCAATATAGGGTATATACCCGTAAAATATCGGCCGCGGCCGCGGGAAAGGGAATTTGAACATGCTCTCCACACGCCTCGCCAGCTGGATGGCCGGCAGAAATCTGCATTATGGCTGGCTCGTTGCCGCAACTACCTTCTTGACCATGCTGGCCACCGCCGGTGCGATGGGATCCGCCGGGGTGATGATCCAGCCGCTGCATCAGGAATTCGGCTGGGATATTGCCGATATTTCCTCCGCAATGGCTGTCAGGCTGGTGCTTTTTGGCCTGCTCGGGCCTTTTGCCGCCGCCTTCATGAATCATTTCGGCGTCCGGCAGGTGGTGTCCACCGCGCTTGCCCTGATCATGGGCGGCATTGTCGCCTCCTTCTTCATGACCGAGGTATGGCAATTGCTGCTGCTCTGGGGCGTGGTGATCGGCGTCGGCACGGGCATGACCGCGCTGGTGTTGGGCGCCACCGTGGCGACACGCTGGTTTTCCAAGCGTCGCGGACTGGTGATCGGCCTCATGACGGCGAGCAACGCCACCGGCCAGCTGGTTTTCCTGCCGCTGCTGGCGGCGCTGACGGAAGCCTATGGCTGGCGAACCGCCTTGACCCTGTCCGTTGCTGTAATCGCCACCGCCATGGTTCTCGTCCTGCTTTTGATGCGTGACCATCCTGCCGATGTCGGCCTGCCGGCCTATGGCGAGACGGCGGTGGCAAAGCCGGTCAAGCAGGATCACAATCTTCTTGCCACACTGGTATCGCCGCTGGTGACCCTGAAGAGCGTATCGGGCAACCCGGTGTTCTGGGTGCTTTTCGGCACCTTCTTTGTCTGCGGGCTTTCGACCAACGGCCTCATCCAGACACACTGGATTTCGATCTGCGGCGATTTCGGCATGGCTGCGGTGACGGCGGCGGGCACGCTGGCGGTGATCGGCATTTTCGATTTCTTCGGCACGATCTTCGCAGGCTGGCTTTCCGACCGGTTCGACAATCGCTTCCTGCTGTTCTGGTTCTATGGTCTGCGCGGCCTGTCCCTGTTGTACCTTTCATTCTCGGGGTTCAGCTTCGTGGAGCTTTCGGTCTTCGCTGTCTTTTATGGGCTGGACTGGGTGGCGACGGTGCCGCCGACGGTGAAGCTCGCTGCCGAGAATTTCGGCCGAGAAAAGGCCGGTCTCGTTTTCGGCTGGGTGTTTGCCGGCCATCAGCTGGGAGCCGCCACAGCCGCCTTTGGCGCCGGTTTCTTCAAAAGCGACTTCGATACCTATATGCCCGCGCTGCAGATTGCCGGTCTGATGTGCATGATCGCGGCCGTCTCGGTTCTGCTTCTGCGCAAGCCGGGCTCCGCAACCCTGACGCCCCAGGCCGCTTGATAGACGTGATGCACTGGAAGGAGGCCTGCATTTGCAGGCCTTTTTTCGTATTTTTCCGGCATCTGCCGGCGCGTTGTGCACGAGCTCCACGATCGCCGGACGGCACTTGTTGCGTAATTGTCACAATCCTTGCCGGTTAATCGTTCCGATCCATGATCGGCGTCCCGGTTTGATCCATCTCAATCGGCCCGCCTCTCCCTTCGTCATAGTGGCCCCAAGCGGTTGCGGCAGGCGAAGATTCGCGAAAGCCCGCCGTCATCAGCCGGTTCCGGGGACTTGCCCGGCTGCGGTGCGCTATAGGAGAGATGGAATGACGAACGGAAACAAAAAAAACGCCTTGCTTGCCAGTGTCGCAGTGGGTGTCGCAGCCATGCTGGTATCCGCCAATGCGATGGCTGCCGATCTGGCCCAGGCAGCGCCGGCCCCCACCGCCGAAGAGGCGATTGCGGCAGCAAGCCCGTGGATGCTGCGCGTGCGCGGCCTCGGCGTCATCACCCATGACAGCGGCAGCGTCGACGGTGTGCCGGGAGCGGGCCTGTCCTATTCGGACACCGTGATCCCGGAACTCGACATCAGCTATTTCTTCACCGAAAACTTCGCCGCGGAGCTTATCCTCGGCACCACCTATGCCAAGATCAATGGCGAGGGTGTGCTGGCCGGCACGCCGGTCGGCAAGACGTGGCTGCTGCCGCCGACATTGACGCTGCAATATCACTTCACCGATTTCGGTGCTTTCAAGCCCTATATCGGCGCGGGCGTGAACTATTCGCTGTTCTATAACCAGACGGAAAAGCCCGGTTTCAGCAATCTCGATGTCAAGAACAAGGTCGGTGCAGCCGTGCAGGTCGGCTTCGACTATATGCTGGACGAGCATTGGGGCGTGAACTTCGACGTGAAGAAGATCTTCCTCAAGACCGACTGGACGGCGGAACTCGGCGGCACGCCGATCAGCGGCAAGGCGAAGCTCGATCCCTGGCTGATCGGCGCGGGTATCACCTATCGCTTCTGATTAGGGGATCGGTTAAGCGCCGCCTTTGACGGGCGGCGCTTTCTAAGCTATAGGGACGGCCACGGGCATAAGAGCCCCGGCCGTCCGCAGGCGTTTGCGCCCCTGGTGAAGCTCTTTCTTTAATAACGGTCATCCCATGTTTTGCATGTCGTCGATGGCAACGCGGACCCCCTTCGGAATAGTCGGCATGCGCATGTTGGAGAACCGTTATGAACGTGTCCAAACCGCTTCCCGCACTTGAGGGGCTGAAAGAACAGGCAAAACGCCTGCGCGCCGCCCTTGAAGGTGAGGGGCAGGCAATCACCCATTCGAAGGCGCTGGAACTCATCGCCGCGCAATATGGCTTCCGCGACTGGAACACCCTCCACGCATCGGCCGGCAACCGCCCCGCCTTCAACCCCTATCTTCTGGGCTCAAGGGTGGAAGGTTTTTACCTCGGCCAACCCTTCGTGGCTTCGGTGCTGGGCGTGCAGGCGCTCGGCGGCGATCCCGAACGTTACCGGCTGACCCTGCATCTCGACGATCCGGTGGATGTGGTGACTTTCGAAAGCTTTTCCGCCTTTCGCCAGCGCGTCCACTGCAATGTCGACACATCCGGCCGCACCGTGGAGAAAACCTCCAATGGCCGGCCGCAGGTGGAACTCGTCTGGTAGGGAAGCGGGCAGAGTTCGCTTGCCGTTACCTCCAAAACAGCGCCCCAGATCGCTGGCGTCGTCGCACCGCGTTCCGATTCAGGGTCGGAATGCGGTGTGCCGCAGCTGTTTGGGAGCACGCGCCGACAAAGAGAGCATGACCTGTTGCAATTCCCGTTTGGGTGGCAGTATAATTAAGTCCACATTGTTGAATATTGCATTTTTATAACAAATTTTGAATGAGGTATTGATGAGCGCGGAGCGCAATCCCGGGCGTTGGATTTACGTCGATTCCATTCGAGGCATAGCGGCTCTGGCGGTGATATACATTCATATTGCCGAAGTCGCCTATAAGAACAGATTTTCGACCTATGCGGTCGAGCATTATCTGTTTTACTTTTTTTCGGAATACTTCGATCTCGGGAAGATCGCCGTCGTTATGTTCTTTGCCGTTTCCGGGTTTGTTATTCCCTTCTCCTTGCTGAAGGCAAACAAAGTGCCCTTGCGCAGCTTTGCGATTTCGCGATTTTGCAGGCTTTACCCCGCTTACTGGGGGTCGATGGTCCTTGCTCTGTTGATTATCCCGCTGGTGCGGGGAGATGTCTTCACGCTTAGCCAGATCATTGCCAATGGGACGATGCTGCAACAGTTTCTGGGACAGCAAAATATTCTCGGGGTCTATTGGACACTGCAGATAGAAATCCTGTTTTATGTCGTCAGCGCCATGCTGTTCTATGTCAGGCTTCTTCACAAGCCTGAGGGTGCAGCGGGTGCTGTAGTGTTCTTCCTGTTCTGCGCCGTCGCCATGGGGGCGGCGCGATATGGTACGGGCATCAAATTGCCGGTCGCCATTCCGCTTGGACTAACCGTCATGTTCTGGGGATTGTTGAGGCGTCACGGCGCGAGTGAAGAGGCTGGCGTGCATATGCGGCGGCTCATCCTTGCCACATCCCTCCTCATCATCTTCACCGTGCCTGTCGTCAGCCTTCTGAGCTATAATGTGGATATGGGCTTCGGTGAAACCTGGTACCGTTATACGATTGCCTATTATGCGGGAATGGCGCTGTTTGCGCTCTTCACGACAAAGCTCCGCATAACGCACCCGGTTTTCGTCTGGCTCGGTGCGATAAGCTATTCCGTGTATCTGCTTGGCCCAGTCGCCCAGCCGATCGTGGAATATGTTCTCCCCTATCGGCAACTGGCTCCCTATCCCATCCACGTCACCATCATCCTAACCTTCGCCTTGACGGTGATTATGGCCTATTTGAGCTACAGGTTCATCGAGCTGCCGTCGCAAAAGCTCGGGAAGAAACTCGCATCACGCCAGCCCGCTCATGTGGCGGGATCATCGGTTTGAATGCACCGGCATTACAGCAGGGGACGGCCATGCCGGTGCGCTCGGTTTCAAATCCGTTTGCCGGCCGCATCGAACAGGTGAAAATCCTTCGCCTGGGCGGCGATCTTCAGCGTTTCGCCGATGCGTAGTTGCGAGCGGCCGGGAACGCGGAAGACGATGGTGGTGCCGTCAGCGAAGGAGCCGTGTACATAGCTTTCCGCGCCCACAAGTTCCACGGCGTCCACCTGCACGTTGGCGGTGAAGGCGGCATCGGCGGGTTCTGCTTCCGCCAGCGTGATGTCTTCCGGGCGGATGCCGAGCGTGGCGGCGTTTTGCGGTAGTGCTGCGGCGCCATTTACCGACCAGCCGGTCGAGGCATTGGACGAGGCCGCGGCATGGGCCAGAAGGTTCATGGAGGGCGAGCCGATGAAGGTGGCTACGAAGGTGGTCGCCGGCTTTTCGTAAAGCTCGATCGGCGTACCCATCTGCTCAATGCGGCCGGCGTTCAGCACCACCAGCCGGTCGGCCAGCGTCATGGCCTCCATCTGGTCATGGGTGACATAAACGCTTGTCGTGGCGAGCGAGCGCTGCAGGCGGCGGATCTCCACCCGCATCTGGACGCGCAGCTTGGCATCGAGGTTGGAGAGCGGCTCGTCGAACAGGAAGGCGGCCGGCTTGCGCACGATGGCGCGGCCCATGGCCACGCGCTGGCGCTGGCCGCCGGAAAGCTGGCGCGGCTTGCGCTCCAGGAACTGCTCGATCTCCAGCGCCTTGGCCGCCTCGGTGATGCGCCGTTCGATCTCTTCTTTCGGCGTGTTGCGGTTCTTCAAGCCATAGGCAAGGTTCTGGCGCACCGTCATATGCGGATAAAGCGCATAGTTCTGGAACACCATGGCGATGTCGCGGTCGGAGGGTTCGAGATCATTGACGACGCGGTCGCCGATGACGATCTCGCCGCCCGATATGCTTTCCAGCCCGGCGATCATGCGCAGCAGCGTGGATTTTCCGCAGCCGGAGGGGCCGACGAGCACGATCATTTCGCCGTCAGCGATATCCATCGATACGCCCTTGATGGCCTCGACATTGCCGCCATAAACCTTGCGGACGTCTTTCAGCGCAATTTTTGCCATTACTTTTCGGTCTCCACCAAACCTTTGACGAACCAGCGCTGCATCAGCACCACAACGATAATCGGGGGGATGATGGCGAGGATCGCCGTCACCATCACATAATTCCAGGGCGTCGAGGCGTCGGTGAAATCCACCATGCGCTTCAAGCCGATGATGATCGTGTTCATCCTGGCGTCGTTGGTCACGAGCAGCGGCCAGAGATACTGGGTCCAGCCATAGATGAACAGGATCACGAAAAGGGCGGCGATATTGGTTCTCGACAGCGGCAGCAGGATATCCCGCATGAAGCGGAACGGCCCTGCATTGTCGATGCGTGCCGCCTCGACCAGCTCGCCGGGAATGGTCAGGAAGAACTGCCGGAACAGGAAGGTTGCCGTCGCAGATGCCATCAGGGGCAGCGTCAATCCCGCATAGGTGTCGATAAGCCCAAGATCGACGATGACCTTGTAAGTGGGCAGGATACGCACCTCCACCGGCAGCATGAGCGTGATGAAAATCATCCAGAAGAAGCCCATGCGGAAGGGAAAGCGGAAGAAGACGATGGCGAAGGCCGACAGGAACGAAATGACGATCTTGCCGATGGCGATGGCGAGCGCCACGACGAAGCTGTTGAACAGCAGCCGCTCGAGGCTGACGCCGACCACTCTTTCGACGCCGCCGACCATGGCCTCGGTGTAATTGGCGCCAAGATGGTCGCCGGGCAAAAGCGACATTGGCGGGCGGATGATATCCGTCGACGTCATGGAGGAGGCGACGAAGGTGTAATAGATCGGGAAGGCCACGATGATGATGCCGAGTACCAGCATCAGATGGGCGATCACGCGGGCGACCGGGCGATTTTCAATCATTGTGAAATCCTCAGCCGTAATGCACGCGCTTCTCGACGAAGCGGAACTGGAAGGCGGTGAGCGCGATGACGATCACCATCAGGATCACGGACTGCGCGGCGGAAGAGCCGAGATTGAGGTTCACGAAGCCATCATTATAGACCTTGTAGACCAGCGTTTCCGTCGCCTTGGCCGGGCCGCCGCCGGTGACGGCATGGATGATGCCGAAGGTATCGAAGAAGGCGTAAACCGTGTTGACGACCAGAAGGAAGAAGGTGGTCGGCGCAAGCAGCGGGAAAACGATAGTCCAGAAGCGCCGCGAACCGCGCGCGCCATCGATGGAGGCCGCTTCCAGCAATGATTTAGGAATTGCCTGCAAGCCTGCGACAAAAAACAGGAAATTGTAACTGATCTGTTTCCACGCGGCCGCCGCGACGACGAGCAGCATGGCCTGGTCTCCATTGAGCAGCGGGTCCCACATGATGCCGTTGCGGCGCAGAATGTAGGAGAAGGTGCCCATGGCCGGGTTGAACATGAAGAGCCACAACATGCCGGCCACCGCAGGGGCGACGGCATAGGGCATGATCATCATGGTGCGGTAAAAGCCCTTGCCGCGCACAACGCGGTCCGCCGCCGTCGCCAGAAGCAGCGCCAGCCCCATGGAGACGAGCGCGGTCAGGATGCTGAAAATGACCGTGACCTGCAGCGAGTTCAGGTAGCTTTCATCCGACAGCACGGCGGAAAAATTCGCCAGCCCGACGAAATTGCTGTTCAGCCCGAAGGCGTCCTCGCGCATGGTCGACTGGTAAAGCGCCTGGCTTGCCGGCCAGAAGAAAAAGATCACCGTGAGGATGATCTGCGGCGCGACCAGCAGATAGGGCAGGATCTTGTTGGGGAATACGACGCTTTGCACGGCGATCTCCTGATGAGATGGGAATGCCGCCCGCACCCTGTTGAGGATGCGGGCGGGGCAGGGGATCGTTTAGTTGCCGGCAGCCTGTTTGATGGCCGCATCGCCGCGCTCTACGATCTTGTCGAGGGCGGCTTTCGCGTCCTGCTTGCCGGCCAGCATCGCCTCGAATTCCTCATTCATGATGTCGCGCACCTGCGGCAGGTTCACGAGACGCACGCCCTTGGAGTTTTCTGTCGGCGGCTTGCCCATCATCTGCAGCAGCGGCGTTTCACGGGCGGGGTTCTTGTCATAGAAACCGGATTTCTTGGTTTCCTCATAGGCCGCGATGGTCACGGGCATATAGCCGGAGACCTGATGCAGGCGCGCCTGAATCTTGGTCTGGGAGAGGAAGTGGAAGAACTCGGCCACACCCTTATATTCGGCATCGCTCTTGCCGCCGAAGACCCAGAGGCTGGCGCCGCCGGGAATGGTGTTCTGCGGGCCATGGCCCTCATAATAGGGAAGCTGACCGATGCCGTAATTCATGCCGGTCTTGACGATATCGCCAAGGCCGCCGGAGGATTCGGTCAGGATGCCGCATTCGCCGGACATGAACAGCTGCTTGGCTTCGGAGGTGCGGCCGCCATAACGGAAGGTGCCATCCTTGGCGAGATCGGCAATCGCCTGGAAATGCTCGACGAAGAGCGGCGCATTGACCGCAAGTTTCACATCCGTGCCGCCAAGGCCGTTTTCATTGCTGCCATAGGAGACGTTGTTCCAGGCGGCGAAGTTTTCGGTCTGAATCCAGGTGAGCCATGTGGAGGTGAAACCGCACTGCGCCGCACCGCTGGTCTTGATCTTCTTGGCGGCTTCGAAAACTTCCGGCCAGGTCTTCGGCGGATTGGCGGCGTCGAGGCCAGCCTTCTGGAAGACATCCTTGTTGTAATAGAGGATCGGCGAGGATGAATTGTAAGGAAAGGACAGCATGGTGCCGTCCGGCTTGGAATAATAGGCCACGATGCCGGCCAGATAATCGGCCTTGTTGAAGGTGTAGCCGCCTTCCTTCAGCACGTCGGCCACTGGCTTGATGGCGCCGGCAGCACCCATCATCACGCCCGAACCGGCGTCGAAGACCTGAATGATCGCTGGCGGCTGCTTGGCGCGGAACGCCGCGATACCGGCATTCAGCGTTTCCGGATAGGTGCCCTTGAAGACGGGCGTGATCTTGTATTCTTTCTGGCTATCGTTGAATTCTTTGGCAAGCGTATCCACGACCTCGTTATTGGCGCCGGTCATGGCGTGCCACCACTGAATGTCCGTTACTGCATATGCATTCGATGTGACAAAAAACGAAAGCGCGGATGCCGCGGCGAGGCGGTAGCTGAGTTTTTTCAAGGTCATTCCTCCCATTATGAAAACAGTAAAAGATACAGCCCCTTATTGCAGTGGTTCCTCCTCGATCCGGCTGCGGGCGATCTTCTCTGTATTAGCATTACTGATTAAAAGCGAACTCTAACGAAAATGCAAGAGAACGTGGAACGATTAAAACGAAAGTGAAGGAAACGGATTTATTATTCCATTTCCTTCGTTCCATGGTTTTTTCATGCGCCCGACCCCAGGGGCATGCAGGCGCAGGATCAGCTCCCGCCGGAAATCCAATAATCGCCATTGATATGTTATTACATTACGTATTATGGTGCGGTGAATCTATGAATGTCGAAGGTGCGGATGTGTTCGGAATGAAGCGGAAGAAAGCGGTCGATTCCAGGGACGATTCGGCCGTCGCGCCACCTGTCCGCACGGTGCCGGTTACCCTGCTGACCGGTTTTCTGGGCGCGGGCAAGACGACGTTGCTGAACGCGCTTCTGACTGAGCCGGCCATGCGCGATGCCGCGGTCATCGTCAATGAATTCGGCTCGGTGCCCATTGATCACGGTCTGGTGCGAACGGGTTCTGAACGATATTTCAGAACGACGACGGGCTGCATCTGCTGTACGGCCACCAGCGATATCCGCACCTCGCTTTACGAGCTGCATCAGGCCTTTCTGGAGGGGATGATGCCGCAAGTATCGCGGGTCGTCATCGAAACCACCGGCCTTGCCGATCCCGCGCCGATCATCAACAGCCTGATCGCCGGCGGCACGCCGGCGCTTGGCCTGCGCGATCACATCGTGGCCCGGCATTTCCACCTTTCAGGCGTGGTCACGGCTTTCGACGTTGTCGCCGGCCCGGCGATGCTCGACAGCTTTATCGAAGGCTGGAAACAGCTTGCCTTTGCCGACCATATCGTTCTGACGAAAACCGATCTTGCCGATGCCGCTGCCGTGGACCGGGATAGCCTCGCCGATCTCAATCCTGCGGCCTCGTTTCATGACCGTAATGCCGTCGATTTCGATCTGATGTCATTGTTTGCAGCCTCGGATTATTCGCTTAGTGGCAAGCCGGAGGATGCGCCGGGGTGGCTTGCGGCCGACAGGCTGAGCCTTCATGCCGCCCACCAGCACGATATCAACCGCCATGGTGTCGGGATCGAGGCTTTCGATCTGACCTTTGAAGGCGCTTTCGATCCGCAGGCGATCGTCACCTTTCTGGAGCTCGTCACCAGCAATGTGCATTCCGGCCTGCTGCGGCTCAAGGGAATTTTCGGCGCGACGGATGATCCGGAGCGGCCGGTTGTCGCCCATGCGGTGCAGCACCGGCTTTATCCATTGACCCGCCTGGAGCGCTGGCCGGATGGCAATCGTTCCACGCGCATCGTGCTGATCGGCATGGACATGCCGCAGCAGCCGATCCGCGCTCTCTTCGAGACATTGGCCTCGCAGGCGGGGCGAAAGGGCAGGGCATGAACAATCCGCTTGCGCGCAGCGGCTCGGCAATCGTCTCGCAGGCCCGTCTTCTGAAGCAATGGTCCCGCGATCTGCTGCATCTCCACCCCGAAGACATTATCACCGTCAGCGAGCTTTCCTGCGCCCTGCCGGATTGCCCGCCACGGGAAACGGTGATCGTTGTCCTGTCTGCCTCCGGTGATATCAGGCAAATATCCATCCACAAGGCACTGCTGGAGGTGGATCATGACGATATCGTGTGCGCCATTGCCGCGAATTTCGCTTGAGAACCCGCCCCCAGGTGGCAGGCCCGCTTGACCGCTGCGGCCTTCATCCGCCACTTCAGGGACAGCGATGGGATTCGCTGATGATGAAGGGCGGGCGATGGCCGATCTAGCGGTATATACGGGTTTGTTCCTGACGGCGTTTATCGCGGCGACCATTCTGCCCATGCAGTCGGAGGCCGCACTAGCCGGCCTCATTGTTCTGAAATCACAGCCCGTCTGGCTGCTGGTCACCGTGGCCAGCGCCGGCAATGTCGCCGGTTCCTTTGCGAACTGGCTGCTTGGCCGCGGTATCGAGCGTTTTCGGCATGAACGCTGGTTTCCGGTCGGGGAGGCGGCGCTGGAGCGCGCCCAGAACTGGTATCGTCGTTACGGCAAATGGTCCCTGCTCATCAGCTGGGCGCCGCTGATCGGCGATCCGCTGACGGTCGCCGCCGGCATCATGAAGGAACCGCTGCCGGTCTTCCTGCTGCTGGTCACCATCGCCAAGGTCGGGCGTTATCTCGTTCTGGCGCTGGTGACGCTGAATTTTCTATGAAGCCTCTCCTCCGTCATGCCGGACTGGATCCGGCATCCAGCCACGGCGCGTCTGCGCCGTGAAAAGAGTCTCTCGCGATCAGGTACTTGATCGCGCTGGACCCCGGACCTAGCCCGGGGTGACGGTTTACGGATGCTACGCATCGGTAGCAATCGATCAAGCCGCCTGCCTGTCCCAGCTTGCGAAAGGATCGGGCAGATGCCGCCATGCATCCGGTGTGAATGCTTCGGTATCGATCAGGCAGGCGTCGAGCTGCGCGCGGATGCGCGCCTCGTTCATCGGGTCGGAGCCGATGAAGACGATTTCCTGTCGCCGGTCGCCGAAGACCGGATCGAGATAGGGCTTCATCATATCGAGGAACTGCTTTTCGCGCGGCCATTGTTCCTTCGGCACGGCGGACCACCACAGGCCCATCTTGCCGGTGCGCACCAACGCGCCGGCCTGGCTGATCTCGCCGACATAACGCGGACGCGTCGCCAGCCAGAAAAAGCCCTTGGCGCGCACCACGCCGGGCCAGGCGCGGTCGATGAAGCGCTGGAACAGCACGGGGTCGAAGGGTTTCTGGGCGCGGTAAACGAAGGAGCGGATGCCATATTCCTCGGTTTCGGGAATGTGGTCCTTGAAGCCGTGCAATTCCTTGAACCACAGGGGGTGTTCTTCGGCCCTGGCGAAATCGAAACGGCCGGTGCCGAGAACCTCCTGCAGCGCCACCTTGCCGAAGTCGGCCTCAATGAGTTTCGCATCCGGGTTCAGCCCGACAATGATCTTGCGGGCGGCGTCCCGCTGTTCCGGTGTGGCAGTCCCGATCTTGTTGAGGACGACGACATCGGCAAATTCGATCTGCTCCACCAGAAGGTCGACGATTGTGCGGTTGTCGCCATCGCCCGCCGTTTCGCCCCGGTCGGCCAGAAAATCGGACGAACCGTAATCGTTGAGAAGATTGGCGGCATCCACCACCGTCACCATGGTGTCGAGACGCGCGACATCGGAAAGGCTGCGGCCGTTTTCATCGCGAAAATCAAAGGTTGCGGCGACCGGAAGCGGCTCGGCGATGCCGGTTGATTCGATCAGCAGGTAATCGAAACGACCCTGTTCGGCCAGCGCCCGCACCTCCGTCAGGAGGTCGTCGCGCAGCGTGCAACAGATGCAGCCATTGGTCATTTCCACCAATTGCTCTTCCGTACGGGAGAGATTGGCGCCGCCATCGCGCACCAGTGCGGCGTCGATATTGATCTCGCTCATGTCGTTGACGATCAACGCCACGCGCAGACCATCGCGATTGGCGAGAATGTGGTTGAGAAGGGTCGTCTTGCCGGCGCCGAGAAAGCCGGAAAGCACGGTGACGGGAAGTTTTTGCGACATATGGACCTCGTTCTTTGGCAACGCCCGCGTGGACCTCATGGCGGCCACGCGCACGATCTGGAAACGACGGGTTCGGTGCTGCCCCGTCTTTATTTCGTAACGTAATAACATTACATGCCGACCAACTGTCAACGGGCGACAGAAAAAAAGCGTCCCGCAACGCGAGGGCTGCGGCTTACGCGAAGCGCAACGTATCTTTCCGATAGTTAATGTTATTTCATTACGTATTCGTTTGACGAATGTAATAACATTACATATCAAGGGCCATCGAATGACATCCTGCCCCGGAGGGATCGATGAGCGATCCGTGCCTCGCCTTCAAAAACCTGACGCTTGGATATGCCGGCCGCGCGGCCGTGCATCATCTGAATGGCGATATCGCCAAAGGCTCGCTCACTGCGGTGGTCGGCGCCAATGGCTCGGGAAAATCGACGCTGATGAAAGGTATCGCCGGCATTTTGAAGCCGCTCGGCGGCGAATGCCGGGTAAGCCCAAATACGTCCCTCGCTTATCTGCCGCAGCAATCGGAACTCGACCGCTCTTTCCCGGCGCAGGTGCGGGATCTGGTGGCGCTTGGTCTCTGGCCGAAACGCGGCCTGCTTGGCCGCCACCGTCCCGAAGACCGGGCGGCGATGGGCCGCGTGATGGAGGCGGTCGGGCTTTCCGGTTTTGAAAAGCGCAATATCGACTCGCTTTCCGGCGGGCAGATGCAGCGCGCCCTGTTTGCCCGCGCCATGTTGCAGGATTCGCAGCTGATCCTGCTCGACGAACCCTTCAACGCCGTCGACGAGCGCACCGTTTCCGACCTTATGGTCCTTGTCAAATCATGGGTGGCGGAGGGGCGCACGGTTCTGGCCGTCCTTCATGATTTCCAGCTCGTGCGGCAGCATTTTCCGGAGACCCTGTTCCTTGCCCGAAAGCTTGTCGGGCTGGGTCCGACGGCCGAGGTCCTGCAGGCGGAGAACATCCGGCAGGCGCGGCATTTCCACGAGGCGTGGGAGGAGAATGCGCCCTGGTGCGAGCCGGCCGAGGCACCTTCGCCGCAGATCGTCGGGGCAAGTCCGCAGGCGGCATCCGCCCATTCCCATGCCCACTCCCACGCGAATTCGAATGTCCATGGCTGATATCTTCGTCCAACCCTTCGTCCAATATGTCTTCATGCAGCGCGCGCTTGCCGGTGCGCTGATCCTTGCCATCAGTTGTGGCCCGGTCGGTGTGTTTCTGATGCTGCGCCGCATGAGCCTGACGGGCGACGCCATGTCCCACGCCATCCTGCCGGGAGCGGCGGTCGGGTTTCTGTTCTACGGGCTGGAAATCCTGCCCATGACCATCGGCGGGCTGGCCGTCGGTCTTCTTGTCGCGCTGGGTGCAGGCGCTGTGTCACGCTTCACCATCCAGAAGGAAGACGCCTCGCTTGCCGCCTTTTATCTCATCTCGCTGGCGCTTGGCGTGCTGCTCGTCTCATGGCGCGGTTCCAGCGTCGATCTCATGCATGTGCTATTCGGCACGGTGCTGGCGCTGAACAATGAGGCGCTCGGCCTGATCGGCGGCATCTGCATCGTGACGTTGGTGGTGATGATCACTTTCTGGCGGGCGCTGCTGGCGGAATGCCTCGATCCCCTGTTCCTGCGTTCGGTCAGCAACTGGGGCAGCCCGGTGCATTTCCTCTTCCTTGCCATCGTCGTGCTCAATCTGGTCGGCGGCTTTCAGGCGCTGGGAACGCTGCTTTCCGTCGGGCTGATGATGCTGCCCGCAGCCGCCAGCCGTTTCTGGTCCAACCGTGTCGCACCCATGTGCTTCATTTCCATCGGCATCGGCATGGTGTCCTGCTTTGCCGGTCTGCTTTTGTCCTATCACGCGTCGCTGCCATCCGGCCCGGCGATCATCCTTTCCGCGGGCGTCATCTATGCGCTCTCCATCCTCATCGGCACGCGCGGCGTGCTCAGCGATCTTCTCGGTTCCGGTCGTCACAGGACGGCCTGAAAACAGCGTTCGAAAAAGGAGAACCTTCATGTTCAAAAGCCTCCGTCTGGCCACCTGCGCCAGCCTTCTTTCCCTCTCCCCGGTTCTGATGGCGCAGGCCTCCGCCGCCGAACTCAAGGTCGTTGCCAGTTTCTCGATCATCGCCGATTTTGCGAAGAAGGTCGGCGGCGACCGCGCCGAAATCACCACGCTCGTCGGGCCGGATGGCGACGCCCATGTCTATGAACCCCGCCCGGCCGATGCCGTCGCCGTCAGCAAGGCGGATGTGGTGCTGGTTAACGGTCTGGAATTCGAAGGCTTCCTGAAACGGCTGATCGACACCAGCGGCACCAAGGCGCCGGTGATGGAGCTGACCAAGGGCGTGGAGCCGCTCAAGCTTTCCGAAGAGCCGGCCGGTCACGCCCATCCGGAAGCCGAGGAAGAGGAAGGTCACGACCACAAGGCAGAGGAAGCTGGCCACAGCCATCAGACCGCCGAGGCCCATGATCACGACCACGGCCATGAGGGACATCACCATCACGGCGAGTTCGACCCGCATGCCTGGCAGTCGATCAAGAACGCCGAAATCTACGTGAAGAACATTGCCGGCGCCTTTTGTGAGGTCGACAAGGCCGGTTGCGCGACCTACACCGCCAATTCGGACGCCTATATCGCCAAGCTTGCCGCTCTGAACGAGAAGGTGAAGACCGAGATCGCCGCCATCCCGCCGGAAAAGCGCGTCATCATCACCTCGCATGACGCCTTCGGTTATTTCGAGCATGCCTATGGCCTGAATTTCCTCGCACCTGAAGGCGTATCGACGGAATCCGAAGCCTCGGCCGCCGATGTCGCCAAGCTGGTGGATCAGGTAAAGCACGACAAGGCCTCGGCGATCTTCGTCGAAAACATCACCGACAAGCGGTTGATCGACCAGATCGCCAGCGAAACCGGCCTGAAGGTTGGCGGCACGCTCTATTCCGACGCGCTTTCGACTGCCGACGGCCCGGCTGCAACCTATATCGACATGATCAACCACAATATCGAGACGATCACGGCGGCTGTGCTCGGCCAGTAAGTTCGACCATATCGCTGTGAGTTCGGGGAGGGTGGCTTGTGCCGCCCTCTCTGCTTTTGTGTTCGTACAATGGCCCTGGAACTCTTCCTTTAGCGATTTCCATATCGGTGCTAAAAAGCCTCCTCATGTCCGATGCGCTTCACATCTTCACCGACGGCTCCTTCGACGATGCTTCCAGATCCGGAGGATGGGCGTTCGTGGTTCATGAAGCGGGCCACCTAGTGCATTCCGCTTCAGGCAGGACTGTCGGCACATCGAACAATACGTTCGAGGTCCTCGCTGTTCTCAACGCACTATCCTGGATCGCCGCCGAGGCGCCAACGCGGGCTGTCACGCTCTGGACGGATGCCGTTCATGTCATCGAAGGCTGCCGCCGATACAGGGCGATCTGGCGCAACAACGGCTGGAAGCGGATCACGCCCAACCAGCGTACCCGCCGAAGACCGATCCCCGACAGGGACATCTGGCAGCAGCTCGACAGCCTGCTGGAGCGGCATCCCCATGTGGTTGTAGAATGGTGCAAAGGGCATTCCGGCACTGTCGGCAACGAGCATGCCGATGCTTTGGCTCGGGGAGTGGCCCGCGCGACGGCGATTTAGCCGGCGGCCATCAGTCGCCGTGATTCGGCGCTTCAACCTCTTCACTTCAGCCATCCCGTCTTGACCTTTTTCCGTATCGAGCGGTCGCGCCGGTACTCTTTCGGGACTTCAGCCGAATGGTGTGCAGGCACGGCCGCCTTGCCGGTTGACAATCGACATCCCGTTTGAAATGGTAAGATGTCAGACCAATTTAGAGGGTGCGTCTTGGACAGGTCCAGCCGGGAACTCATGCAGCCAATTCCGCCGAGCGACCGCGTGCGCCAGGTGGAGGCTGCGCTTTCCGACTATGTGGAGCGGGCGGGGCTGAAGGCGGGAGACCGTCTGCCGGCGGAGCGAGAACTGATGGCGGCGCTGGGTGTGGGGCGGTCCACCATCCGCGAAGTCATCCGCAAGTTTCAGGCTCTTGGCGTCATCGACAGCCGCAAGGGCAGCGGCAATTACCTCTTGAAGCCGATTTCCGCTGCCACCGTGCATATGCCGATTTCCATCGATGCCGAAAGCCTGCGCGATGCGCTGCTGATGACGCTGGAAGTACGGCGCGGCATCGAGGTGGAAGCCTCCATGGCCGCCGCGCGCCGTCGCACGGCAGACGATATCGCCACCATGGAAGCGCGGCTCGATGAGATGGAGCGGGTGCATCTGGCCGAGGGAACCTCTGGCAAGGCGGACCTCGCCTTTCACCTCTCTATCTATGACGCCACGCATAATTCGCTCTTCAAGCAGCTATTGGAACAGATGCGCGAGGGTTTTGAACGCTTCTGGTCGAAGCCCTTTGATCGGCCGGATTTCGCCAGCCGCTCCTTTCCCTTTCACCGCACGCTGTTCAACGCGATCGCCGCCGGGGATGCGGAAACGGCGCGGGAAGAAACATTGAAAATCCTCGCTGTCGTCGAGGAAGATATCAAGGACATGTCGAAATGAACCATGGCAACGATCTCTTCGATCCCGCCTCATTTATCGTTGCGCATGACGAGGCCCACGCCTTCGAAGCCGTGGTGCCGCCCATCGTGCAGACCTCGCTTTTCACCTTTTCCAGCTATGACGAGATGGTCTCCACCTATCGCGGTGAGAAGGTGCGGCCGGTCTATACGCGGGGGCTGAACCCCACGGTGCGGCTGTTCGAAGAGATGCTGGCGAAGCTGGAAGGGGCGGAAGATGCGCTCGGTTTTGCAAGCGGCATGTCGGCCATTTCCTCCACCGTGCTCTCCTTCGTTTCGCCGGGCGACCGGATCGTCGCCGTGCGCCATGTCTATCCCGATGCGTTCCGCCTGTTCGGCACCTTCATGCAGCGCATGAATATCGAGGTGACCTATGTTGACGGCCGCGACGAGGCGGCGGTTGAAAAGGCGATGCCGGGCGCAAAGCTGTTCTACATGGAAAGCCCGACGAGCTGGGTGATGGAGGCGCATGATGTCGGCGCGCTCGCCGCCACCGGCAAGCGGCATGGCGCCGTCACCGTCATCGACAATTCCTGGGCAAGCCCGGTCTTCCAGCAGCCGATTTCGCTGGGCGTCGATCTCGTCGTGCATTCGGCATCGAAATATCTCGGCGGCCACAGCGACGTGGTTTCCGGCGTGGTTGCCGGTTCGAAGGCGATGATTGATCGCATCCGGGCGGAAACCTATCCCTATCTCGGCGGCAAGATGTCGCCTTTTGATGCCTGGCTGCTCATTCGCGGGCTTCGCACCCTGCCACTGCGCATGAAGGCGCATCAGGCCTCGGCTTTGGATATCGCAACGCGTCTTCACGCGCTCGACGTCGTGGAAACCGTCTGCCATCCCGGGCTGGCGAACCGCCTGCCGCCGGGTCTCAACGGCACGTCGGGCCTGTTTTCCTTCATTTTCAAGGAAGGCGTGGATGTGCGCGCTTTTGCCGACCGGCTGAAGCTTTTCAAACTGGGTGTTTCCTGGGGCGGGCATGAAAGCCTGATCGTCCCCGGCGAAGTGGTGCTTGAACAGAAGGCGCAGCCAAACTCCGCCCACACCTTCGGCATCAGCGCGCGTTCGGTGCGCCTGCATGTCGGGCTGGAGGGCACGGAAGCCCTCTGGAACGATCTCGAACCCGCGATCAAGGCGGCTACCGCCGCCTGACGCATTTTTAAACTGACGACAAAAAAGGGGAGAACGACATGAAAAAACTGGTAACAGCAGCAATCTTCACCGCCCTGATGACCGGAACGGCGCTGGCGGACACGACCTTGAAGCTGGTGGAAGTTATCACCAGCCCGGAACGCACCGAAACGCTGAAAGGCATCGTTTCGAAATTCGAAGCGGCCAATCCCGGCACCAAGGTTGAAATCATCTCGCTTCCATGGAGCGAGGCTTTCCAGAAATTCGCCACCATGGTCTCTGCGGGCGATATTCCCGATGTGATGGAAATGCCTGATACTTGGCTGTCGCTCTACGCCAATAACGGCATGCTCGAAAGCCTTGAGCCCTACCTCGCCAAATGGGAACACACGGCAGGGCTCAGCGAGCGCACGCTCGAACTCGGTCGCGACGTAAAGAACACGGCCTATATGCTGCCCTACGGCTTCTATCTCCGCGCCATGTTCTACAATAAGAAACTGCTGGAACAGGCTGGCGTGAAGGAGCCGCCGAAGACGCTTGATGAATTCGCCGACGCCTCGAAGAAGGTCGCGGCCCTTCCCGGCAAATATGGCTATTGCCTTCGCGGCGGCCCGGGCGGCCTCAATGGTTGGGTCATGTTCGGAGCATCCATGGCCGGTTCGAACGAGTTCTTCACCAAGGACGGCACCTCCACCTTCGACAGCCCCGGCTGGGTGAAGGGCCTGACCTATGTGATCGATCTCTACAAGAACGGTTACGCGCCGAAGGACAGCGTCAACTGGGGCTTCAACGAGATCGTTGCCGGCTTTTATTCCGGCACCTGCGCCTTCCTCGATCAGGACCCGGATGCGCTGATTGCCATTGCCCAGCGCATGAAGCCGGAAGATTTCGGCGTCATGACCATGCCCAAGGGCCCCGACGGCAAGACCTTCCCGACGATCGGTTTCGCCGGCTGGTCGATGATGTCGAAATCCGAAAACAAGGACCTTTCCTGGAAGCTGATCGAGACGCTTGAAGGGCCGGAAGGTAATATCGAGTGGAACAAGAAGACCGGTGCGCTGCCGGTGCACAAGTCGGCGGAGAAGGACCCCTTCTATGCCAGCGAGCAGTTCAAGGGCTGGTTCGACGAGCTGGCCGACAAGAACGCCGTGCCGACGACGATGCCGACCTATCTCGAGGAATTCGCCTTCTTCAAGGATTCGCTTGTGATCAAGACGTCGCAGGAAGCGCTGCTCGGCGATATCACGCCGGAAGACCTTGCCAAGCAATGGGCTGATTACATGACCAAGGCGCAGCAGAAGTTCCTGGCCTCGAAGTAACGACATTGACCGGCTGCGCGGGCGCAAATGCCCGTGCGGCGGGTCTTGCCGGCCTTCGCTGCGACAGGCCTTTTCATAGAAATTTTTTGGATCGGTAAGCCGAGAGGCTGGAAAACCCGTCCGTTCCGTCGTCCGATCAGGGAGCGATACAATGTCCTATGCCCATGGCGCCGGGCCGGTGGCTGCGCGCAAACCGGCTGGCAAGCCCGCGATGCGGCGGTTTGCCGATTGGGCCGAACCGTGGCTTTACAGCGCGCCCGTGCTGGTGCTCATCGTCGCCGTTATGCTGGTGCCGCTGGTGCTTGGCCTCTCCTATGCCTTTCGCGATGTGCAGCTGCTCAATCCATTTTCCGGCGGTTTCGTTGGCCTCAAACATCTGGAGGCGCTGTCGCAGGATGCGGCCTTTTACCGGGCGCTGAAAAACACGCTGTGGTGGACAGGCGCTTCGGTTTTCCTGCAATTCTTCTTCGGCCTCATTCTGGCGCTGCTGCTCGATAAACCCTTTGCGGGCAGGGGGCCGGCGCAGGCGCTGGTATTCCTGCCATGGGCCGTGCCCACCTTCCTTGCCGGTCTCAACTGGGCGTGGCTGTTCAATCCGGTCATCGGGCCGCTACCGCACTGGATGGTCTCGCTCGGGCTGTTATCCGCGCCTAACAATATCCTCGCCGATCCGCAGCTTGCCATGTGGGGGCCGATCATCGCCAATGTCTGGTGGGGCATTCCCTTCTTCGCCATCACTTTGCTTGCGGCACTTCAGGCCATCCCGCGCGATCTTTATGAGGCGGCGGAAATCGACGGGGCAAACCCGCTGCAGCGTTTCACCTCCATCACCCTGCCGTTTCTGGCGCCCACCATCGCCATCACCATTCTGCTGCGCACCGTCTGGATCGCCAATTTTGCCGATCTCATCATCGTCATGACCAATGGCGGGCCGGCCGACCGCACGCAGATCGTCGCCAGCTACATCTTCACGCAGGCCTTCAAGCGTCTGGACTTCGGTTACGCCTCGGCGATTGCGCTGGTGCTTCTGGTGCTGCTGCTTGCCTATTCCATGCTGATCGTGCTGCTGCGCCAGCGCCTGATCGAGAAGGATTGACCGATGACATCAAGGATATTTCTCACCCTTGCCCATCGTCTGGCGATCCTTGCCTATATCGCCTTTGCGCTGTTCCCACTCTTCTGGCTGCTCAAGGTGTCCGTGACGCCGAATGACCTGCTCTATAGCGAAGGTGTCAGGATGTGGCCGTCGCGGGCGACCTGGGATCATTATCGTTTCGTTATAGAAAACAGTGCCTTCCCGACGTTTTTTAAGAACAGCGTCATCGTCGCGGGCTCCACGGCAATTGCCGTAACGATACTCTCCTCGCTGTCGGGTTACGCGCTGTCACGCTTCCGTTTCAAGGGCAAATACTGGATCGTGGCGCTCATGCTGATCACCCAGATGTTTCCGCTGGTCATGCTGGTCGCGCCGATCTTCAAGATGCTGTCGCCGCTGGGACTCACCAATAGCCTGACGGGCCTCGTCATCGTCTATACAGCCTTCAACGTGCCCTTCGCCACCTTCCTGATGCAGTCGTTCTTCGATGGCATTCCGAAGGACCTGGAAGAGGCGGCGATGATCGACGGGGCAAGCCGGTTTACGGCCTTCCGCCAGATCATCCTGCCGCTGACGCTTCCGGGCATTGCCGCGACGCTTGGTTTCGTCTTCACCGCCGCGTGGAGCGAGCTTCTGTTTGCGCTGATGCTGATTTCCGGCAACCAGAGCGCCACTTTCCCGGTTGGCCTTCTGACCTTCGTTTCGAAATTCTCCGTCGATTTCGGGCAGATGATGGCGGCGGGCGTTCTGGCGCTCATTCCGGCCTGCCTCTTCTTCCTGCTCATTCAACGTTATCTCGTGCAGGGCCTCACGGCCGGCGCGGTGAAAGGATAATCCCATGGCTTCCATCGAGCTGAAGAATGTCGGCAAGACCTATGGCGACCTGGCCGTGCTGCATGGCGTCGATCTTGATATCAGGGATGGCGAATTCATCGTCCTTGTCGGCCCATCCGGCTGCGGAAAATCGACGCTGCTGCGCATGATCGCCGGCCTTGAAGAGATAACGTCCGGCGACCTGTCCATCGACGGTGAACGCGTCAATGATCGCCGCCCGAAGGATCGCGATATCGCCATGGTGTTCCAGTCCTATGCGCTCTATCCGCATATGAGCGTTGCCGACAATATGAGCTATAGCCTGCGCCTGCGCCGCAGCCCGAAGGAAACCATCGCGGCGGCGGTGGCCGGTGCTTCGGCAAAACTCGGTCTCGATCCCTATCTCGCCCGTCGCCCGAAGGCGCTCTCCGGCGGCCAGCGCCAGCGCGTCGCCATGGGCCGCGCTATCGTGCGCCAGCCAAAGGCCTTCCTGTTCGATGAGCCGCTGTCCAACCTCGATGCCCGGTTGCGCGAGCAGATGCGTGCCGAAATCAAACGCATGCATGCCGATCTTGGTGCCACCTCGGTCTACGTCACCCACGACCAGATCGAGGCGATGACGCTTGCCTCACGTATCGTCGCCATGAATGCCGGCCATGTACAGCAGATCGGCGCGCCGCTCGATCTTTATGATCGTCCCGCCAATCTCTTCGTCGCCGGGTTCATCGGTTCGCCCGGCATGAATTTCCTCGAAGGACGGCTCGTGCAGCAGAATGGCGGCAGTTTCGTCGTGCTGGGTGACGGCACGCGTCTGGCGCTTGGCCAGGAAGTGAAGCTGGCCGATGGCGAACCGGTCACGCTCGGTATCCGCCCGGAACATGTGATCGTCGCGCCGGCTGAAGGCGGTGTGGAAGCGACGGTCGATCTGGTCGAGCCAACCGGCCTCGGCGTCATCCTGCACCTCACCGTGCACGGATTGCCGTTCAAGCTGTTTTCTTCAGACCGGGCATTGTTGCAGCCGGGCAAATCCATCCGGGTCGGTTTCCCGCAGGAAAGGCTGCATGTCTTCGACAGGAATGGCGTCAGAATTGGGGAGGCGTGAGGCTCAGGCCGATATCGCCACACCCTTTTCATCGAACCTGTGTATCTTGGTGTCATCGGGCGTGATGAAGACGGTATCGCCGTGTTTGCACTCGAACTCGCCATCGGTCCTTGCGGTAATCGGCCCGATGCCGTTCACCTCGAGATGCAGGAAGGTATCCGATCCGAGATGTTCGGCGACGGTGACCTTGCCCTGCCACAGTCCGCTTTCCTTCGACAGCACCAGATGCTCCGGCCGCACACCGGCGGTGGTGGCTCCCTTTTGGCGGGCATAATCGCCGGTCACCAGGTTCATGCGCGGCGAGCCGATGAAGCCGGCGACGAAGAGGTTGGCGGGGGAGCGGTAAAGCTCCATCGGCGAGCCGACCTGCTCGATATTGCCGCGGTTGAGCACGACGATCTTGTCGGCCATGGTCATGGCCTCCACCTGGTCGTGGGTGACGTAGATCATCGTCGTCTTCAGCGTGTTGTGCAGCTCGGAGATTTCCAGCCGCATAGTGCCGCGCAGCGCCGCATCGAGGTTGGAAAGCGGTTCGTCGAACAGGAAGGCGGAAGGTTCGCGCACGATGGCGCGGCCGATGGCGACACGCTGGCGCTGGCCGCCCGACAGCTGCGAGGGCCGGCGCTCGAGATAATCGGTAAGGTTCAGCACCCTTGCGGCGTCTTCCACCTTTTTATCGATGATCGCCTTGTCGAGCTTGGCCATCTTCAGCGGGAAGGCGATGTTGTTCCTGACGCTCATATGCGGATAAAGCGCATAGGACTGGAACACCATGGCAAGGCCACGCTCGGCGGGAGCCTTTTCGGTGACATCCTTGCCGTCGATGACGATCTTGCCGCCGGAGACATCTTCCAGCCCGGCAATCAGCCGCAGCAGCGTGGACTTGCCGCAGCCGGAGGGGCCAACGAAGACGACGAATTCGCCGTCATGAATATCGAGATCGATCGACGGGATGACCTTTGCCTCACCGAAGAGCTTGGACACGTTCTGAAGGGAAATGCTGCCCATGTTTGTCGTTCCTTATTTCACGGCGCCAAAGGTCAGGCCACGCACGAGTTGTTTCTGCGAGAACCAGCCGATGACGAGAATGGGGGCGATCGCCATCATCGAGGCGGCCGAGAGTTTTGCCCAGAACAGCCCCTGCGGACTTGAGAAGGAGGCGATGAAGGCCGTCAGCGGGGCGGCATTGGTGGTCGTCAGCCGGATGGTCCAGAAGGATTCGTTCCAGGCGAGGATGACGTTCAAGAGCAGCGTCGAGGCAATGCCCGGAACCGCCATCGGGGTCAGCACATGGACGATTTCGTTCCACAGCGATGCGCCATCCATGCGGGCGGCTTCCAGAATCTCGCCGGGAATTTCCCGGAAGTAAGTGTAGAGCATCCAGATGACGATCGGCAGGTTGATGAAGGTGAGCATGATGGTGAGCCCGATGCGGGTATCGAGCAGGCCGGCATTGCGGAAGATCAGATAGATCGGCACCAGCACGGCGACGGCTGGCATCATCTTGGTGGAGAGCATCCAC
>NZ_JAQAHF010000019.1:0-90414 GCF_027871645.1 Agrobacterium sp. ST15.13.015
GTATCGAAGCGGCTTTCTTCAATCGAAATGATTTGCAGCACCGCACTGCCGCCCGGTTTCAGGCATCTTTTCAGCGTTTCGAAATAGCTCGGCCAATAGGCCTCGCCGACTGCTTCGAACATTTCGACGGAGACAATCCTGTCGAATTGGCCGTTCAGGTCGCGGTAATCCTGCAGCCTCAGATCGATGCGGTCTGTGCTGCCGGCTTTTTCCGCCGCATTTTTTGCCCATTTTAGCTGGGAGGGGGAGAGTGTGATGCCGGTGACGTTGGCTTTGGCCTGCGTGGCAAGGTGAATGGCGAGTGCGCCCCAGCCGCAGCCGATCTCCAATATGTTCTCGCCGCCGCTCAATTGCAGTTTATCGACGATACGTTCCAGTTTTTTAAGTTGTGCGGCTTCGAGCGTAGACGCCGTGTCATCGAAAATCGCCGAAGAATACAGCATGGAGGGATCAAGCCACTGCCGGTAAAACTCGTTGCCGAGATCATAATGCGCTTCGATATTGCGGCGGCTGCCGCGTCTGGTATTGGCATTCAACCCGTGCGCAGTGCGGTTGAGAAGGCGCATCGGCAGGCTGCCGCGCATTGACCTTGCGAACGCCTCGCGATTTTGGGCCGCAAAGCGGATCAGCGCCGTCAGATCTGGTGTGGTCCAGTCGCCTTCGATGAAACCCTCGGCAAAGCCGATGTCGCCGTTCAGCAGCATTCGCCGGATCGCGCGCCAGCTATGCAGGACAAGGATCGCCTCGCTGCCATTCGTTGCGCCGGATTTTTCAATGATGCGGCCGCCGGGAAGAATGACATTTAATCTTCCCCTGTCGATATTGCTCAACAGCCGGTTGATGAGCCACATGCCTGGGCTGATACGGTCGTTCAGGCGCGTATTCTTCGCCGATAATTCCGTGAGATTGTCAAACGGGGTCATGAATTTTGGCCTCGATTTGCGACGATGAAGGACGATGGAAGGAGACTGGACCGGCAGGCGGCAGCGGCCGTTTTCTGAACTGCACGCCTTTCAGCCAAATTTTCAGGGCCTCCCAATGAATGCCCAGAATGACCTTGAGCGTCAGGAGGGGAATGGCGAAGAAAGCTTTCAGAAGCGCACCGTCCGTCAATTCGACACGCCGGGCCAAATGCCGGGCGGTCAGGATCAGGCCGTCCTTGTCGAAAGTATCGATGACGATTTTCAGCCTGTCGCCGGGCGGGGCGACGCGGAAAACATAGTGGAGATCCATGTCCATGAATGGAGAGACATAAAAGGCCTTGTCGCATTGCTGGACGATCTCGGTCGATTTGCCGGCTTCCACCGGGATCAGGTATGAGTGTCTCTCGCCAAACGTGTTGTCCACCTCCCAGAGGATAGCTTTGAGCGACAAGTCGCGCCCGTAGCAGAAGAAGACACTGAGTGGGTTGAAGGCCCAGCCGAGCACGCGCGGCATGGTGAGCAGACGTATCGGCCCTCCGTCCACTGCCATGCCTGCCGCCGTCATGGCTGCCTCGATCTGCTGGCGCAGCCCGATGGCGCTGCGGTTGCCGCGGTCCCTGCTGTGAAACGAGAACAGGTTGAACCGGTCTACGGAGAAAAATCGCAATTTCCGGTCGAGCACGTTTAACTCATCGAGGTCGAGGAGCAGCGAATAAATCCGGTAGGCGAGCTTATGGGTTTTCGGCTTCAAGCGCGCATGCGTTACATGGCCGGGAAAAAGCGCCGAGGTGAGGGGAGGCGTCATGCCATCGCCTCCATGATTTCCGTGTCTGTCGCAATCGTCGCCAAATCCAGGCGGATGATCCGGCCGTTGTCGTCGGCAACCTTCCATGGACGGGATACGCCGCCAAGATCTTCGGCGACGGCAAGGCCGGCCTGAAGACCATCTTCATGAAAACCGGATCCGAAATAAGCGCCGCAGAACCAGGTGTTTCGCAGACCCTGCAGGGCCCATAGCTCCTGACGCGCCTGTTCGGTGCCAGCATCAAAAACCGGATGGTGATAGGTTTCCTCGGCGATGATTTTTCCTTGATCCGGTTCTCGCTCGGGGTTCAGCGTTACGAAAATGTCCGGGGTTTCACCCAGCGGCTGAAGTCTGTTCATCCAGTAGGTAATGCTCGGCAGGCTCGTTTTAATGCGCGTGTCGGCCACATAGTTCCAGCTTGACCAGGCAGCGCGGCGGCGCGGCATGAAACGGCTGTCGGTGTGAAGCACGGCGCGGTTTTGGGTGTAGGCAAAAGCGCCAAGAATGCGCCGTTCGGCGCGTGTTGCATCGGCGAGCATGTCGAGCGCCTGATCCGCATGGGTTGCTATCACCACGTCATCGAAGCGCACGGCTTTGCCGTCCGCAGTGGTGATTTCGACGCCGTCCGGCAGGCGGTGGATGCGCTTCACAGGCGTCGAGAGGAGAATTCGATCTGCAAACGGCGCCGTAATGCGTTTCACATATTCGCGCGAGCCACCGATGACTGTGCGCCAGACTGGCCGATTGCGCAGCAACAGCAGGCCGTGATTGCGGCAGAATTTGATGAAATGCGCCGCCGGATAGCGGCCGACCTCCATGGCCGGCGTGGACCAGATGGCCGCAGCCATGGGGTAAAGATGATCGTCGCGGAACGCTGAACCATACCGGTTGCGGGTGAGATATTCGTCGAGAGACAGATCGCCCATCAAATGCAGGTCGCGTGGGGCATTGCGGTAAAAGCGCAAAAGGTCAGCAAGCATCGCCCAGAAACGTGGCCTCAGGATGTTGGACTTCTGGGCCAGCAGGCCGGGGCCCGTTCCGCCGGAATATTCGAAACCGCCATTATCCAGAGAAACGGCGAAAGACATGTTCGACGCTGCGGTCGCCACGCCCAGTTGCTTAAAAAGCGCCGTGAGATTGGGGTAGGTCTGCTCGTTATAGACAATGAATCCGGTATCGACATGGACTTGTCCACGGTCTGTGCCGAACGTCACGGTATTGGTGTGGCCTCCGATGCGGTCAGCCGCTTCGAAAACAGTTACATCGTGTCGTTGCGACAAAAGCCAGGCCGCCGACAGACCGGAAATTCCCGTTCCGACCACGGCGATGCGGCGGCTTTGTTCTTTTTTCGCTTCGGTGTCGACCATTTTTCCTCGCTATCGCACTGCCAATCCAGTCCTGGGGACCGCGACATGTACGAGGAGGCCGCTCGATCAGTTTCACCGGCGCACCGATTTTTTGAAATTTTGTCCGGCGCCTGAAACTATTTTGCGGGTCCGCTCGTATTTGCCATCACGAAACCCGACCTCAAACCATTCAAAATGGCGAGCGAATTAGTGATGTTTTCTGTAGTCCTGGCGCTTGCCATTCTCATGTCGCTTCTGATGGCGGGTGCTTGGGCGTTGCAGAGAGCAACCGGTTCAAGCGGCTGGATCGACACGGTCTGGGCGGCAACTGTCGGGCTTGGCGGAATTTTCGCCGTTGTTTTCGCTGGTGGAGACGGCTGGCGGCGTGGTGCTACACTTTTCCTGGTCGTTGTCTGGTCCCTGCGGCTTGCCGGCCATATTGGCATGCGCACGCGAGGAGCCGGGGAAGATCCCCGCTATGCAAAGCTTATCGAGCAATGGGGAAGCGCTGCCGCCTTGCGGCTATTCCTCTTCCTGCAGATACAGGCAATCGCCGCTTTCGTGCTCGTTCTTGCGGTCTATCTTGCGGCAAGCAACACCCATGTGTTTCCGCGTATGGTTGACGTTATCGCCATGGTGGTTGCCCTTGGCGCGCTGGCAGGTGAAGCGCTCTCCGACGCCCAGCTCTCGCAATTCAGAAAGACCGCAGCGGCAAAAAACAGTGTCTGCGAAACCGGCCTGTGGCGTTATTCCCGTCACCCCAACTATTTTTTCGAATGGCTTTTCTGGTGCGGTTTTCCGCTGCTGGCCATTCAGGGGCAGCCCTTGTCATGGGTATCGCTCGCCGCACCGGCGATGATGTACTGGCTGCTTGTCCATGTCTCCGGCATTCCGCCGCTTGAAGACCATATGCTCCAATCGCGCGGGGAAAAATTCCGCGCCCTTCAACAACGCGTCAACGCCTTTTTTCCGGGGCCGCGCAAGAACGAGGACAGGCCATGAACATGCTCGCACTCGCCATCAACGCCGCCGAGCGCGCGCCGCTCAGCGACAGCGTGACGCTCGCCGGAATAGATATGCTCTGCGCACGGACGAAGCGGCGGCTTGCCGCCATTTCAACGGATGCGGAAGAGGTTTTCGCGGCGGATATGGTGAAGTTTCCCGTCGCCAGCCATACTGACGATGCGAACAAACAGCATTACGAAGTACCAGCGGCATTTTTCGCGCTCGTTCTGGGAGAGCAGCGCAAATATTCCTGCTGTTATTATGACGATGCGACGACGACGCTGGATGAAGCTGAAAATGTTGCTTTGGCCCAGACCTCGGCCCATGCCGGCCTTGAGGACGGCATGGATATTCTGGAACTCGGGTGCGGATGGGGTTCGTTATCCCTCTATATGGCCGGCCGTTTCCCCAATGCGCGCATCATCTCAGTCTCGAATTCCGTGTCCCAGCGCGAATATATAATCGGTCGTGCCCGAGAACGGGGGCTTTCAAACCTTTCTGTCGTGACGGCCGATATGAATGATTTTACGACGGGAGATCGATTCGACCGTGTCGTATCGGTGGAAATGTTCGAGCATATGTCGAATTGGCGCGTGTTGTTCGAGCGTGTTCACTCGTGGCTGAAGCCGGACGGCAGGTTTTTCCTGCATGTGTTTAACCACCGCGACCGATCCTATCGTTTTGACCACAACAATCCTGCCGACTGGATCGCCCGGCACTTCTTCACCGGCGGCATCATGCCGGCCTTCGACCTTCCCCATCGCTTCAGTCAGCTTTTCACCGTCGAGCAGGAGTGGCGCTGGTCAGGGTCGCACTATCGTCGGACAGCGCTCGATTGGCTCGAAAATTTCGACAAAAAAATTGACCGTATCCGACCCATTCTGCAGCAAACCTATGGCGCCGACGCCCGGCTGTGGGAAAGGCGATGGCGATTGTTCTTCCTGGCGACCGCGGGGCTCTTTGGGCATGAGGGCGGTGACGTGTGGGGTGTGGGGCACTACTTTTTTAAGAGGGTTTAGTGTTAGCGCCACACAATCTCGACAGAAGGCAGCGATCGGGAAATTTCGTGTGATAATGATAGGGCATCGAGGGGGTCCTTATGAGATGACAGGGAGGGGCGTTGTTCCGAGGGAAATTTGCGAACTATGACCGGGCCTGTTTAATCGCGGCCTTGAGGCCTTTTTCATCCAGAACACCGGGATAGATCGTCTTGCCGATGACGAAGGATGGCGTGCCGACAAAGTTGAAGGCGAGCGCCTGGCGATAGTTTCGATCGAGCAGCGCGGAGATTTTCCTGTTGTTGCTGTTCACCGCCGCGGCGATGTCTTTCATCGCCAATCCTGCGCCGGTCAGGGCCTTTTCGACATCGTTTTCGGAAATACGCGCCTTTGTTTTCATCAGCGCTTCCATGGCGATTTCATATTGACCGATCTGGGCGGCCCCCAGCACCGCTTGCGCCGCGAAGACAGATGCGCCGCCGAAGATCGGCCAGTCCTTCAAAACAAGCCTGACGTCGCCGTCATTGGCGACAACCTTTTTCACCATGGCATGTGAAGTCTTGCAGTAGGGGCATTGATAATCGAAATATTCGACAATCGTGACCTTGCCTTTGGGATTTCCAAGCACGGGTGCGTCCCTGTCGAAGAACACCTCGTCCGTGCTGACCTGCTGTGCGAAGCCGTCTCCTGCAGACACCAGCGCTCCGCTAAAAGCCGCCAGTCCGCCGGCCATGAAATCGCGTCGTGAAAACATCAGAATTCTCCTTGTTGGATTATTGGATACCGGTAATGCGGCAGGATTGATCGCGACCTCGTTCACGGAGGCGATCCCTGCGCCCTGCGAGCGGATGCTGCCAGATCTGCGGCCGAGAATTTGCCGACCAGCCGCGTTGCTTCCGGCTCCTTTCGGTTGCTATCGAGAAAAACCATCGTGGGCGGGCCGACTACCTTCAATGTCGAAAGCAACGCCTGTTTATTCGCGTCCAGTTTTGTCAGGTCCAGGCTGACGAGGTTTACTCCCTTCAACGCTTCAACCACATCGGGTGCGGTTAAAAGTGAGCGCTCGATCGTGCGGCAGGTCACGCACCAGTCGGCTGTGACATAGAGGAGTGTCGGTTCCTGTGGCGGCGAGCTGTCGAGCCGGGCTTCCAGGCTTGCGATGGAGGAAATCTTCTCGAAGTCGCTTTTCTTTATCGATGCGAGAGATCCGGAACCAGTGGCGGAACTCAGCGGCTTCAGGGGAGAGAGCGGATCCGTTGCACCGATGCCGAGACCGACAAAGATCAAGATTGCCCAGATGACGGATGCGAGACCCGTCGTGCGGGAAAGCACGCTCACACCGGACTTCGGATCGCCGGTCCCTGCACCGAAGGCAAAAACGCCGAAGGAAAGGGCAAGTATTGCCCATCCGAGCAATGTCAGCCGTTCGGGAATGAGCGGCGTTGCCAGCCAAAGCGCGGTGGCCAGAAACATGAAGCCGAAAATCTGGCGCACTTTTTCCATCCACAACCCTGCTTTCGGCAGCGCCTTGCCGCTTGCGGTCGCCATGATGACGAGTGGAATCCCCTTGCCCAGTCCAAGGGCGAATGGTGCGGCGGCACCGATGACGACATCGCCGGTGCGGGCAATGTAGAGAAGTGCACCTGCCAGGGGAGCCGTGACGCAAGGTCCGATAAGCAATGCCGAGGAGAAGCCGAGCAGCATCGCGCCGGGAATCGTGCTCGCGCCCTGCGGCGATTTCGCAAACCGGGCAGAGATCACGGCCGGAAGCTGAATGTGGAAAAGGCCGAAATTTGCGAGCGCGAGGACGGCGAACAGGATGGATATCGCAGCTACGGCATAGGTCGATTGCAATGCGATCTGCAGGTTTTGCCCTGACCATGCGGCGGCCATTCCCATCAGCCCGAAGGCGAATGCAAGCGCAAGCGCATAAGATACGGACAACAGGAAGCCGCGCCGCGCGGTCAATTTTTCCCCTTCCCGGGCGAGCATGGCCGCAACGATAGGATACATCGGGAAAACGCACGGCGTGAAGGCGAGCAGCAATCCGAAACCGAGAAATCCGACAAGAAGCAGGATCAATCCGCCATCCGCCAGCAGCAGATCGACCGCCGTCTGCGCGCTATCCTCCGCCAGTGAAAATCCTTCCTTTGTGGCGTCCATGGAGACGCCGGCCGAAGCCTGTGCGGCTTTGGCGAAGCTGTTTTGGGAAAACACACCTTCAGCGCCCACGGTCAGGCTTGTCAGGTCGACCGTTTTGGTAGTCGGCGGATAGCAGAGCCCCCTGTCCTGGCAACCCTGATAGGTAAGGCGGAATTTCGCCGGCGCTTCGGCGATCGATGCCGTTGCGGTCTTGTAGTAAATCTCGGTAAAGCCGAAACTGGGGTCCTCTTTCATCTCTCCGGGGAGGGACTGGATTTCCAGTTTGCGGCCGTCCTCGCCTTCTGCGCTCAGATAGTCACGGTAGAGATAATAGCCGTCATTGATCGCCCAGCGAATGATGGCGCGGCCGTCGTTTCCTCGCTCGACCGTTGCCTTGAACGCCTGGTCCATGGCAAGTGGTGTTTCCATCGCGGCCGCCGGGGAGACGACCCTGAAAAGCGCCAGGATCACAAATGTGAACGCCAATATGCGCATCCGGCATATCCTTTCATGTATTCTTCCATGCCGGGACTGATCTCGCCGGGAGCTTAAGGCAGGCTTAAGCTGGTGCGCGCATGGCAAGATTGGATGGACCGCTTGCGGAGGCGTGATTGCGAATTCTCATTGTCGAAGATGATCCGATCCTGCTCGACGGGTTACGGGAAGGTTTGAAGCTGAGCGGCTTCGTCGCGGACGGCGTGACAACGGCCGCCGATGCGTCGGAGGCGCTGGCGACGGATAATTTCGATGCGGTCGTTCTTGATCGAATGCTGCCGGACGGTTCCGGGCTGGATGTCCTGAACGGCTTGCGTCGCAGTGGAAACCGGATTCCCGTCCTGCTCCTGACGGCCAAGGACGAGGTTGGAGACCGCATCGATGGTTTGGATGCGGGCGCCGACGATTATCTTGGCAAACCTTTCGATCTGGATGAGGTTGCCGCCCGTCTGCGGGCGATCATGCGCCGTGCGGCCGGGCGGGCGAGTGCGCAGATCAGCCTGCGAGGGCTGACGCTGGATCCCGCTTCGATGCAGGTTCTTCGGGATGGGTCGACCGTAATCCTGTCGCGCCGCGAGTTCTCGATCCTTCATGCGCTGATGGAAAGTCCCCAGGCAATTCACTCCAAACAGGCACTGGAAGAGCGTCTCTACGGCTGGCAGGAGGATGTGGAGAGCAATACGATCGAGGTGCATGTGCATAAGCTGCGCGCCAAACTTGGAAGTGCCGCCATCGAAACGGTGCGCGGGGTTGGCTACAGATTGGGGATGCCCTGATGCGTTCGATCCGGTTGCGGCTTTTTGCGATCCTGCTGGCGACGACGGGAGCCCTCTGGCTGCTTGCCGTCATGTGGACCTATTTCAGCGTGCAGCATCAGGTCGAGCGGGTGCTGGACGCGCGACTGATGGAAGCCGCCCGCATGGTCAGCTCGCTCCTTACCGATCACCATATCGATGTGGCTGCCGCCGTGGACGACACGAAAGCCACCGACGCCGCTTCGCCGTTCGATCTCCAGGAGGACTACCGACGGCAGCTCTCCTGCCAGATATGGTCGCTTCAGGGGCACCTCGTCAGCCGGTCGGAAAGCGCGCCGCGAGAATCGCTCACAGACAATCGCGACGGGTTTAGCGAAACCATCGTCGATGGTGTCCGATGGCGTGTCTTTGCGGTTGTGAATCCGAACCTCAATGCCCGTGTTCTTGTGGGCGACAGTCTGGAGATACGCGACAGGCTGGTTGCCGATGTGGTCAAGGGGCAGCTCGTTCCGGCCGTTGCCATTTTGCCGATCCTTGCGGTGCTGATCTGGCTGAGTGTTGGACAGGGGCTGGGACCGCTCAACAGGATCGCCATGTCACTGGGGTTGAGGTCTGCGGATGAACTGCACGCCATCGAAAACAGGGACACGCCCAGTGAAATCAAGCCATTGCTCAGATCGCTGAACTCCCTCTTCCTGCGGGTGGAGGCAGCCCGTGAGCGTGAGAAGACGTTTATCGCCTATGCCGCCCACGAGTTGAAGACCCCGCTTGCCGGATTGAAGACCCAGGCTCAGGTGGCGCTGCGGAGTAAGGAGGATGATGTTCGAGACAAGGCGCTGGCGCATATTTCGACGAGCGTTGACCGGACCGGGCGTCTTGTCCGCCAGCTTATCGACCTGGCGCTTGTCGATTCGGCGGATCGCGGCGACGGGATCGAGACGGTGCGGCTCGCAGAGATAATGGAGGACATTCGGTCCGATCTTGAAGCCCGGAGCAGCAGGCGTGGCATCTCCGTGAAGCTTCGCATGCAACCGGATGAAATGGTGACCTTGAGAAACGTCAATCTCCTGCGTCTGGCCCTGCGCAACGTGATCGAGAATGCGATTCAGTATTCGCCGGAAGGCTCAAGCGTTGAGATTTGTGCGCTGAAGAACGGTCCCAAGGTCGAAATCGACGTGACGGATCAAGGGCAGGGCATAAACCCGGAAGATCAGGCGACTGTCAGGGAGCGGTTCAAGCGAGGACATTCGGCCCATGGCGAAGGCAGCGGCCTTGGCCTGGCGATTGTCGACATGGCGATGCGAAAGCTCGGCGGGGAACTTGATTTTCGTCAGGCTGATTCCGGTTTCGTCGTGACGCTTATTCTGCCGCAGGAGTGACCGGACTACGGTTTAAGGCAGCCTTAAGGTTGGAGCTTCAGCCACGTTTTATAGGCTCCAACCAATTCCAGCAGGCTCCCATGATTCGTCTAATTGTTTCTCCTCGCAGGCCGATGGCCGTCGCGTTGACAATCTTCCTCACCGCTTGCGCAAGCAATGCCGACCGTATTCCCGGCGCTGCGCCGCGCCCTTCCAATGAGCGTGTCGAAGATCGGGAGGCAGCCCCGATCGGAACCGACCCGGTGCTTATGTATGGCGAAAAGACGGATGCCGGTTTTCATATTGCCGGCGTTAATACCGGAAAAATGAATCCCGAGTTCGTGCGACAGGTCGTAAGCTATGCCACGGACGAAAAGCCCGGTACGATCATCGTCGATCAACGAGCGCGTTTCCTTTATCTGATTCAACCCGGCGGTAAGGCGATCCGATATGCCGTGGGTGTCGGCCCTGTTGCGCGCGCCTTCGATGGTGGCGACGCGATTATTGCGCGAAAAGCTGCCTGGCCTCGCTGGATCCCAACACCTGAAATGGTCGCAAGGAACCCCGCGCATTACGGCCCGAACAAGGATGGAGTCGATGGCGGCCCGTCGAACCCGATGGGTGCCCGAGCGCTGTATATGCATAAGGATGGCAGGGATACATATTATCGTGTTCACGGCACGAATGATCCAGGCTCAATCGGCAAGGCTGTATCGGCCGGCTGCATTCGTCTTCTGAATCAGGATATCATCGACCTCTACAACCGGGTAAAGCCCGGTGCCCGGATCGTTGTACAAGGATAGCATGCAGCCGCTTGATAGCCTGGCGAAGTTCCAGGCGATTCCGAAGCCCGGATTAACCTGACGCTACAGGCTAAGACCGGGAAGAACGGTGCGGATGTGATCGCCCAGCGCCCTGGCTGCCGACGATGTCTGCGTATCGGCAAACTCGATGGCAATGCCGATCGTCGGCAGGGGTGGTAGCCCGCTTTTGACGATATGAAGGTCGGCTGGAACGGCTGTCCTTGTCAGCACGCTGATGGCGTGACCGGAGCGCGCGATTGCGATGAGGCCGGAAAGGCTGTTGCTGGCGAAGGCGACGCGGTAGCGGCGATTGGCGGCTTCCATGGCGTCGCACGCCGCGCGGTGATCCAGCGTCACGGGCGCGGAGAGCGCCAGCGGCAGCACATCCTTGGCGAGGAGATCCGGCTCCGGCCTGTCCGCCACCCAGACGAAGCTTTCCCTGCGGAGCACGTCGCGGTGATCCGGATCGGATTGCGAAACCAGCGCCATGTCGATCTGGCGGCGTTGTAGGAGGGGGCGCAGTTCCGTCGTGGGTGCGCAGACCATGCGCAGATCGACTTTCGGGTAGGTGCCGAAGAAGCCTCTCAGCAGTTCCGGCAGGAAGGCGATGGAATAATCTTCAGGGCAGCCAAGGCTCACGGTTCCTTGCAGCGTCGCCTCGCCCATATCGGCAAGGATTTCATCATGCCGGGCAAGCAGGGCGCTGGCATGGGCAAGCAGTCTCTCGCCCGCCGCAGTTACGCGCACTCCAGAACCCGTTCGCTGCAGCAGGGTATGGCCGACCAGCTCTTCCAGCCGCTGCATCTGGGTGCTGAGCGCGGATTGGGTGCGTCCGATCTGCGCTGCGGCGACGCTGATGGAGCCGGCGCGAGCGACAATGATAAAATTCTTCAGCAGCGTAAGGTCGAGCATGGCGATATCAAAATTATCGATATCGGAGTAAAATACTATCAATTGGACTGAGGTGGCAATGGGTTGTTATGTTTCCGCAAGATAAACTCTTGGGTAATGTGCCATGGACAAGCTTGCGAAGAACTTCGCCTCGCTCAATGACGAACCGGCTTTCTGGGAGGCCGCCAATAAACATCTGACCCGCTACGGACCGGCCTTCGAGGAGATCATCGTCGAACGGGCTGAGGGAAGTTTCGTCTATGATGCGGATGGGCGCGCCATTCTCGATTTCACCTCCGGCCAGATGAGCGCTTTGCTCGGGCATACCCATCCGGATATCGTTGCCACCGTCAACCGGCAGATGGCATCGGTCGCCCATCTCTTTTCCGGCATGTTGTCCCGCCCGGTCGTCGACCTGGCGGCGCGGCTGGCGGCGCTCGCGCCGGGTCTTGATCGCGTGCAATTGCTAACCACCGGGGCTGAATCCAACGAGGCGGCGATCCGCATGGCGAAGCTTGTGACCGGCGGGCATGAGATCGTCGCTTTCGCGCAGAGCTGGCACGGCATGACCGGCGCTGCGGCCTCCGCCACCTATAGCGCCGGCCGCAGGGGTTATGGCCCGGCCACGGCCGGTTCACTCGTTATTCCCGCGCCGAATGCCTATCGTCCGCGTTTCAAGAATCCCGATGGATCGAATGACTGGCAGGCGGAACTCGACGATGCTTTCGAACTGATAGATCGCCAGTCGACCGGCAATCTTGCCGCCTTCATTGCCGAGCCGATCCTGTCGAGCGGCGGTATCCTCGAACTGCCGGTCGGTTATCTCGCTGCGCTAAAGAAAAAGTGCGAGGAGCGCGGCATGCTGCTCATCCTCGATGAAGCCCAGACCGGTGTTGGCCGGACCGGGCATATGTTCGCCTTCCAGCGCGATGGGGTGACGCCCGATATCATGACGCTGTCGAAGACGCTCGGCGCCGGCCTGCCGCTTGCGGCGGTGATGACGAGCGCGGAGGTCGAACAGAAGGCCTTCGAGAGGGGTTTCCTGTTCTATACGACCCATGTTTCCGATCCGCTGCCGGCGGCTGTCGGCGTGACGGTTCTCGATGTGGTGGCGCGTGATGGGCTGGTGGAACAGGCAATTGCCCGCGGAAACCGTTTGAAGGAGGGGCTGCTCTCGCTGCAGCAGCGGTTCGAATGCGTTGGAGATGTGCGCGGGCGCGGGCTTTTGCTCGGACTTGAAGTCGTCGCCGACCGGCATACGAAAGCCCCCGGTTTCGAACTCGGTGCGCGCATCATGCAGGAGGCGATGTTGTGTGGCCTCAGCATGAATATCGTCAAGCTGCCCGGCATGGGCGGCGTCTTCCGCATTGCGCCGGCGCTGACGGTATCGGATTCGGAAATCGACCTTGGGCTGGAGATACTGGCGGATTCGATCGAATCCGCACAGCTTGCCCGCTAGGTGTGACCGGCATTTGCCGAGAATGTCAGTTCAACCCTTGCGCCTTCGCCGGGTCTGGAACTGATATGCGCTTCGCCGCCGCTCTGGCGAACGAACCCGTAGACCATGGCGAGGCCGAGACCTGCACCGCCATGGTCGCCCCGCGTGGTGAAATAGGGCTCGAAGGCCTTGTCCACGGCCTCCGGCGTCATGCCGATGCCCTCGTCGGTGACGGCGATCACCAGCGTATCTTTGCCCGAAGCGGCCTCGATCGAAATCAGGCCGCCATCGGGCATGGCGGCTGCGGCGTTCAGGCATAGATTGAGGATGGATTGTTCGAAAAGGGCCGGGTCCAGCGGTATCGAGGGAAGATCGTCGTCGATATAGAGCGCGATCCGGCATTTGGGGCCGACGGCGATTTCGAGAATATCGGCCATGCCGCGCAGCAGGCTTGCGACATTGATGACGCTTGGATGAATCGGCTGCTGGCTGCCGATGGTAAGCATGCTGCTGGCCAGAGACCGGCCGCGGTCTGCCGCCTTGCGGATGCGGGCGATGTGCCGCTTCTGGCGATCGTTGAAACCGGCTTCCCGCTCCAGAAGTCCTAGACTGCCGGTGATGATGCCGATCATGTTGCCTACCTCGTGGCTGACCTGATGGGTCATGCGCATGATGCCATCAAGTCTCTGGGCTTTGACGGCTTCCGCTTCCTGGCGATCGAGAGCGGTCACATCGCGGGCGAGCAGCACGATGCCGCCATCCGGCTGGCGTGACATCGATACTTCGATCACCCGCTGATCGTCGGTGCGATGGCGCAGGACTGCGCGGTCGAGCAATTCTCCGGGCTCTGCATCGAAGGGCAGCAGAGCCGGGTCGATTTCCGGGATCGGTTCGACAAACCGGCGAAGCGGCAGTTTTCGCGATGAGCCGGAGCGTCCGACGAGTTCGATGATGCGACGATTCATGGTGATGGGCCGGCCGGCCGGATCGAAGAGCGCAATTCCCTCGTTCATGGTGCGGAAGGTCGAGCGGATGGTGCGGGCCGCCGCTTCCGCCGTGCGCCTGAGGCGCGAGACGCGGTCGACGCTGTCATGGAAGGCGCGAAACGCATCGAGCAGCCGGATCAACTCCGTCTCGGGGCCGGTATAGGAGGGCGGGCCGACATCCTTATCCCCCTTGGCAAGGGCGTTCATACCGTTGGAGAGCGTCACGATCCCGCGCGAGACACGCATTACCGAGCGGATCGAGAAGATCGCCACGATGAGAACCAGAAGCGAGGCGACGGCAACAATGATCAGCAGCCGATTGAGGGCATCGGAAGTCGAAATCAGGTCTTCGTTCAGGCTGCGCGCAACCGTATCGCCCTGGGTTTCGGTCACATGGGAAAGATCCCGCGAGACGGTGTGAAGGCGGGAGACCGAGGCGCGGATGGCGAACATTTCCAGAAGGTAACGGCTCTGGGCTTCGAAGACCCGCTCGTAGGGCTGCAGCTCGGCCACGGGCAGGCGCTCGCCGGGATAGCCCTGCTGGCGCGCCGTCGTTTCCGCCACGTAACGGCGGCGCAGTTCGCCAAGCTGGAAGAGGCTGTCGGATGCGGATGCGGCCTGTACGATGCCGTTCATTCGCCGGCGCAGTTCCGGATCGAGGATGCCCTGACCGGTGGCGATTTCGCCGAGCGCCGCTGCCGCTTCCGCCTTGTGGCCCTGTGCCGCATCGGCATCCTTCGCAAGATCGAGCGTCTGTTCCCGGATGATCTGGAGGAGTTCGACGATGCGTTCGCTGGCAAAGCCACGGGTGATCCGTTCGCCGCTGTCCGGTCCTGTCATTTCGAGCAAAATATCGACCTGCTGGACCACCGAGCGGCTTTCGCTGGAAACGCGATAGGGCGAGGCGGCGTTCATCAGGAACGGTGCGCTGGAGACGAGATCGGAGACCTGCCGCGAGACCAGCGACGCCTTGGCGAGGCTTGAAAAGGCCTGCAACCCATAGGCCGCCATTTCATCGCGGGCGCGCTGCAGGCCATAAATGGCGATGGCGGAAAGGCTGAAGACGAGGAGGCAGGTAAAGACAATCGCAAAGGGCAGGCGAAAGGCGATGGAGGAAAGGAAGGAGCGGCTGATCACGGGGAAAGCTCGCCCTCATCGGTGTGGAGCACGTAACCCTTGCCGCGCCGCGTCTTGATATGGCGCGGCAGGTCGGGATTGATCTCGATCTTGCGCCTGAGCCGCAGCACCAGCACGTCGACATTTCTGTCGATGTAACGGTCGCTCTCCGAACCCAGCCTGTCGAGAATCTGGGAGCGGCTGACGGGCTGGTTGGGTGTTTCCGCCAGTATTTCCAGAAGCGCGAATTCGGCGGTGGTCAGTGTACGGCTACGGTCCGCGAGGCAGACGGCGCGGCGTGCATCGAGATCGATTGCCCAGTCGCCGAGGCGAAGCGCCCCGCGCCCATGATCGCTGTCCTTCTCCTGTTTCAGCGAAGGGATCGTTCGGCGCAGTACGGCTTTGATCCGGGCCGTGAGTTCGATGGGTTCGAAGGGTTTGACCACATAATCGTCGGCTGCGGTCTCAAGCCCGAGAACCCGGTCGGCGGCGCTGCCGGCGGCAGTGACCATGACGATGCCGATGTCGATCTGGCTGCGCAGCCGCTGGGCGAAGGTGCGTCCGGATGTGCCCGGCAGATTGTGATCGACCAGCACAAGCTGCATCCTGTCCCTTGCCAATATCTCGTCCGCCTCCTCGGCGGAGCGAGCGCAGGTGGGCAGCCAGCCCTCCGCCTCGATGAGGTCCGAGATGAGCTCGGCCATATCCGGATCGTCCTCGACGATCAGAATGCGAACCTTCTGATTAAGCACTGCACTTTCCTCCCGCCATCATCATAGGCATTGCGGCGGCGATCTTCAAAGGCTCGCTGGTTATCGCCCCTGTCATAATTGTAATATCTGTAATCTTGTTCGGCGGTGCGGTGAAAGATTGGTAACCATTCTTCGATTGCGGTGCGGACAGGATGTGACATGCTGTAGGTGGAGACTGGAACGGGGAGGTTCCGGGCAGGGAGGCTTAATTGAAAGCATTGACCGCACTTGCGGCGAGCATGGCTTTATGGCTGTGCGGCGCAGGGCATGGCATGGCCGAGCCGAAGTTGAACGTCCTTTGCGGCGTCGACGAGGCCTGGTGCGTGACCATGCAGCGGGCTTTCGAAGCCAGGGCCGGTCTCGAGATTTCGATGGTGCGCAAGAGCACCGGCGAAATTCTCGACCAGATTCGGGCCGAACGATCCCATCCCACTGTCGATGTCTGGTGGGGCGGTACTGGCGATACCCATTTGCAGGCGGGGTCTGAAGGGCTGCTGGATGAATACCGGCCTGTCCATCAGCAGGATTTGCTGCCGTGGGCGCAGAATTTCTCGGTGATGTCTGGATCGCGGTCTGCGGGAATTTATGCCGGCGCGCTGGGCTTTGCTTATAATTCGGAACTGCTTGCGAAGAACAATCTGCCGGCGCCGACCTGCTGGAAGGATCTGGCGAAGGATGTCTATCGCGGCCATATCCTGACCGGCAATCCGAACTATTCAGGCACGGCCTTCACCATGCTGGCCACTCTCGTCCAGCTGTTTGGCGAGGAGGAAGCTTTCGGGTTCATGGCGAAGCTCAACCAGAACGTCGTGGGCTATACCAAGGTTGGTGCTGCACCGGTGAAGGCGGCGGCGCGGGGCGAGGTCCTGATCGGAATTTCCTTCATGCATGATGCGGTGACGCAGAAGATCGAAGGGTTTCCGCTTGTTATCGTCGCCCCCTGCGAGGGCACCGGTTACGAGATCGGGGCGGTCAGCATCGTCAAGGGCAACCGCAATACGGCCCTTGCGCAGGATTTCGTGGAATTTGCGCTGAGCCCGGAAGGGCAGGCGACCGGGGCCGCGGCCGGCCAGAACCAGGTGCCTTCCAACGCCCGGGCGACATTGCCGCTGACCGCACCTGACATATCGATGATCAAGATGGTGGATTACGACTTCGCCACCTTCGGACAGCCGGAAGAGCGAAGTCGGTTATTGAGCCGCTTCGACAGCGAAATCCACCCGAGCCAGACCCAGTAGGGCCAAAACCAACATCCCGAAAAAGACAGCGCGCGCGCCGCAGGCGCCGCGACCGGCAGCGCCATGTCTGCGCGCGGCCCGAGAATTCAGACGCAAGCTACAGGAGGATAACCATGCGACTGACGATACTCTCCACCCTGCTTTTTGCCGGCACGGCACTCAGCGCCGTTTCCGCGCAGGCGGCGGGCGAACTGAACCTGATCTGCTCGGCCGATGTCGTCATCTGCGAACAGATGAAGGGCGATTTTGAAAAGTCACACGACATCAAGGTCAATATGGTGCGCCTGTCTTCGGGCGAGACCTATGCCAAGGTGCGCGCGGAAGCCCGCAACCCGAAGACCGACATCTGGTGGGCCGGCACCGGCGATCCGCACATGCAGGCGGCGTCCGAGAACCTGACGCTCGAATACAAATCACCGATGCTGGACCAGTTGCAGGACTGGGCCGTGAAGCAGGCGGAAAGCACCGGCTACAGGACTGTCGGCGTTTATGCCGGCGCGCTGGGCTGGGGCTACAACACCGAAATCTTCAAGTCCAAGGGTTACAAGGAGCCGAAATGCTGGGCCGACCTGCTGGCACCGGAACTGAAGGGCGAAATTCAGATCGCCAATCCGAATTCGTCCGGCACCGCCTATACGGCGCTCGCGTCGCTGGTGCAGATCATGGGCGAGGATCAGGCGATTGATTATCTGAAGAAGCTCAACGCCAATATTTCGCAATATACCAAATCCGGCTCGGCACCGGTCAAGGCGGCGGCGCGCGGCGAAACGGCGCTCGGCATCGTCTTCATGCATGATGCGGTGGCGCAGACGGCGGAAGGCTTCCCGGTCAAGTCCATCGCGCCCTGCGAAGGGACGGGTTATGAAATCGGCTCCATGTCGATCATCAAGGGCGCCCGCAACCTCGACAATGCGAAGACCTGGTACGACTGGGCGCTGACGCCGGAGGTGCAGTCGCGCATGAAGGATGCCAAGTCCTTCCAGCTTCCCTCCAACAAGACGGCGGAAGTGCCGAAGGAAGCGCCGAAGTTCGAAGACATCAAGCTCATCGACTACGACTTCAAGACCTATGGCGACCCGGCCAAGCGCAAGGCGCTGTTGGAACGCTGGGACCGTGAGGTCGGTGCGGTCGCCAACTGATCTTAACTCTGGCGACAGGCATCCCGGCTTTTTTAGCCGGGGTGTCCGCCACTCTTTCATCGGCATGAAATAAGCGAGGTCGGCCATGACACGTGGCAATCGCAGGCTGGACATCGTCCTGGCGCTCGGGGCTTTTGCCCTCATTCTTCTTCCCTGGTATCGCATCGAAGGCGGCTTTTTCAGCTTCCGCTGGCTTTCCGGATTTTTCTCGTCGGCCAACAATGCGCCCGGTGTGCTGCAAATATTGTCCTATGGAAAACCATGGCTGGTCGGCGTCGTTGTCTTTTTCCTCGCCGCATGCCTTGTCCGGCCTGTAGGCGATCCGATGCGGCGCGGCGGGCTGCTTGCCGTCATCGGCGCTGCCGGGCTCGTTTTCCTCGCCTTGCAGGGGCTGGCCATCGGCTTTAGCGGCTGGAGCTGGACGGTGAGCGAAAACCTCTTCGGCATGCTTGCCGATGGCCAGCCCTCCATGGGTGCCGGTGCCGTCGTCATCTCGTTCGTCTTCGTGCTGCTTTTTGCCTTCGGTCTTGCCGAGCGCGGCGTCATGAAAGGCGACGCCTTCGTCGTCGGTGCCATTTCCGTTCTGGTTTTCCTCGTCACGGTTTTTGTCTTCTATCCGATCGGCAGTATGCTGGTCGCATCCGTTCAGGATTTCGATGGCTCCTTCAATGCCGATGGCTTCATCCGCAATATTCAGGATCCCGGCATCTGGAGCCTTGGCTGCGTGGCGGGCGAAGAGCGTTGCGGCGTCGCCTGGCGGACGCTGTTTCTTGCCCTGATGACCGCCTTCGGCTCGACCGTGCTCGGCCTCGGCTTTGCCCTGATCGCCACCCGCACTCGCTTTCCTTTCAAGAAGGGCCTGCGGCTTCTGACGGTTCTGCCGATCATCACGCCGCCTTTTGTCATCGGCCTTGCTTTGACGCTGCTTTTCGGCCGCGCCGGTGTCGTCACCGAATGGCTTTCCTATCTCTTCGGCATCGAACCGGGCCGCTGGCTTTATGGCATGACCGGCATCTGGATCGCGCAGGTCCTTTCCTTCACGCCCATTTCGTTTCTGGTGCTGATCGGCGTGGTCGAAGGTGTCAGCCCGTCGATGGAAGAAGCCTCGCAGACGCTGCGCGCCGACCGCTGGCGCACCTTCTGGCGGGTATCGCTGCCGCTGATGAAACCCGGTCTCGCCAATGCTTTTCTCATCGGCTTCATCGAGAGCATGGCGGATTTCGGCAATCCGCTAGTGCTTGGCGGCACGCATGGCGTGCTGTCGACGGAAATCTTCTTTGCGGTCGTCGGCTCGCAGAATGATCCCTCCCGCGCCGCTGTGCTTGCGATCATCCTTTTGTGCTTCACGCTTTCGGCCTTCCTTGCCCAGCGTTTCTGGCTGGCAGGCAAGAATTTTGCGACGGTGACGGGCAAGGGTGACAGCGGCGCGCATATCGCGCTTCCGCGCGGCCTGTCCATCGGCGTCCACGCCGTCGTCGTGCCGTGGATGGTCTTCACCATCGTTGTTTATGGCATGATCCTTGTGGGCGGTTTCGTGAAGACATGGGGTCTCGACAATTCCCTGACGCTCGACCACTACCTCCGCGCCTTTTCCGTCAGCTTCTCCAATGGCTCGATTGCCTGGACGGGCGTTGCCTGGAACTCGTTCTGGACGACCATGAAGATCGCGCTGGTTTCCGCGCCGCTCACCGCCGCCGTCGGTCTTTTGACCGCCTATATCATCGTGCGGCAGAAATTCGCCGGGCGGAACCTGTTCGAATTCGCGCTGATGATGAGCTTTGCCATTCCCGGCACGGTCATCGGCGTCAGCTATATCATGGCGTTCAACCTGCCGCCGGTGGAAATGACCGGCTCGGCGCTGATCCTCATCGCCTGCTTCGTGTTCCGCAACATGCCGGTCGGCGTGCGCGGCGGCATTGCGGCGATGAGCCAGCTGGACAAGAGCCTCGACGAGGCCTCGCTGACGCTGCGGGCCAATAGTTTCCGCACCATCCGCAAGGTCATCCTGCCGCTCTTGAGGCCCGCAATCACGGCCGCACTGGTCTATTCCTTCGTGCGCGCCATCACTTCCATCAGCGCTGTCATCTTCCTCGTCAGCGCCGAATACAACATGGCGACCTCCTATATCGTCGGCCTTGTCGAGAACGGTGAATATGGGGTGGCGATCGCCTATTCCTCCATGCTGATCGTGGTGATGATCACCGTCATCACAGGCTTCCAGCTCATTGTCGGCGAGCGTCGCCTGCGGCGCGAAAACCGCGTCGCCGGCCTGCCCTCCGCTTCCTCCGTTCCTCTCGCTCAGGAGAAAACCGCATGATTTCCGTAAAACCCGGCTCCGTCACCTTTCAGAATGTCCGCAAGACCTTCGGCGCCTTCACCGCCATTCCCGACCTGTCGCTCACCATCGAGCCCGGCACGCTGGTCACCCTGCTCGGTCCCTCCGGCTGCGGCAAGACGACGACGCTGCGCATGCTGGCGGGCCTCGAGCATCCGACCTCGGGCCGCATCCTGATCGGCGACAAGGATGTGACCATGCTGCCCGCCAATGAGCGCGATGTCTCGATGGTCTTCCAGTCCTATGCGCTTTTCCCGCATATGACGGCGCTCGACAATGTCGCCTATGGTCTGCAATCCTCCGGGCTGCGCAAGGCGGAAGCGCGGGAAAGGGCGGAAGAGGGGCTGAAGCTCGTCGGCCTTGCCGGCATGGGCCACCGCCTGCCTGCCGAACTTTCCGGCGGCCAACAGCAGCGCGTGGCGGTTGCCCGCGCTCTTGTGCTCGAGCCGCAGGTGCTGCTGCTGGACGAGCCGCTTTCCAACCTTGATGCCCGCCTCCGCCGCCGGGTCCGCACCGAAATCCGCGAATTGCAGCAGCGGCTTGGCTTTACTGCCGTCTATGTCACGCATGATCAGGATGAGGCGCTGGCCGTTTCCGACCGGATCATCGTGATGAAGGATGGCGAAATCGCCCAGTCGGGTGCGCCACGCGATCTTTACGAGGCCCCGGCCTCCGCTTTCATCGCCGATTTCATGGGTGAGGCGAATGTCGTCGGTTGCGAGGTCATTGGCGTTGAGGGCGCCGATGCGCTGATCCGCGTCGGGGGGATCGATCATCGGGTCGCGGCCCGCAACGCCCGGCCGGGTCCCGCAGAGCTTGCGGTCCGCCCCGGCTCGATTTCCATCGGACAACCGGGTGCGCAGGGGCTTGCCGGAAGGGTGCTGCACAGCGCCTATCTCGGCGGTCACGTTGAATATGAGGTGGAAACCGATATCGGTACGCTTTTCATCGTCGACCATGCCGTGGAGACCAGCCTGCCGGCGGCGAGCGATGTGACGTTGGGGTTCAAGAACCGGGGCATTGCCTTGATTCAGGCTTGAAGCCGCTCCTGCACTCAGGATTACATCGAGACAGAGGCAGATTTGTTCTGCCTCTGTGTGTCGGGAACGCCAGCCTCAAATATCCTTCGCCAGACGGAGCGCATCGTAGATCGCCGCATGGGTATTGCGTGCGGCGACCGCATCGCCGATCCGGAAGAGCCGGTAGGCGCCTTCCGGGTTGCGCTCGACCGCTTGGGCCGCTCCTGCAAGCAGGGCGTCGTAGGAGATTTCCCCGAGGTTTTTCGAACCGGGTTTGAGTTCGAAATAAAGGTCGTCCAGCGGGATGGTGCCGTGGTTGACGACGATCTGATCGACGGTTCTCGATTTCGTCACGCCGCCATAATCGCTGCCGACATGGGCTACAAGCTGGTTGCCGTTTCTTTCCGCCGCTTCCAGCCGGTAGGTAACGGTGAAAGTCACATCGCGTTTTTGCAGCGAGCGCATATAGGGAACGAGGTTCATGGCCATGACTTCCGGGGCGAAGGCGCGGTCGGGCGTCATGATCTCCACTTTCGCCCCGGCTTTTGCAAGGAATTCGGCGGCTTGCAGACCGGCATGATCGCCGGCATCGTCGAAAACCAGTACATTCGTTCCCGGCTTGACGTCTCCTGAAATGATATCCCATGCCGAGACGACGAGATCGTTGCCGCTGGAAAGTACATCGGTATGCGGCAAGCCGCCGGTGGCGATGATGACCACGTCAGGGTTCTCCGAAAGAACCGTGTCCGCTTCGGCCCAGTTGTTGAAGTGGAAGGTGACGCCCAGTCTCTCGCACTGGCTCATGCGCCAGTCGATGATGCTGATCATCTCCCGGCGGCGTTCGCTTTGCGCCGTCAGCCGGATCTGGCCGCCGGGATTGTTGGCGGCCTCGAACACGACGACCTCATGGCCGCGTTCGGCACAGACGCGCGCGGCCTCGAGCCCGGCCGGTCCGGCGCCGACGATCACCACCTTCCGGCGTTCCGCCGCTTTGGGTATCTCGTGCGGCATGGTTTCCTCACGGCCCGTTGCCGCATTGTGAATGCAGAAGGCGAGACCGCCCTGATAGATGCGGTCGAGACAATAATTGGCGCCCACGCAGGGGCGAATATCTTCCTCGCGTTTTTCCATGATCTTGCGCACGATATGCGGATCGGTCATGTGGGCGCGGGTCATGCCCACCATGTCCACCTTGCCGGCGGCGATGGCGTGGCGCGCGGTGGCGACATCGGGGATCTTGGCGGCGTGGAATGTCGGGAAACTGGTCGCGGCGCGGATTTCACCGGCGAAATCGAGATGCGGTGCATTGGCCATGCCCTGAATGGGGATGACGTCGGTCAGGCCCGGGTCGGTGTCGATATGACCCCTGATGACATTGAGATAATCGATCAGGCCGCTGTCCTTCAGGCGTCTGGCGATTTCGATGCCTTCTGCCTGTCCGGTGCCGCCCTCAAGACATTCGTCGGCGGTGTAGCGGACACCGAGGATGAAATCGTCGCCCACGCGTTCGCGCATCGCCCTGAAAACGTCGAGACAGAAGCGCATGCGGTTTTCAAGCGGGCCGCCATAGGGGCCGTCCAGTTCGTTGGTCAGCGGCGAGACGAACTGGTCGATCAGATGGCCATAGGCTTCCAGCTCCACCCCGTCCATTCCGCCCGCCTTCATGCGTTCGGCGGCGTCGGCGAAGTCCTTGATGATGCGCTCGATATCCCAGTCCTCGATCTTCTTGGGAAAAGCCCGATGCGCCGCTTCGCGGTGATGGGATGGCGCAAGGATCGGCAGCCAGTCGCCCTTGTCCCAGCGGGTGCGGCGGCCGAGATGCGTGAGCTGGATCATGATCGCCGCACCCTGTTCATGCACGGCGTCGGTCATTTCCCGGATCCACGGGACGATTTCATCCTTGTAGGCGAGCAGGTTGTTGAAGACGGGCGGGCTGTCCTTGGAGACAGCGGCGGAGCCGGCCGTCATTGTGAGCGCAACGCCGCCCTTTGCCCGCTCCACCGTGTAGGCGCGGTAACGCCCCTTCGGCATGCCGTCCTCGGGATAGGCGGGTTCGTGCGAGGTGACGATGATGCGGTTGCGCAGTGTGAGGTGTTTTAGCTGGTAGGGCTGAAGAAGGGGATCGCTCGACATAGCCTGCTCCAAAAGGGTTTCTGTCTCAAGGCTAAGCGGGAATGTACACTTGTGTCAATTTACAAAACACAATTGTCTTTCCTTTTGACATGGGTGTACATCCCGCTTGTCGCGAAGAGACCGATTTGCTACGAACGCGTCATGGACGCGACATTGAACGACACCGGCTGGCGTGGATCGCAGGAGGGGTGGCTTGAGGCTGCCTATCAGGCTTTGCTGGAATCGGGGGTGGATTCCGTCAAAATCCTGCCTTTGGCGAAAAAGCTAAATCTGTCGCGCACGAGCTTCTACTGGTTCTTCAAGGACCGGGAGGAATTGCTGGCCGCGCTTGTCGCCCGCTGGCGGGAAAAAAATACCGGAAGCATCGTCCGGCAATCCGAAGCCTATGCCGAGACGCTGGTCGAAGCCATGCTGAATGTTTTCGACTGCTGGCTGGATCCCGCGCTTTTCGACAGCAGATTTGAATTCGCCGTTCGAAGCTGGGCCCTTCAGTCCGACGAGATTCTTGCGGAGGTTCGCAAGGCCGACGAGATGAGAATGACGGCGCTTGCACGCATGTTCGTGCGGTTCGGCCACAATGAAAACACGGCGGATGTGCGTGCCCGGACCACCTATCTGGTGCAGATTGGCTACATTTCCATGCAGTCCGAGGAAGCTGTTGCGGTGCGGATGCAGAGGATTCCCGACTATATCGCCATCTATACCGGTGAGATGCCGCAGCAGCGTGAGCTTGACCGGTTTTATGCGAGACACGGGTACAGGTCTGCAACGGCGCAACTGTGAGATTTCCGGAGTGACGTCAGCGTACAACGCACGCAATGCCGTCGGCTTATCTGCTGTTGCTGTAAGGTGGTAGAAGTCGAATTGTCTGCCCGCCCTCCTGCAATGTAGCTGCAACATTTCTCGACCAGTGGTGGGGATGGCAAGAATCCATTTCCGGGGGAAGTCATTGCGAATCTTGCTTCTTGAGGATGAACCCGAAATGGCGCGCGCGCTTCTTGAAGCCCTGCGCCGGCGCGATGTGCTAGGATGGACAGGGCAGGCCGCAACTTCCGGCGACGCCGGAGCTGACGGAACTTAAACGGCGCTATCCGAATCTCTGGTTTGTGGTGCGCGAAGCCAATGACATCGTATTGCAATATGGCGCTGTCCCGGGGCGTGCCCTGTCGGCGGTATTTCCCCGAAGTTTTGACCGTGCGCGTCTGGAGGTGGCCGGAACGCTACGCGCCACCGTTGAAAACCGCGATACAGCCGCCGGGCGCTAGTTCGCCGGCTATCGGTATCAGAGGCCGGCAATGTTGCGGCCGATATGGCGCAGTATGCTTTTGAAGAGTTTCACTTCGGCCGGGTCGAGGCCTTCGATTGCGGTTTTTTCGAACATGGCGGCGATGGGCATGAGTTCGTCGGCCAGTTCCTCGCCCTTCGGGGTAAGGGTGATGCGCACGATGCGCGCATTGTCGAGCGGCCGTTCGCGGCTGACGAGGTTACGCCGGACCATCAGCCCCACAAGCCGGGACAGCGTGGAAATCTCCACCGATACCATGTCTGAAAGCTCGGTCAGCGTCTTGCTCTCCTGCTGCCGCAGCGTCGCCAGCACGCGATACATCGGCAGGGTGATGTCATAGGAGGCCAGTCTTACCGAAAAGCGCTCGCCAAGCCGAACGCCCACCCAGTTGAGCAGGTAGGGTACCGAATCGGTGAATTGATAGGACACGAGCAAATCCCCGTTTGAGAACCATCTGCGCAAATGCTGATGTGCGCCTATCGGCTGTACCGGCACAATCCATCCGTTTCAATAGCTTCGCCCCATAAGACGGGGAAATGCGGCTTTCTCCCCCGCACAAAAAATGACAAAAAACATTTGCATTGACAAATATTGCAAACGCAAATAAATAAGAATGCAGGATTTGGGAGGATCTCATGACATCAGCATTGTTTGGCCTGAGCAGCCTTGCGCCTGAAGGCGTCGGTCAGAATTTCCGTTCAACAATGCGTCGTTTTCCGGCGACTGTGACGGTTATCACGGCCTGTGCTTCAGGTGATCAGCGCGATCACGGCATGACGGTCACGGCCGTCACTTCGGTCTCTATGGAGCCGCCGTCCCTGCTGGTTTGCCTGAACAATCGCACCCTGCTGCATGAACTGCTGCTGTGCCGACCCGATTTCATCGTCAATGTGCTAACGCAGGATCAGATTGCCCTGTCGGATGCCTTCAGCGGCAAAGTTTCGCCGGAAGAGCGTTTTCGCGACGGTCAATGGCAGCGCCACGACAATGGCGTTCTCTATCTGCCCACGGCCCATGCCGCCATCGCCTGCCGCCGGGTCGCGGCCATGCCTTACGGAACCCATACCGTCTTCATCGGGCAGGTTGTTTCGGCCGATGTCAGCGAGACGACACGGCCGTTGCTTTACGAAAACGCCCAATATTGCGCCGCAAGCCCCGCGAGCCTGCCCGCCTGATCATTGCCGCCCAGATAATCCCGGCGAGATAACGCCTGGCCAGCAACATCCGGCCGGTAAAGTCCGGCCAGTAAAGTCCGCAAGGAGACAATCATGAACGATATGAGCCATGCGCCGCTGCCGGCGCAAACGAACCCGCGTGCCCGCCTCGCAAGCCGCGTTACCGGCATAACCGATCTTTTCCGGGCGAGCGCCAGACAGACGGAGGAGGCCCGGCGCGTTCCGGCCAGCCACATCGAGGCGCTTCGTGGAATCGGTTATTTCGATATCGTCAAACCCCGCGCCTTCGGCGGCAAGGGCGGTGACTTCGCCGAGCTCGTCGAGGCCAATATCGAGCTTTCGGCCGCCTGTGCGTCGACCGGCTGGGTCGCTGGCCTGCTGTCGGCCCATCAATGGCTGCTGGCGATGTTTCCGGAAGAGGCGCAGACCGATGTCTGGGGTGAAAACCCCGATGCACTGCTATGCGGCTCCTATGCGCCGGTGAAGATGGCGGAGCTCGCGGATGGCGGTTACCGCCTCAGCGGCAAATGGGCCTTCGCCTCGGGCTGCGAGAATGCGCAATGGTCTCTCTGCGCCGCCATCCTGCCGCCGCAGGGCGAGGGAAAGCCGGTTCCGGCCTTCCTGCTCGTTCCCGCGAGCGAATATACCATTGAAGATACCTGGCATGTGGTGGGGCTGGCCGGCACGGGTTCCAAGACGCTCGTTCTCGACGATGTCTTCGTTCCCAAACACCGGGTTCTGACCTTCCCGGACGCGACCAGCGGAAAGACGCCCGGCGGGCATTATTATGCGGAGGAAGGCCTGTTCAACATGCCGCTTCTGACCGGCATTCCCTCCTGTCTCGCGGCGGCAGGCGTGGGCGCGGCCAGGGGCGCGCTTGCGGCTTACGTCGATCATGTCGGCGGCCGGGTGACGCGCGGTGCGGTGGCGGGCGGCAATAATCGCATGGCCGAATTTCCGACCATCCAGCTGCGCGTCGCGGAAGCAGCGGCGAGCGTCGATGCGGCTTGCGAAATATTGCTGCGCGATGTTGCACGCGCACAGGCGCTCTCGCAGGCAAGGATCGAAGGCCGGGCGGAATTTACGGTGGATGACCGTCTTCTCAGCCGTCGCGGTCAGTCCTTTGCGGTGTCTCTCGCTCTGCGCGCCGTGCAGGCGCTCAACGATTCCACCGGCGGCGTCGGGCTCGATCTTTCCAACCCGGTGCAGCGGGCTTGGCGGGATGCGAACGCGGTCGGCCGCCATATCAGCATGAACTGGGACGCCGTGGGCACCATGATCGGCCAGAGCATGCTCGGGCTGGAACCCAAGGGCCAATATTGATCGCCTCTCGGGCGGCAAATCATAGAGTGAATTCGGAGGAAACCACATGCAAGGCAAGGTCGCTCTCGAGGAGCATTTCGCAATCCCGGAAACGCTTCAGGATTCGGCCGGGTTCGTGCCCGGCGATTACTGGAAGGAACTGCAGCACCGCCTGCTCGACATTCAGGATACGCGCCTGAAGCTGATGGATGCGCATGGCATCGAAACCATGATCCTGTCGCTGAACGCGCCGGCGGTGCAGGCCATTCCCGACAGGAAGAAGGCGATCGAGATCGCGCGGCGGGCAAATGACGTCCTCGCCGAAGAATGCGCCAGGCGGCCGGATCGTTTCCTCGCCTTCGCAGCCCTGCCATTGCAGGACCCTGACGCGGCGACGCAGGAGCTTCAGCGCTGCGTCAACGATCTCGGTTTCGTCGGCGCGCTCGTCAATGGTTTCAGCCAGGAGGGCGATGGCCAGACGCCGCTTTATTACGACCTGCCGCAATATCGCCCATTCTGGGGCGAGGTGGAAAAGCTCGATGTGCCCTTCTACCTGCATCCGCGCAACCCGCTGCCGCAGGATTCGCGCATCTATGACGGCCATCCCTGGCTGCTCGGCCCCACCTGGGCTTTCGCGCAGGAAACGGCCGTGCACGCGTTGCGTCTGATGGCGTCCGGCCTGTTCGACGAGCATCCGCGGCTCAACATCATCCTCGGGCATATGGGCGAGGGCCTGCCCTACATGATGTGGCGCATCGACCACCGTAATGCCTGGGTAAAGCTGCCGCCGCGTTATCCCGCCAAGCGCCGTTTCGTGGATTATTTCAACGAGAATTTCCACATCACCACCTCGGGCAATTTCCGCACCCAGACGCTGATCGACGCCATTCTGGAAATCGGTGCGGACCGCATCCTGTTTTCCACGGACTGGCCCTTCGAGAATATCGACCACGCCTCCGACTGGTTCAACGCGACGACCATCGCCGAGGCCGACCGGGTAAAGATCGGCCGCACCAATGCGCGCCGCCTGTTCAAGCTCGACGGGCGCTGAACCATGCAGCCCTTCGTCTATATGGCCGCGCCCGCCCGCATCGTCTTCGGCGCGGGCAGCTCGGCGGGGGTGGCGGAGGAAATCCGCCGCCTTGGCCTGTCGCGGGCGCTGGTGCTTTCCACGCCGCAGCAGAAGGGCGACGCGGAGGCGCTTGCCGCCCGGCTCGGCCGGCTTGCCGTGGGTGTCTTCTCCGATGCGGCCATGCATACGCCGGTCGAGGTGACGAAAAACGCGGTCGAAACCTATCGCGCCGCCAGTGCGGATTGCGTTGTGGCGCTTGGCGGCGGCTCCACCACCGGTCTCGGCAAGGCCATTGCGCTGCGCACCGATGCGGCGCAGATCGTCATCCCGACCACCTATGCCGGCTCCGAGGTGACGCCCATTCTCGGCCAGACGGAAAACGGGGTGAAGACCACCATACGCGGGCCGGAAATCCTGCCGGAAGTGGTGATTTACGATGCGGAACTGACGCTTGGATTGCCGGTCGCCATCAGCATGACGAGCGGGCTGAACGCCATGGCGCACGCGGCGGAGGGGCTTTACGCGCAGGACCGCAATCCCATCGCCAGCCTGATGGCGGTTGAGGGATTGCGGGCGATGATCGAGGCGCTTCCCGGCGTGAAGGCTGCGCCGCAGGATGTCAAGGCGCGCGAGACCGCGCTTTATGGTGCGTGGCTGTGCGGCACGGTGCTTGGCGCCGTCGGCATGTCGCTGCATCACAAGCTCTGCCACACGCTGGGCGGCAGTCTCGATCTGCCACACGCGGAAACCCATGCGGTGCTTCTGCCGCATACCATCGCCTATGTGGAACAGGAGGTGCCGCATCTGCTTGCACCGCTTGCTTCTCTAGTGGGCGGCAGGGCAGGGACGGGGCTCTACGATTTTGCCGCCCGGCTCGGCGCGCCGTCGAGCCTTTCGGCTCTCGGGGTTCGGTCGGACGATCTCGACCGCATGGCGGAGCTTGCAACGGCCAATCCTTACTGGTGCCCGCGGCCAATCGAAAAAACTGCGATCCGCGACCTTTTGCAACGCGCCTTCGAGGGCGCGCGGCCGGAGTGATGGGAGGAGACGATGGATATGAAGATGAGCAATGATGACGGCTACTTCGTCGAGGAACGTTCGGCTGAAACCGTGATCGCGCGGATGCGCGACTGTGACGATCCGCGTCTGAAGGAAATCATGGCGGTGGTGACGCGCAAGCTGCATGAGGCGGTGAAGGAAATCGAACCGACCGAGGAGGAGTGGATGAAGGCCATTCATTTCCTCACCGAGGTCGGCCAGATCTGCAATGAATGGCGGCAGGAATGGATCCTGTTTTCCGATATTCTCGGCGTCTCCATGCTGGTCGACGCCATCAACCATCGCAAGCCAAGCGGCGCGTCGGAATCGACCGTTCTCGGCCCTTTCCATGTCGCGGATGCGCCGGAAATGCCGATGGGTGCGAATATCTGCCTCGATGGCAAGGGCGAGGATATGGTGGTCACCGGACGCATCCTCGATACCGAGGGAGCGCCGGTCGCCGGCGCGCGCATCGATGTCTGGCAGGCCAATGACGAAGGTTTTTATGACGTGCAGCAGAAGGGCATCCAGCCCGATTTCAACCTGCGCGGCGTCTTCATCACCGGCGAGGACGGACGCTACTGGTTCCGGGCCGCCAAGCCGAAATATTATCCGATCCCGGATGACGGTCCGGTCGGGCAGCTGCTGCGCGCCATGGGGCGGCATCCCTACCGGCCAGCGCATCTGCACTATATCGTTTCGGCCGAAGGCTTCGCCACGCTCGTCACCCATATCTTCGATCCCGACGATCCCTATATCCGTTCGGATGCGGTCTTCGGCGTAAAGGAGAGCCTGCTCGCCGATTTCCAGCGGGTGGATGATGCGCAGAAGGCGCGGGACCTGGGTTTCATCGGCGACTGGTTCTGGTCGGTGAACCACGATTTCGTGCTCGCCCGATGAGCGGCGGCAGCGACCGAACCCGGCTTTACGTGCGTTTCGCCGAAAGCGATCCCGCCGCGGCCGCACAACGGGCGGCGCAGATAGAGGCTCACAAGGTCCATCTGCGCAATGGTGAGGCGATGGCGGAAGGGTTCAAGATTCTTGTCTCCGGCCCGATGAGCGCGGTTGCCGACGGCCCATCCGCCGCCCTCATTATTGCGCAGGCGCGCTCGATCGAAGACGTCATCGCCTTCAGCGATGCCGACCCATTCGTCATTCACGGTGTTTATAACCGCATTCATATTTTGAGCTGGACGCCGACGTTGTCGACGATTTCCGGGCTGGAGCCTGGCTGAATTTCGTCGGCGCGGTGCGCCTGGCATTTGTTAATATTTCATTTGCAATTTTTGCAAATGCAACATTTAATCGAAGGCGGGATGCTGGCGATATGTGCTTGACAGGAGCAGGGCACATATCAGTGTGGAGCACGCCGGGCACTCACGGAGGATATCGCAGGAACGGGAGACGCTTATCCATACCGGATGGCGCGTTCATGCGTGAAAGGGAGGAACATGTCCACGAATTATCTGAGCGCCGCGTCAGCGCGGACGAAGAACCCGGCCGTCGTTATCGCGACATGCGGCCTGATGATCATGTTTGACGGTTACGATCTCGTCGTTTACGGCGCGGTCGCACCGGCACTCTTGAAAGAAGGCGCATGGGCGCTCAATCCGGCCATGGTCGGGCGCGCCGCCGCGCTGACGCTGGTAGGCATGCTGCTGGGCGCGCTTTTTGCCGGCACCATGGCCGACCGCATCGGCCGCCGGAAGGTGGTTCTTCTCAGTCTCGCCGGCTTTTCGGCGATGATGATCGCCTCGGCCATGACGCCGAATTTTCTCGCCTTCGAAATAACGCGCTTCTTCGCCGGTCTCGGGCTTGGCGCGCTGTTGCCGACGGTCACCGCGCTGGTGCTGGAATTTTCGCCGCCGCATCGCAGGGCGCAGGCCAATTCCCTGTCTTTCCTCGGTTATCTTATCGGCGGCATCATTTCCGGCGTCATGGGCATTCTCCTTCTGGAGACCTATGGCTGGCGGCCCTTGATGCTGATCGGCGGCCTGCCGCTTATTCTTCTGCCGATCTTCATGCGTTTCCTGCCGGAATCGCCCGAATGGCTGGCAAGCAAGGGCCGGCAGGCGGAGGCTGACGGCATTTGCGACAGCTACGGTCTGCAACGCATCGTGCCGCATGCGAAAATTCAAAAGGGCGGTGTCGGCGCGCTGTTCTCGGAAGGCCGGCTGCTCTCGACGCTGAATGCCTGGGGCATCCACTTCTGCTCGCTGCTTCTCACCTTCGGCATGGTCAACTGGCTGCCCACCATCATGAACAAGATGGGTTATGATATCAGCTCGGCGCTCAGCTTTTCCGTCATGCTCAATGTCGGGGCCGCGATCGGCATCCTCATCGGCGGTCGGTTTGCGGATAAGGGCAATGTCAAGGTGGTCGTAGCGATCCTGTTTGCCATCGGCGCTGCCTCGATCTTCGCCCTGACGGTGAACAAGGGTCCGCTTCTTTATGCCTTCGTCGCCCTTGCGGGTGCGGGCACCATCGGCACGCAGATTCTCGCCAATGTTCTGGTGGGGCGGCTCTATCCCGTTCATATTCGCGGCGCGGGTCTCGGTTTTTCACTGGCGGTTGGGCGGCTCGGCGGCATTGCCGGCCCGATGATCGGCGGCCTCGTGTTGCAGCGGGGTCTGGCGCCCGAGTGGAATTTCTACATTTTCGGCTCGGTCGCACTTGTGGGGCTGATGCTGACGGTATTGACCCTGCTTTACCGCACCTCCGGTGACGCGCGGGTTTGATGAATGAAACGGCTGGCCGCGGAGAACCGAAATCCGCGGCCGGAGCATTTCCGGCAAAGCTGCCGAGCGGTTTTACGCCCGGAAAATGACGTTAACGCATCATGCCTTGCGGGACACCGGCGCTATTGTCGCCATCTGCTGCAACGTCCGTTCATTGACGCGCTTGGCCCGCGCCAGCGCATCGTCGCGATCTTCCGGCAGTGTATAGGTCATATAGGACAGCGACGTTTCGAGGTCGTTGTTGTTATGTCCGAGAATGGCGGCGAAGTAGCTGTTCTTGGTCACATGCGGCGGCGCGAAATTGTGAAAGGCCACCTCGGCATAGAGGTGCCGGAGGCCATAGGGCTTGGGAAGCTCTTCCTTCGGCCAGAGATCCTCGAACAGGTTAAAAACCGTGTCCCGGAGCAGCAGGCGGGTTTCCGACGAAAAATCGTCGATCGACATGCCATGCCACAATTTTCCCTGTCCGCTTTCGCGCAGGCGCCTATAGGCGGCCAGAATGGTTTCCGAGCGGGCAAGCACCGGGATTTCATAGGTAATCCCGAATTTCGTTCCTTCGCCCTGTTTCGTCTTGGCCTGGCCGTTGAACAGGAGGCTCCATTTGGAGACGCCCTTGCCATAGGGGGCCGGCGAAAATTCGGCCTGGGTGAAGACCTCGTAGGGGCGGCGCCCGGTCATGCCGATCAGGCCGATGCCGATCATCAGGGGATCGGCGGACAGGAGCTTATCGGCGCAAATCTTCAGAACCTGCCGGTAATTCTCGAAGGTGATCAGCGCGCCGTGTTTTCTGGCGATCTTCTCCATCTTCACCCGGCGCGCATCGTCATACATCGCGGCATCGCCGGTGGCGATCTTCAGCATCGGGTGGTCGTCGCCGAAGGCCTCGCGGATGGCGTTGCGATATTTGGTGATGTAGGAGATGATCGTTGTCTGGGCTCTGCCCTTCATGGTGCTGATTTCAGCATTCCACAGGGACTGCATCTCTTCTTTCGTTCCCATACCGTTCATCGCCGAAATGAAATCCGCGATGCGCAGCAGAACGGTCGGCTTGCGACCGGCGGTGTTGAACTCCGCCCGTTCGATTTTTTCGACGATGGAGGTCGCCACGCCGGTTTTCGTATAGTCGGCGCGCGCAATATAGGTGTTCAGCCGCTCGCGCAGCTTTTTCATGTTGCAGATGGCAAGCGGCGTGCTCTTGACGCCGAACTCCGCCTTCAGCGCATTGCGATATTTCATGATGTAGAGTTCAAGCGTCTTTTCGGTGCGGCCATTGTCGAAATGGTAGCGGACCTCGGCATCCCACAAATCGCGGATTTTTCTGTTGCGCAGCGTGTCATCGCTCTTCATCGCCTCTTTGACCTGGCCGACGAAATGATCGATGCGTTCCACGAGGACTGGTGTTTTCGTCTTTCGCTTTGAAGCGGGCATGCGGCGGCTCCCTGAACCCGTCCGGAAATATAAAATCCATGGTTGGCGATCAACAGCAGCACGGTTGCGGAAATGTGATGAACATCCACTGCAGGCCGGTTTCTTTTGAATAATAGTTTAAGCGATTCCGCAAGCACGGCCGCGACGCGAAGAAGCATCGGCGATGCATTCGCCGCCGAAGATCATCCTAGACGCGGGATTTCGGCCGATGGGGATGCAGGTTATTTCGGAAGCCGGGTCTTCAGCGACGTCACGATACGCTTGGCCAGTCCCTCATAGTCCTCGTCAAAATGGTGACCGCCCTCGATGCCGACTGCTTCCACGCCCTTGGCTTTCAGGCCGGGGCAGGGGTCTTCATCTTCTTCTTCCGTGCCATAGATGCATTGCACCAGCTTCGGATCAATCTTGGCGATGTCATCCACCGTCTTGCCGCCCTTGCCTTCACCGGCAACGCCAAGCCAGCCTTCGACGGAAATCTCGAAATCCACTTCGGTCGAAAGTCCCATCAGGGTCAGTTGCACGACATGCGACTTGTCGCGGTCCGGCAGCAGATTATAGGTGGCGGGAAGAATATCGGCACCGAAGGAATAGCCGATCAACACCACATTGCGGACTTTCCATTCCTTGCGATAGGTGTCGATGATGCGGCCGAGATCTGTGGCGACCTCCTGCGGTTTCTTTTCCTTCCAGAAATAGCGGAGCGAATCGACGCCGATGACGGGTATGCCTTCCTTCTGGAAGGCGCCGCCCACTTCCTCGTCGAGATCGCGCCAGCCGCCGTCGCCGGAATAGATCACCGCCATGGTGTCCATCACCGGGCTGGTTTCCAGAACCTTGATCGGCAGGCCGAGCGGGCTGTCGGTGTCGCCTGCGGCGTCGATCTGGTCGGACAGGGTCTGGGTCAAAACCTCGTCCGCCTTGTCATCCACATCCGTCACGTCGATATCGGGATGCAGCTTGACGAGCGCGTTGACGTGGTCGCGGCCCTTCTGATCCGCGGCAGGCGTGAACAACACGCTGACGGGGGCGGGCAGCGGCCCGTCGGTCAGGCCATAGACCGTTTCGCCATCCGCCTTGTCCTTGGTTGCGGGGGTGCAGAGGATTTTCTCAAGCGGCAGGCCGGCCTTGGGGTCGACGGCGATGGCTTCCCGGACGGTGGAAACGGGGCTCTGCGCAATCATCGCCAGCGCCAGCGTTCCGCCCTTGCCGATGCCGGTGAGGATGGGCTGGCGATAGCTGCTCGTGCCGGCGGTGCGCTGGATCTGCTGCGAGAGCGACTCGATGTCCGAGATCATATAGATGCACTCGTCATCATCGGCCTCGAGCGCCTTCAGATATTCCTTGAAATCGATACCGACCACGGCTGCGCCCTTTTCCACCAGCGCCTTGGCGCGGGTCTCATCGGCAGCCGTCCATCCGTCCGCATCAGAAATCAGGAAGACGCTGGCGAGAATTTCGCCATCCGGCACCATGATATGCTCGGAAGGGATCATGCCGGTCTCGTAAGCGGGTTTGTCCTGCGCAAAAACGGCGCCAGAAACAAACAAGGGGGAGGCGAACAGGGCGGAGGCGGCAAGAACTGCTTTCAGCATGCTGGGTTTTCTCATTTTCCGATCACTCCTCTGACGCCGCCGCTGATGAGAACCGTCGCGTCCATCAGCGCCAGAGCGGCGTCTGCGCCGTTCTGCACGGCAAGGTAACGCGGTTCCCATTTCGGGTGAAACTTCGCCTTGAAGGCGCGAAGTCCCTTGAAGTTGTAGAAACGTTCGCCGTGTTCGAACAGCGTGCTGCCGATGCGGTCCCAGACGGGGGCGGCGTCGCGTTTCGACATGCCGGACATGGGGGCCATGCCGAGATTGAAGCTCTCATAGCCCGCCTCGCGCAGATATTGCATGATGCTGACGAAGAGAAAATCCATCGAGCCGCGCGGCGCATCCGGCGAAAAACGCATGAGGTCGACGGTGGCTTCCTTTTTCGTGTCCGTCACCATCAGATTGGCGAAAGCGGTGATCTTTCCATCCTTGCGCAGCACGGCGACAGGTTGCGACAGGATGTAATCCGGCTCGAAAGCGCCAAGAGAGAAACGCTTTTCCCGGGTATTGTGGTGGGCGAGCCAGCCATCGGAGACCTGTTTCAGCTCATCCAGAATATCCGCCACCTGCGCCTGTTCGACCACCTCGAAGGTCAATCCGTCGCGCGCGCCGCGGCTCAGCGACTGGCGAAGATTGGCAAGCTTGCCGCCCTTCAGTTCGAATGCGGTGAGATCGACCAATGCCAGTTCGCCGAGCTTGAAGGCGCGCAGGCCCGCATCGGCGCAATGGGAGAGGAGGAAAGGCGAAATCTGGTAGAAGGCGGCGCGCGCACCGGCGCCACGGGCGGCTTCCACGAATTGCCAGACCAGATCCGGAAAATCATCCTCATCGCCGACCGGATCGGCAAACGCGATCCATGAGCGGCCCTGGATGCCATACATGATGAAGGCGTTGCCGCTTTCGGAGAACATCACGTGTTTGTCGCCCATGCGCACCAGATTGGCGTCGGCCGCATCCTGTTTCATGACGATGCCGGTCGCACTCGTGACGTCGTCGGCCTTGATGGCGTCCGGCCTGAAGGCCACCGGCCGCATCAGGCTGAAGATGGCGATGGTGGAGGAGGCAAGCACGAGGCCGAGAAGGGCGCGCAATCCGCGCGGCGCTTCCTCGGAGAATTCGAACTGCCACCATAATGTCTGGCTGTAATCCGTATCGCGATAAACGAAGAGCAGGATTGTCGCCGCGCCGGCAATGATGACGGCCATGGCGGCGAGCCAGCTTGGGCCCAGCGCCTGCTTAACCAGCGAGGCATGGCGGTTGAAGCTGCGCATATTGACGGAGAGGGCCGCAATGAAGACGCCGAGGATGGCGGCTTCGAACACGGCGATGGCCTTGAGGAGCGAGAGGACCAGCGCCAGCGAGGCGGCGACCAGCGCAATCCACCAGGCGCCGTCAAGCCGCTGCCCGAGGCCGCGCGAAGCGACGACAAGCACGAGGCCGAGAATGCTCGTGAGAAAATGCGCCGCTTCAACGATGGGAAGCGGTACGAAATTGGAGAGGAAATCTAGATTGCTGTCCGGCGTCGGCGTCACACTCGAGAAGATCAGCATGGTGCCGAGGATCATCGCGAAGGTCGATAGCAGCGGCGGCGCGAGCCTGACGGCAAGCTGGCTGATATCGGAGACAACAGGCTTTGCCGCGAACTGCTTCATCTCCGAGACGAGCATGACCAGAATGGCCACCACCAGCGGCAGCACGTGATAGATCACGCGGTAGAGAACGAGGCTTCCGAGCAGCTGATCGACGCTGATGGCGTTGCCAAGCCCCGCAACCATGACGGTTTCAAAGACGCCGAGGCCGGCGGGCACATGGCTGAGCACACCGAGGCCGACGGCGGTGGCGTAGATGGCGAAAAATGTCGGCCAGCCGAGATGCGTGTCGGGCAGCAGGACATAAAGCACGGAGGCGGAGGCGGCGATATCGAAGGCGGAGACCAGGAACTGGCGCGACGATGTCCGGCTGTCCGGGAGACGAAGCCGCCATGCGCCGAGCCGGATGGCGCGCCCGTTGCGCCCGACATAGGCGGCCGCCACGAGAATTGCGATTATGGCAAGCGCTGCACCCCTGAGAATAACGGCATCGACGCCGATGATGGCGGCGATGCGCGGTGCGACGATGAAGGTGGAGATGGCGCTGACCGAAAGCAGCCCAAGCCCGAAGGACAGCGTGACGAAGGCGATGACGCGGGCGATTTCACCGGGTGACAGACCCAGCCGGGAATAGGCGCGAAAGCGGATGGCGCCACCGCTCAAGGGGCCGAAACCGGCGGTATTGCCAATGGCATAGGCCGCAAACGCAGTTGCCGCCATGGGCGGAAAGGGCAGCTTGCGGCCGATATATTCGATGGCATTGGCGTCGTAGAATATCAGCGCCAGAAAGCTGAGCGCGGTGAAAACGATGGCGAGCAGCACCGCCGAGGCCGAGGTCTGTGTCAGCGCATCGATGACGTCGTCATAGCGGACTTCGGAGGTCAGGTGATAGATGGCGAAAGTCATCATCACGAAGACCAGCGTAATGGCGATCGCGGTCAGATAGGGTCGGTTTCTGGCAAAAAAGCTTTCAACCGCAGATTCCGTAACATCGGTTTGTGTAATTTCGCTCTTGTCTGCCATTTACTTTGCCCAGCGCCAGTTCCTGTTGGCGAACCACAGGATTGTGTCGCTAATTCGTTTAGGTTGAGGAAATGTGATTAGCAGAAAAGCATGAAGTGTCGATGTGAAGTTTATGTCCGATCATGCGTGAATTTCACCGGTCGGGCGCTGAAAATACAACTATGGAATGCATGATTGGTGGGATTGTTCCGAATGACGCCAAATTGACCGTTGCGGTTGCTTGGTGGTGCCGTTTGATGCGACTACACGCTCCTTTCGATTGAAGGAGATGCCAATGAACAAGCCCACAAGAATAATAGTTTCGCTCGTCGTCGCCCTTGTGGCGGGCGGCGGATACATGGCGGTGGATAAGATGCGCGGCGCCGAATGGGTCGTTTCGCCGCAACAGATCGCGGAGGCCAAGGCAAAAGGGCAGATGGGTTATGAATCCCGTCCGGGCACCGTGACTGTGTTGCCGATCCGCAGCGAGACGGCGGATGTGCTGCCGATGAAATGGGCGCTGATTGGTGTCGTCGCCGGGCTTCTGGCTTTCCGGGCGACCGGCAAGAAAAAAGCGGCAAAGGCTTAAGGGCCTGCCGCTCACATCTCCGGCGCTTTGCGCCGGAGATAAATTGCAATATGCCTCACGCGCCCCAGGTTTTTTCGAGCACACGGATCCAGTTGCCGTGGCAGATTTTGGCGAGCGCCTCGTCGTCATAACCACCCTTGCGCAGGGCTTCGACCAGCAATTGCAGATCGGCTGCGTCCTTCATGGCCGCGGGAATGGTGGTTCCGTCGAAATCCGAACCGAGCGCGACGTGATCGATGCCGATGCGGTTGACGATATAGTCCACGTGGCGGACGAGTTCGTTGAGATCGGTGTCCGGATTTTTCACGCCGTCCTGACGCAGGAACAGAACGCCGAAATTGATGCCTGCGAGGCCGCCCGTGTCGCGGATGGCGTCAAGCTGCCGGTCCGTCAGGTTGCGGCTGTGATTGCACAGCGCATAGGCGTTGGAATGCGAAGCCACCAGCGGCGCGCCGGAAATCCCGGCAATGTCCCAGAAACCCTGCTCGTTCATGTGCGACAGGTCGACCATGATCTTCAGCTCGTTGCAGGTCTTTATCAGCCTCTTGCCGGCATCCGTGAGGCCGGGGCCGATATCCGGCGTCGAGGGGAAACGGAAGGGAACGCCGTAAGCGAAGATGTTCGGGCGGCTCCAGACCGGCCCGAGCGTGCGCAGGCCCGCTTCGTAGAGAACGTGGAGCGCATCCAGATCGGCGCCGATCGCCTCCGCACCTTCGATATGGAAGACGGAGGCGAAAGCGCCCTCTGCCATGGCGTCGCGGATATCGGCGGCCGTGCGGCAGACCTTGAGCGCGCCTGCGGATTGTTTTTCGGCCCGGAACAAAAGGCCGGCCATGGCAAGCGTTGCCTTCAGCGCATCCGCCTCAGTCGGCGTCGGGTAGTCGCCGTTGGCGTCCTTGTCCATGCTGGGCGAAGGCACATAGGCGGCGCAGAGGCCACCGGCCAGCCCGCCTTTCTTGGCGCGGGGCAGGTCGATGTGGCCGACGGTATCCCCTTCGACGAGAAGCGTTTCGGGGGAAGCATTGCCCGATCGCCATAACCGCAGCAGCACGTCGTTGTGGCCGTCGAAGACGGGTACGGTTTTTTGATCGGTCATGGTCATTCACCTTCGGAAATGGGATTGCGCGGACGCGCGTGCGGACGAGTTTTCTGAATTGGTAGAGGAAAGGTCAAGGCGGGAGCAAATGCAATCCGTGCATAGGCTCTGCCAAATTTGGAATTGGTCGGGCCTCGTTTGCTCGTGGTAATCGCGGGAAAACATAAAAAAAAATGACTGGATTGGGGCAAACCCATACCGTTTTCCGAAAAATAAGGTCCGAAAGGGGATTTTCGATGATTTCAAGACGCAACCTGCTGATTGCCGGCGCTGCCGTTCCGTTCCTTTCTTATGCGCGCATTCCGGCCTTTGCCGCGACGCCGAAGGATATTCTGGTTGTTGCGCAGCAGCTGGACAATATGACGAGCCTTGACCCGCATGAAGGTTTCGAAGCCGTCGGCGGTGAAATCATCTCCAACATGTATCAGAAGCTGGTGCGCGCCAACCGTGAGGATTCGACCAAGGTCGATCCGGTCATCGCGAAATCCTGGGAAGCCGATGCGGACAGCAAGGTCTTCACCTTCACGATCGGTGACGAGGCGACCTTCGCGAGCGGCGCCAAGGTCACGGCGGAAGACGTCGCCTTCTCGTTGCAGCGCGCCATCAAGATGAACAAGAGCCCGGCCTTCATCATCAGCCAGTTCGGCTTCACGCCCGACAATGCCGAGACGACTATCGTTGCCACTGATGACAAGACGGTGAAGCTGACGACGGCAAAGCCGACCGCCATCTCCTTCCTGCTTTATTGCCTCTCCGCCAATATCGGCGCGATCGTCGAAAAGAAGGCGGTTCTCGCCAATGCTTCCGGCGAAGACCTCGGCAATGGCTGGCTGCAGAAGAACAGCGCCGGCTCCGGCGACTTCGTGCTACAGGCCTGGAAGCCGAGCGAAAGCGTTGCGCTCACCGTCAATCCGAACGGTCCTTACAAGGGCAATATCAAGCGCATCATCCTGCGCCACGTCACCGATCCGTCTTCCCAGCTGCTGATGCTGCAGAAGGGCGATATCGACATTGCCCGCGACCTGACGTCGGAACAGCTGCGCACCGTCAAGGACGATGCGAATATCGAACTGGAGCGCAAGTCCATTGCCTCGCTGGTGCTGATCTCGCTCAACCAGGGCAATGAGAACCTCGCCAAGCCGCAGGTCTGGCAGGCCATCAAGTGGGCGCTGGACTACAAGGGCATGCAGGAAAACATCGTGCCGCTGACGCACGAAATCCACCAGAGCTTCGAGCCGAAGGGTTTCCCCGGCGCCGTCAACGACATTCCGTACCAGCGCGACGTCGAAAAGGCCAAGGCTTTGATGGCGGAAGCCGGTCTTGCCGACGGTTTCGAGATCAGCATGGATCACTATTCCGCCCAGCCTTATCCCGATCTGGCGCAGGCCATTCAGGCAAACCTTGCCGATATCGGCATCAAGGTGCGCCTGCAGTCGGCGGAAAACCGTCAGGTTCTGACCAAGATGCGCGCGCGTGAGCACCAGATGGCGCTTTCCGCATGGGGCACGGATTATTTCGATCCGCATTCCAACGCCGATGTCTTCAACATCAACAAGGACAATGGCGACGACGCCAAGTCGAAGCCCTTCCTGTGGCGTTCGCGCTTCAAGAACGACGACTTCGCCGCCAAGGCCGAAGCCGCGCGTGACGAGAAGGATCCTGCAAAGCGCGTGGAGCTTTATGAAGCCCTGCAACGCGAGCACATGGAAAACAGCCCCTTCGTCTTCATGTTCCAGACCACGAAGACGGCAGCCTTCCGCAAGGGTGTTTCCGGCTTCGAACTCGGCGTTCTCTCCGAGGGCAATTCCTACCACGATGCGAAGAAAGCGTGACATTGAACAAGCGCGTTAAAAGCATATCGTCGATACTGAGCAGCGTCCTCCTGACGCTGTTCGGTTTGATGGTCATCACCTTCATGATCGGGCGCGTCATGCCCGTCGATCCCGTCATCGCGGCGGTCGGCGATAACGCGCCCGAAGACGTCATCGTGCGGGTCCGGGCCGAAATGGGTCTCGACCAGCCGCTGGTCGTGCAGTTCTTCCATTATGTCTCGCAGGTCCTGCATGGCGATTTCGGCAATTCGATCCTGACCCGCAATCCGGTCTGGATCGATATCAAGCGCGTTTTCCCCGCCACCTTCGAACTTGCCACCGCAGCTCTCATCCTTGCTGCGCTGATCGGCATTCCGCTCGGTGTCTGGGCGGCCGTCAAGCAGGGCAAGCTGACCGACCAGGTCATCCGCGTCGTCTGCCTTGCCGGTCACTCCGTGCCGGTCTTCATGCTGGCGCTGATTTCGCTGCTCGTCTTCTACGCCACGCTTGGCGTCGCACCGGGGCCGGGCCGGCAGGACATCATCTATGACGGCATGATCACGCAGGTCACTGGTCTGATGACGGTCGACACGCTGCTTGCGGGCGACTGGGACGCCTTTTACGACGCCATCGCCCATATGGTGCAGCCCGTATGCATCCTCGCCTATTTCAGCATGGCCTATATCACCCGCATGACGCGCGCCTTCATGATCGACGCGCTGAAGGGCGAATATGTCATCACCGCCCGCGCCAAGGGGCTTTCGGCCATGACCGTGATCTGGGGCCATGCCTTCCCGACGGTCGCCGTGCAGCTCATCACGGTTCTCGCGCTCACCTATGCCGGCCTCCTCGAAGGTGCGGTGGTGACGGAAACTGTGTTCAGCTGGCCGGGTCTCGGCCAATATCTCACCGTCTCGCTCATGAACGCGGACATGAACCCCGTCGTCGGAGCAACCCTGTTGATCGGCTTCATCTATGTCGCCCTCAACCTGCTCGCAGACGTGCTTTACAGAGTTATGGATCCTCGCGTTCGATGATGTTAGCTAATTTCAGAAACTGGGCGCTGGATGAGACGCCACATTCGCGAACACAGGCTGCCTGGGGCAACCGGTATCGCATCTGGCTCAATCTCAAGTCCAATCCGCTGGCGGTAATCGGACTTACGATCATCGTTCTCTTCATCGCGCTGTCGCTGCTGGCGCCGCTGCTTGCCCCTTACGATCCGGCGACGCAGAACCTCGGCAATCGCTTAGCGTTTCCGAGCGCCGAACACTGGTTCGGCACGGATGAGCTTGGTCGCGATATTCTCTCGCGCATTCTCTATGGCGGCCGCGTCACGCTCGGCATGGTCATTGCCGTCGTCGTTCTCGTAGCACCCATTGGCCTCGCCATCGGCTGCATCGCCGGTTATTTCGGCGGCATTGTCGATACGGTGCTGATGCGCGTGACGGATGTGTTCCTGGCCTTCCCGCGCCTCATCCTCGCGCTTGCTTTCGTCGCGGCTCTGAAGCCGGGTGCCGAGAGCGCCATTCTCGCCATCGCGCTCACCGCCTGGCCGCCCTATGCGCGTCTGGCGCGCGCCGAAACAATGACGGTGCGCGGCAGCGATTTCGTTGCGGCTTATAGGCTGACCGGCGCTTCCGCCTGGCGCATCATCGCCCGGCATATCGCGCCGCTTTGCGTGCCGAGCCTTATCGTGCGCATTACGCTTGATATGAGCTCGATCATCATCACCGCCGCAAGCCTCGGCTTCCTTGGCATGGGTGCACAGCCGCCTTCGCCGGAATGGGGTGCGATGATCGCCACCGCCAAGCGCTTCATCTTCGAACAATGGTGGGTCGCCACCATTCCCGGCATCGCCATCTTCCTCGTTTCGCTCGCCTTCAACTTCCTTGGCGATGGCCTGCGCGACGTTCTCGACCCGAAGGGACATTGAGCCATGCTGGTCGAAATCGAAAATCTGAAGATCGCTTTCCAGACCCGCACCAGCCGTTTCGAGGCGGTGCGCGGTGTCTCCATGAAGCTCGGCACTGAAAAGCTCGGCATTGTCGGCGAATCCGGTTCCGGCAAGAGCCTGACGGCGCGGGCGCTGATGAAGCTCCTGCCCTCCAATGCGGATATCCGCGCCGACAAGCTCGCCTTCGACGGCATCGACGTGCTGTCGGCCAGCGAAAAGCAGATGCGGCAGATCCGCGGCAAGCGGGCCGGCTTCATTCTTCAGGACCCGAAATATTCGCTGAACCCGGTGAAGACCATGGGGGCGCAGATCGCGGAAGCCTGGCGTGCCCATAAGGGCGGCAGCAAGCGTGCCGCCATGGAAGCGGCCATCGCGCTTCTCGATCAGGTGAAGATCCGCAATCCGCGCCAGGTTGCCTCATCCTATGCGCATGAGGTTTCCGGCGGCATGGGCCAGCGCGTGATGATCGCCATGATGCTCGCGCCCGATCCGGAACTGCTGATCGCCGACGAACCGACCAGCGCGCTTGACGCCACGGTGCAGGCTGAAATCCTGCGGCTGATAGAGGAGCTGGTATCGGAACGCGGCATGGGCCTCATCCTCATCAGCCACGACCTGCCGCTCGTTTCGCATTTCTGCGACCGCGTCGCTGTCATGTATTCAGGCCGGGTGATGGAGGAACTGAAGGCTTCCGAGCTTTTGAAAGCCCAGCATCCTTACACGCAGGGACTGCTGAACTGCATTCCCTCGCTGACGCATCCGCGCGAGCGTCTTCCCGTTCTCAACCGTGATGCAGCGTGGTCCAGCCAATGATCGACGTCGATAATCTCCGTATCAAGTTCGGCGACCGCGAAGTGGTAAAGGGCGTGTCCTTTTCGGTGGAAAAGGGCGGCAGCTTCGGCATCGTCGGCGAAAGCGGCTCGGGCAAGTCCACCATCCTGCGCGCCATGGCCGGCCTCAACGAAAGTTGGGAAGGCCGCATCGCCTTTGCCGGCAAGGATGCGCCGCTGAAGCGCACGCCGGAATTCTTCCGGCAGGTGCAGATGGTGTTTCAGGACCCCTATGGCTCGCTGCATCCGCGCCAGACCATCGACCGCATTCTCAGCGAATTGCCGCTGGTGCATGGCATGGACAATATCGAAAAGCGCATCCAGCAGGCACTCTCGGATGTGGCGTTGCCGCAGGCCGTGCGGTTCCGTTTCCCGCACCAGCTTTCCGGCGGCCAGCGCCAGCGCGTGGCGATTGCCCGCGCCTTGATCGCCGATCCGCAGGTGCTGCTGCTTGATGAGCCGACTTCGGCGTTGGATGTTTCGGTGCAGGCGGAAATTCTGAACCTGTTGCAGGACCTGCGCGCGGCGCGCAACCTCACCTATATTCTCGTCAGCCACAATCTGGCGGTCATTGCGCATCTGTGCCCGCAGGTGGGCGTGATGTTGAACGGGGAAATGGTGGAGCAGCTGAGTGCGGACGATCTGCGCGAAGGCCGCACGAAACATCCGCATACGGAAGAGCTGCGCAGCCTGAGCATCCGGTTGGAAGAGCCGGCCTGAGTCTACGTTGCCAATAAATCGAGCGGGTGCCACGAGTTTCTTCTCCCCGAGGGGGAGAAGTCCGCGGCAGCGGGATGAGGGGGCAAGCTTCCCGTAAATCTTTACCGTTGCCCCCTCATCCGACCCTTCGGGCCACCTTCTCCCCCTCGGGGAGAAGAAACAAGCGGCGATGCCGAGGCTTTCTGTAGAGACGACAAGACACGAGACCGAACCATGCCACAGCAATTCGACTGGAATGCCGCTTCAACGCTTGCCGAGAGCTTCGTCTCGCAATGGGCGGGCAACGAGCCGGGCGGGGCGGTCATCGGTTTCGATCTCGGTGGCATTCGCTTCGCTCATGCTGGAGGTGTCGAAAGCCTCTCCACCTTCGCACCTTTCACGCCGCAGAGCGTGGTGCGTTATGCTTCCGTCACCAAACACGCTTTCTGTGCCATGGTGCTTGCCCACTCCGATCTGATCGGGCTTGACGATACACTCGGCAAGCATCTGCCGGAGCTGCAATCGCCGCTCCGCGAGGTGACGGTGGGGCAGGCGCTGGATATGAGTGGCGGGCTGCCGGATACGCGGGAATGCCTCTCACTGCTTGGTCTTTCCGTTTACACGGAGACAAAGGCCGGCCCGCTTCTCGAATACCTTTCGCGGCTGACGCGGCTGAATTTTCCTGCTGGCAGCGAGGTGTCTTATTCCAATACCGGTTATCGTCTGGTGGAAGCGGCGCTGGAGCGTCGCGGTTTCCGTTTCGATGATTTCGTTCAGACGCAGATTGCCGGTCCCTTCGGCGTGTTCCTGAAGGCGCCGGATGTCTGGAACGATCCTGTCGACGGGTTGGTGCCGGGTTACTGGAAGGATGAAGACAACTGGCAGCTTTCGGCCGCCGGTCTGCATATTTCCGCTTCGGGCAGTCTTGCCGGCAGCGCCGAAGCGCTGACCCGCTGGTTGCAGGGGCTGATGCGGGGCGAGGGCAGCTTTGCGGGTGTTCTCCACAGGCTTTCTGCTGAACGTTCGTTGGCCGATGGGCGAATGAGCGAATATGGTCTCGGCCTGCGCTGGTCGCATCTGGGAGACAGGCGCTTCGTCGGCCACGGCGGTTCGCATCCGGGCTACAAGACTTACTTTCTCCTCGATCCGGAAAACGGCACTGGTTTTGTCGTGGTGTCGAACCGCGAGGATACCAACGGCTTCAAGATCGTGCTGGAAAGCATGGCCGCCCTCACCGGCCTGCCTTTGCCCAAGCCCGCCGCCAGCCTGCAGGAAGGCCTTTACGTGACCGAAAGCGGGCCGTGGTGGCTGGAAATCAAGGGCAGTACGTCGACTTTCATTGATGGTGACGACACGCTTTATGAGGATGCGGATGGCTGGGTCTCTTCCCGCTCCGCATCGTCTCCGATGCGCCTCAGGCTAGAGGGTGATGCCATTGTTGGCGAGGCCGGCCACGCCGCTCGCCGCTTCCTGCCGGTCGGCGATCATGCGGTGCCGGATGATCTTTCGGGCTCGTGGCGCTCGGATGAGGGCGCCGAATTTTCGATCAGCGGCTCATCGCTGACGATGGGCATCGGCCCGACGCGTCGCAGCATGCCTCTGAAGGCGCTCGGTAATGGCCGTTTCCTCTTCACGCTGATTGACGGGCCGTGGACGAAGCGCGTCTGCCTCAACCGGCTGGGTGACGACCGGATCGAGCTGGTTTCCAGCCGGGCGCGGATGATCGAATATTCCAGAACCTGCTAACGGTCTGAAACCGATCCCGTTGCGCCCGACAAATTCGACGTCATCCTCGGGCCTGTCCCGAGGATCTGCAAGCGATTGATTTTGTTGACGTGCTTAGATCCTTGGGATAAGCCCAAGGATGACGAGAGCGAGGCTCGGGCTATTTCCTCAACAGTCCGAAGTTTCTAGTGGGTTTCAATCAGGTTCCATTGCTCCTAATAAAGACCCATGTTCCCGGCAGGCCGGGACAACATCTTTGTGGGAGAACAGGCCCTTGGAAGTCAAATGGCTCGAGGATTTCCTGGCGTTGGCCGGAACGCTCAATTTCTCGAAAGCGGCGGATGAGCGGCATGTGACGCAATCCGCCTTCAGCCGACGCATCAAGCAGCTGGAGGCCTGGGTGGGTGCCACGCTGGTCGATCGTGCTTCCTACCCCTCGCGGCTGACCGAGGCGGGCGTGAAGTTCGTGCCGGTGGCACAGGAGACGCTGAAACAGCTCTATCATGCCCGGCGCACCCTGTTGCAGGAGGATGGCGAGGATGCGAAGACGGTTCGGCTGACGGCCCTGCACACCCTGTCCTTCACTTTCTTCCCGGATTGGCTGAAACGGGTGAACGAGAAGGCCGGGCCGCTGTTTTCGGTTCTGCGGCCGGATTCCGGCAGCATGGAGGAGAATCTCAATTCGCTGGTGGACGGGCAGAGCGATTTCCTTCTGACCTATGCCCATCACGAAGTGCCGATGCTGCTCGATGCGCAGACCTTCGAGTTCCGCGTGCTGGGTGCGGAAAACATCATTCCCGTTTCCGCGCCGGCGAAAGACGGCTCGCCGCTGCATGAACTCATGGAAAATGCACGAAAACCATTCGCCTATCTGGACTATGAAAAGGCTTCGTTCTTTGGGCCGTTGCTGCGCGATCTGCTGAGCGCGCGCCTGCCGCAATTCGAGCGGGTGCATGAGGGCAGCATGTCGGTGGGGCTGAAAGCCATGGCGATGGCCGGCTGGGGTGTCGCCTGGGTGCCGGAAAGCCTGATGCGGCACGAGCTGGATAGCGGCGCGCTGGTGCGTGCCGCCGATGACAGTTTCGATATTGCCGTCGATATCCGGCTTTATCGTTCCAAGGAGAACCGCCGGCCCGTTGTCGAGCGTATATGGGCGGTTCTCGAAGGCTGATGTTTGCTTAAATCGCGGTGCGGCGGGCGTTTTCGAGGTAGAGCGCGCGCAAGCGGCTCACCATCGGGCCGGGCTTGCCGTTACCCACCGGCTTGCCGTCGATCTTCGTGACCGAAACCACGAAGTTGGAGGCGCTGGTCAGGCAGGCCTCGTCAGCATTCAGCGCCTCTTCCAGCGTGAAAGGGCGTTCTTCCAGCGTGAAGCCGGCTTCCTTGGCCAGCTGTAGCGCGGCAAGGCGGGTGCAGCCGGGCAGGGTCTTGTTGCTGTTGCCGCGGGTGACGATCTTTTTGTCGCCGGTAATGATATAGGCGGTGGAGGAAGCGCCTTCGGTAACGAAACCATCCTCGATCATCCAGGCTTCGTCACAACCCTCGGCCTTGGCGATGCGCTTGGCCATGACCTGCGGCAGCAGGCAGACGGTCTTGATGTCGCGGCGTTCCCAGCGCTGGTCGGGAACCGATTTGACGGCGATGCCGGCTTCCTCGACCGGGGTGCCGATCAGTTTCTTGGCCTGGGTGAACATGACCAGCGTTGGCTTCAGATCGGCGGAGAAGAGGAAGTTGCGGTCTTCGGCGCCACGCGTCAGCTGCAGGTAGATCATGCCTTCGACAAGGTTGTTGTCGGCGATCAGGCGGCGCTCGGCCTCGACGATCTCTTTCGTGGTGACCGGCAGCGGCACATCGATTTCGCGGGCGCTGCGCTCCAGCCGGGCCATATGCAGGTCGCTGTCGATCAGCTTGCCTTCCAGAACCGAGGTGACTTCATAAATGCCGTCGCCGAACAGGAAACCGCGGTCGAAGATGGAAAGGCGGGCGTCCGCTTCGGGCAGGAATTCGCCGTTGACGTAAACGATGCGACCGGATTGGCTAGTCATGAAAACTCCGTCTGGAAAAGTCAGGCTGAAAGAAGGGTTTTAAGGGCGTCGATGGAAATGGCCTCGACCGTGGAGACCTTGCCGGTGCCGGCATTGAAGCCAGTTGTCGTGGTTGCCGCGCAGAGCGAATTGAGGATCGCCTCCTCCGTCGCCTCTATCGCGGCTTCGAAGAATGGCGAAATCGCATCGTTGGAAAGTTCCGGATAGTCTGCGACGGCCTTGCGGCGCGCAGGCGTGCGGCGCAGCCGCTCATCGGTGGAGAATGCCAGCGCATAGTCACCGGAGCCGTTGCTGAGTGCCGCACCCGTGCGCGCCAGCCCGCCGAAGCTTCTAGCCGCCAGACGCTTCAGGTTGCGGGAGGAGAGCGGCGCGTCGGTGGCGACAATGATGACGATCGAGCCGTCCTTGTCCTTATGGTCAGGGCTGACATAGGACTTGCCGCAGACCAGCAGATGGCCGCCGTAATTGGATTGGACGAGAATGCCGAGCGTATAGGTCGTTCTGGCGATGGTGACGATGCGGGATGCGGTGCCGATGCCGCCTTTCATGCCGAAGGCCACCGTGCCGGTTCCGGCACCCACGCCGCCCTCGGCCACCGGGCCTGTGGCCGCGTTTTGCAGCGCGACCGAAATTTCCTCGATGGTCGGGCGGCCGGCACGGATGTCGTTCAGGCGGGAATCGTTGGTTTCGCCAACGACGGCATTGATCGAGACGACTTTCTCATTGCCCGGCTGTGCCAGCGTATGGCGGTTGATCGCCTCGATGGCCCGGCCAGTTGCCAGCGTATTGGTGAGGATGATGGGTGTTTCGAGCTCGCCGAGTTCCTCGATCTGGGTCGAACCGGCAAATTTGCCGAAGCCGTTATAGACGGCGAAGGCGGCGGGCACCTTGTCCTGAAACAGGTTGCCGCCATGCGGCAGGATCGCGGTTGCGCCCGTGCGGATCGTGTCGCCTTCGATGACGGTCGAATGGCCGATGGTCACGCCTTCGACATCGGTGATGGCGTTGAGCGGGCCGGTCTCGAAATGGCCGGGCCGGAAACCGATATCGCGCAGTCTCGGGCGGGTCGTCTGATGCATCGGGCGATCACTTTTGCGGAATACGGGCTCAAGGTGGAAAAGGCGCGGCTTCATGAAAAGCTTTGCTCTGACTTGACGTTAGACTACTTCGCCGCGAAACGGCATCGCAAAAATGGAATAGTTTTATGCAGGCAATGGATGCGCTCAGGAGGCGCGCAGCGCGGGTTCGCCTTCACGCTCCAGCCATTGGCGCATCGCGTCTTCCGTCTCTTCGCGCGTCGGTGCGCCGATGCGGCCGCCGAAGATCGTGCATTTCAGCGCGGCGGCAACGGAGGAGAGGCGGATGGCCGCGCGGCTTTCCATGCGCTCAGCCATCGCAAGTGCAAACGTGCCGTGGAAAATATCGCCCGCCGCCAGGGTATCGACTGCCTTAACCTGCATGGTCGTCTGGAAATGCACCGTGGGATCGCCGGCTTCCGTCCACCAGCAGCCTAGTGGACCGGCGGTGACGGCGATGAAGGTCTGCGGGTAGCGGGAATGCAGCATCGGCAGCATGTCCTTCACCGTTTCAAGTCCGGTGAGCCGGGCGGCGGCGGGTTCGGAAAAGACGATATGGGTTGCGGCGGGAGCGAGCTTTTCAAGCGTCTCTACCGGAGCAACGTCGCCATCCAGAATGGCGGGTTTGCCAAGCGCGCGTGCCACCGTCAGAACATCGCGCGCCAGTTCCGGCCAGCGAACATCAACCAGAACGGCATCAAAGGGGGCAATATCCTCCGGCGTGCAGGTGCGTTTTTTCTCATGCAGTCGGTGATCGTAAAAAGGCACGATCAGCCGTTCTCCCCGGTCATCGATGATGATCGTCGACAGGGCCGAGCGCGCCCCGGCGGCGATAGTCATGCCGGCAACATCGATGCCGCTTTCGGCGAGATCGCGCAGGATGCGGGTGCCGGTTTCGTCATCGCCCACCGCGCCCCAGAGGCTGGCGCGCCCCCCCATGCGATGGACGGCATAGGCAGCACTGGACGCCATGCCTTCGGCGATCTGCAGCATCTCATAGGGCAGGACCTTGCCCTCACCCTTCGGCATGTCATGCACACGGAACAGGGTGTCCAGCACGGCGGCACCCACGCAGAGCACATGCTTGCCGCCTTTGTCTGCCATGCTGTTCACTTCTGTCACCTGTCAGATACGCTTGCCGCTGTCCTTGTCGAACAGATGCACGGTTGCCGGATCGATGGCAATGCGGATCGTATCACCGAAGCGGACATTGAGGCGCTCGCGGAACAGGCAGGCGATCTCGTCGCCCTTGCAATTCAGCTTGGCATAGATTTCCGAGCCGGTGCCTTCGACCAGTTCGACCCGGCCTTCAATGCCACTCTCAGCGGCGCGGATATGTTCCGGCCGCACGCCGTAGACGAGGTCACGGCCGCCCAGCTTGCCGATATCGGCATTGGCGGGCAGCGGCAGGCTGAGGCCCTTCGCCGTGCGGAACACACCTTCCTCCACCCGGCCGCGAATGAAATTCATGGCGGGCGAGCCGATGAAGCCGGCGACGAAGAGGTTGGCGGGATTGTCGTAAAGCTCCAGCGGCGCGCCGATCTGCTCGATGACGCCATCATGCAGCACCACGATCTTGTCGGCCATGGTCATGGCTTCCACCTGGTCGTGAGTGACATAGATGGTGGTGGTGCCGATGCGCTGGTGCATGGCCTTGATCTCGCCGCGCATCTGCACGCGCAGCTTGGCGTCGAGGTTGGAAAGCGGCTCATCGAACAGGAAGACCTGCGGATCGCGCACCAGGGCGCGGCCCATGGCGACACGCTGGCGCTGGCCGCCGGAAAGCTGGCGCGGATAACGGTCCAGCAGCTTTTCCAGCCCCAGAATGGCGGCGGCCCTGTCCACCTTCGCCTTGGTTTCCTCGGCGCTCACCTTCTTCAGCTTCAGCGCGAAGCCCATATTGTCCTTGACCGTCATGTGCGGATAAAGCGCGTAGTTCTGGAAGACCATGGCGATATCGCGGTCACGGGCGGGCAGGTGGCTGACCTCGCGTGCGCCGATGTGGATTTCGCCGTCGCTCAGCTCTTCGAGCCCGGCGATCATGCGCAGCAGCGTGGATTTGCCGCAGCCGGAAGGGCCGACGAGCACGACAAATTCGCCATCCTTGATGTCGATATCGATGCCATGGATGATGTTGACCGCGCCGAAGCGCTTCTGGACGTTCTGAATATTGACCGGTGCCATGTGCAGGTTCCCGTTATGATTTGTTTGGTTCAGCCGCCCTTGACGGCGCCGGCGGTGAGACCCGCCACGATCTGTTTCTGTGCGAACATGGTCAGCAGCAGCACCGGCAGCGTCACGATCAGCGCTGCGGCGGCAAGCGGACCCCAGCTGACCTGTTCGAAGGACAGCATGTTGTAGACCGCGACCGGCAGGGTGCGGGTTTCACGGCTGGCCAGCACGATGCCGAAGACGAAGTTGTTCCACGAGAAGATGACCGCGAGGATGAAGGAGACGACGATGCCGGGCTTGGCAATCGGTAGCGCCACCAGTCGGAAGACCTGCCAGGAGGACGCGCCATCGATGCTTGCCGCTTCTTCCAGTTCCTTCGGCGTGGTCTCGAAATAACCGATCATGATCCAGACGACGATCGGAACCGTCACCACCAGATGGATGATGATCTGTGGCCAGAGCGTGCCGAGCAGGTTCAGCCATTGGAACAGCAGGAACAGCGGAATGAGGAAGGAGAGGCCGGGCGTCATGCGGGCGATCATGATGACGACCGCCGACTTTTCCGCCTTCAGCCGGGCGATGCCATAACCGGCGGGCACGCCGATGACGAGCGCGAGAATAGTGGCCGCACCGGTGACGAGGACCGAGTTCCAGAAATAGAGGAAGAAGTTGTTTTCCTCGAACACCTTCACATAGTTCGACCAGGCGAAACGTTCGGGAATGAGGATCGGTGGATAGGCGCCGTTGTCGATTTCATATTTCAGCGACAGCGAGATCATCCAGATGAAGAACAGGATGACCGGTGAGATCATCACCAGCGCCACGAAGAACAGGCCGATGCGATCAACCGTCTTGCGTTTCAGGATTTTTGCACACATCAGCGATCCTCCATCTCGTTCCATTGCGAGCGCTGGCGCACCATCAGAAGCACGAAGGAGAGCGCCACGATGATGATGAAGAAGACGACGGCCATGGCCGAGCCGTAACCGATGTCGTAATAGGCGAATGCCGTGTTGTAGAGGTAGATGTTGATGGTTTCGGACGCGGTGCCGGGTCCGCCCTGGGTCATCGCGTAGATGATGTCGAAGCTTTTGACGGCGTCGATGGAGCGGATGATGACGGCGATCATGAGGAACGGCGCAATCATCGGCATGGTGAGATAACGAAACTTCTGCCAGGCATTGGCGCCATCGATTTCGGCGCTCTCATAGGGTTCGCGCGGCACGGCGGCCAGTCCGCCGAGCACGATCAGCATGACGAGCGGGGTCCATTGCCAGGTTTCCACCAGCACCAGAGAGGGGATGACGGTGGACTGGTTGTAGATCCATTCCAGCGGGCCGATGCCGATGAAGGAGAGCAGATAGTTCAGGACACCGAGCTGCGGGTGGAACATCATGGTCCAGACGAGCGCGATGGCGACCGGGGTCGCCATCATCGGCATGACGAAGACGCCGCGCAGGAAACCGCGCAGCGGCAATTGCGCATCGAAAACCAGCGCCGCCAATGTTCCGAGGAACAGTGGGGCGACGACCGACAGCACGGTATAGATGAGCGTGTGCCAGAGCGATTCCCAGAACCGGGCGTCGCTGGCGAGCCGGATGTAGTTCTCGAAACCGATAAAGCTCTGCTCCTGTCCGAGCGTCCAGCGATGCGCGCTCATCCAGAGGGTAAAGACCCATGGAAAAACGATTACCGCCGAAATGACGACAAGTGCCGGTATGACAAAGGGCCAGTAGTTGGGAGCAAGCCTTGCCGGCCTGCTCCCTTCTTTACGACTGACGCCTGTTTTGGTGTTTTCGATGCTCACGGAGGCCATTATCCCTCGCTACGCGCCAGAACGGGTGCGAACTGTTCCGTCGCCTTCTTGAGTTCTGCGGCAGGATCCGCGCCGCCGATCATGTTGGTGAGGCCGACGCCGTAGATGTCGCGGAATTCCGTCACCGGAATGATGACGGGCAGCGCAAGCTGCGAGACCTTGCCGGAACCGACGACCGCATCCAGCCAGGCGGCCGGCATCTTCACGCCTTCACGCACCTTCTGGTCTTCGAGGATGGACTGGCGGAAGGGAACGCCGGCACCCGCCTGCAACAGACGCGCGCCCATTTCATGCGAAATCGCCCATTGGCAGAAGAGGTAAGCGGCTTCCTTCTTGCTGCTGGCTTCGACGACGCCGAGACCATCACCGAATGTGCCGGCGGCCTGCGCTGCCGGGCCCTTCGGCATGACGCCGTAACCGACCTTGCCGACGACGCGGGATTTTTCCGGGTTTTCGATTGGCGGCGCAAAACCGACGCCATCGAACCACATGCCGATCTTGCCCTGGAGGAAGGCCGACTGCGCTTCCGCCCAGTTGAAGCCGGAGACGCCGGGAGGGGCGGCCTTGGTCATCAGGCGCTGATAGAGCTTGGCGGCTTCCACCGCTTCCTTGGATTCGGTGTTGACCTTTCCGTCCGCGCCGATGGGCTTTGCGCCATAACCCAGCATCAGCGAGGTCCAGACCGGGGTATTGGCGTTCTTCAGGCCACGGGCAACGAAACCATAGGTGTTGGTTGCGGGATCGGTGATCTTTTCCGCCGCCGTCACCAGTTCCTCAAAGGTCTCAGGGTATTTCAGGCCCTTGGCTTCGAAGAGCTCCTTGTTCCAGTAGACGATCCAGTAATCCACCGAGAAGGGCAGCGAGCGCAGCACGCCGTCGCTATCCTTGGCAAACAGCATACCTGCCTCGGCAAAATCCTTCTCCGCAAGCGAAGGATCGGTCAGCGACGGGTCCTTCAGGAAGCCGCTGATATCGGCAAGCCATTTGCCCTTTTCGAATTGGCGCTTCTGAACGTGGTAGCTCAGATGCACCACATCGAAGCTCGGCTTGCCGGAGGAAAGCTCGATCACGACCTTCTGGCGCTGCTGCTGTTCCGGGGTGGCTTCGGCATTGACCTTGATGCCGGTCAGTTCTTCAAATTCGCCGAGATATTTGATCAGCGTTTCGCTGCGTGGGCTTTTGACGAGATTGACCTCAAGCGTGGTGCCGGCGTGTTTTTTCCAGTTCACCGCTGCCGATGCCGGGCGAATGCCGAGCATCGCGCCGCCGCCAAGCGCCGCCGTGCCTGCCAGAAAGGCGCGACGCGTGGGGTTGAGCAATGAATGCGTCATGTCAGTTCTCCTCCAGATTAGCCGGAAATTCTCCTCACCCCGGCTTGTTGCTTATTTTCCTGCAATCCCGGCGCAGAACCTCTTCAGTTCCTGCCGGAATTGCCTTAAACCGCCAGCGCCCTGTCCCTTGCGTTGCGGATATGGGCGGTCAGCCGCTCCACGGCGTCTTCGACGGATCGCCTCTCGATGGCCTCGAGAATGGCGAGATGTTCCTTCATCACCGACTTTACGTGGCCGGCGATGCGGAAGCGCTCCTGATTGATAAGGCGCATCTTGATGGAATTGACCCGGTAGGCGTTCGAGATGATCGAATTGCCGAGCGCATCGATGAAGGCATCGTGCATGCCCCAGTCCACCTGCTGCGCATGCTCGTCCAGTTCCGGCGATTCCCCGCCATTTTCAGCCGCTTCGGCAATGTCGCGATGCTGTTTTAAAAGCTTTGCGATTGCCTCGTCGGAGGCCGAGCGGGTAAAAAGCGCGACAGCCTCCTTTTCGAGAAAGATGCGGAACTGGAACGCCTCGCGGATGAGGTTGATGTCGATATGGGCGACCTGCAACCCCCGTTGCGGCACGGTCTTGATCAGCCCTTCCGCCTCCAGCCGCGGAATCGCCTCCCGGATCGCGCCGAGCGGCAAGCCGGTCAGTTCCACGAGGCGGCGTTGCGAGATGAATTGTCCCGGGCGAACGTCGCGCGAGAGAAGGTGATGCGTAAAGCTCTCATACGCCCGTTCCCGCAATGTCTGTTCGCCGGTATCTTCCATGCTCAACCTTTCAAGGTCTGTTCAGGCGGCCTGTTTGCGAAACAGCGCATCGAACGCGCCTTCGATCTGCCGCCGGCCCTCCGGTGAAATGGCGACGAGCGGTGCGCGCACGTCCGACCAGATATTTTCTCCTGTCGTGTGTGATACCAGCACCTTGACCGCTGGTGTAACCGGGAATTTCAGAAGTTCCACAACAAGATCTTCGACGCGCTTGTCGTCCTTGCCGTCAACGGCCATCGCACGGACTTCCTGTGTCAGGAAATTGGCGACGCCGGAGATCGCGCCCTGACCGCCGAGGCGAACACCCTTCGCCAGATCGCGCTCATCGCCTATCAGGATGGCGAGATCGCCATGTTCTTTCAGCAGGCGCTCGGTATGGCTCCAGTTGCCGGAGGAATCCTTGACGCCGGTGACGATGCCGGGGAATGCCTTTTTCAGCCGTCCAACCAGCTCGACCGACAATGTCACCATGGTCACGGAAGGGATGTTGTAGACGAGAATGTCGCGTGCATCCTTGCCGATTTTTTCGAACACCGCCGAGAACCAGGCAAACAGGCCGTCATCGCCGACATTCTTGAAATAGGAGGGTGGTGTGAGAAGAATATTGCGGGCGCCGGCCTTCAGGGCCTCCGCCGACTGGTCGGCGGCGTCCTCGATGGAATCCACCAGAACGCCGGTGACCAGACGGGAAGGCGCAACGCCGGCCTCGATGAAGCGGGAAAGAATGACCTGCCGTTCACGGCTGCCGACGGAGCATCCTTCGCCCGTGGTGCCGAAGAGTGTCACGCTGTCGCAGCCATTTTCAAGGCAGCGTCTGGCATGGGCGATCATGGCGTCGATATCGACCGTTCCGTCCTTTTTGAAAGGAGTGGTCAGGGCTGCCGAAAGGCCAAATTTCTGGGTCAAGTAAGATGCTCCTCGAAGGTGATTGCGCATTGATAACGCGCTGACATGTTAGTTGTAAAGAGGTAATTGTAGTTTGATTGTTCGGAAGACGGGGATCGGGGAATTCGCTTCGTCGTGCGTTGAGCGGCAATGCTGCGAGGCGTTGGGATGGAAGGGTTGTACAGGGGCAGGGAGGCTGCTTTACCGTGGCGACAGCGGGCTTATGCTCTTTGCAGGGCGAGCGGATAAATGCGAAAATAAAATTTGACTGTTGGAGTAAAGATTTTTATCAGCAATCTGAATATTAGGGATAAAGGGACCATCATCATGACCATTGCGGAGCCGTCAGCGCCTGTAGCAGACATTGAGCAGAGCCGCGTCAAGCGCCTGAAAGCTGCGACGCGCGGCGCGCATGGCGATCTCGATGCCTTCATCATGGCATCGAAGCCGTTCGAGAGCCGGGAGAACTTCGGCAAATTCGTGGAAACGCAATATCTTTTCCATCGTGACCTCGATGTCTTCTTTTCCAATGCGACGCTCGATGGCCTGCTTCCTGATCTCAAGGGCCGCCGCCGTCTCTCCATGATCGAGCAGGACCTTGCCGATCTCGGTCTTGCCATTCCCGAAACCGCCGAGCCGCGCTTCACCGGTGAAATGCCGTTCGATCTGCCGGAGGCCATGGGTTGGCTTTATGTGGTTGAAGGCTCCAATCTGGGCGCTGCTTTCCTGCTGAAGGATGCGGCCAAGCTTGGTCTGAATGAAGACTTCGGCGCGCGCCATCTGGCCGGCGCTCCGGAAGGGCGCGGCCTGCACTGGCGCACTTTCACCGCCGCTCTCGATGAGATTTCGCTGACGGTCGAAGAGGAAGAGCGGGTCATCGCCGGTGCGGAAGCCGCTTTCCGGGCCGTGCATGCCTATGCGCGGCAACGCCTCGCCTGAGATTTCGGCATAGCTTTGCGATTCTTGTTCTCATCGCGCAGACGTGCCCCGTGGCACGTGTGTGTTCGATTGAGTCGTAAAATCCCTGCACCGTCACCCCGGACTTGAACCGGGGTCCAGTGCGATCAAGTCCTTGATCGCGAAAGGCTCCTCTCACGGCGCAGACGCGCCGTGGCTGGATGCCGGCTCAAGGCCGGCATGACGGAGGGAGGTTTTGGGATGCCGCGCAACGCTCCGCGACCGATATAAGAGCCGCCCATTTCCCGCAGATTGCGTTCGATATTTGCCGAATAAACAGGCAAATAATTTTATCGAATGATAAAATTTTTATCTTTTGGTAAAAATAATTCGCCTCCAAAATTTTATCCATTTGATAAAATTATTTTATTTGGTCTGGCACAGAACCTGCTACTCTTTTGCCAAGTCAGGAGACACCTGATGCAAAAAAGGGAACAGCAAGATGGAAGTTGGTGTTTTTATCCCGATCGGGAACAATGGTTGGCTGCTGTCAGAAAACGCGCCGCAATACAAACCGAGCTTCGACCTGAACAAGGCCATCACTTTGAAGGCGGAGCAATATGGTTTCGACTTCGCGCTCTCGATGATCAAGCTGCGCGGCTTTGGCGGCAAGACCGAGTTCTGGGACTATAATCTGGAATCCTTCACGCTGATGGCGGGCCTTGCCGCTGTCACCTCCAAGATCAAGCTGTTCGGCACGGCCGCAACGCTGGTCATGCCGCCGGCCATCGTTGCCCGCATGGCGACGACCATCGATTCCATTTCCGGCGGCCGTTTCGGCATCAATCTTATTACCGGCTGGCAGCGGCCGGAATATAGCCAGATGGGGCTCTGGCCGGGCGACGATTATTTCGGTGATCGTTATGAATATCTCGGCGAATATACGACAGTCCTCAAGGAATTGCTGACGGAGGGCCAGTCGGACTACAAGGGCAAGTTCTTCCAGATGGAGGATTGCCGTATGAAGCCGGTGCCGCAGGGCGACGTCAAACTCATCTGCGCCGGCTCTTCCAATTCCGGCATGGCGTTTTCGGCCAAGTTCGCCGATTACAGCTTCTGCTTCGGTGTCGGCGTCAACACGCCAAAGGCCTTTGCGCCCACCAATGAGCGGCTTCTGGCGGCAACGGAAAAGACCGGTCGAGAGGTTAAGTCCGTCGTGCTGACCATGATCCTTGCCGAGGAAAAATCCGAAGATGCCTGGGCGAAATGGGAGCACTATAAGGCCGGTGCAGATGAGGATGCGATCAAGTGGCTCGGCCTGCAAAGCGCTGTCGACACCAAATCCGGCTCCGACACCAATGTTCGCCACATGTCCAATCCCGTCTCGGCGGTCAACATCAACATGGGAACGCTGATCGGCTCCTATGAGGAAGTGGCGGCGATGCTGGACGAGATGAGCGAAGTGCCGGGAACGGGCGGCGTGATGCTGACCTTTGATGATTTCCTCGAAGGCGTCGAGAAATTCGGCAAATATGTGCAGCCGCTGATGAAGAGCCGCGCGCATGTTCAGGCTGCACTGGAGGCTGCGGAATGAGTGAAGCCGTCGTGGCGGGTTACAAGGGGCCGGAAAGCCGTTCGGAAAGCGTGACGCTTCCCGCAAGGCCGGAGCCGATCACCCTGAAACCCAGCGAGACCGCCGTTGTCGTGGTCGACATGCAGAACGCCTATTCGACCGAGGGCGGTTATGTCGATCTGGCCGGTTTCGATATTTCCGGGGCCAAGGGCACCATCGCCAACATCAAGAAGACGCTGGATGCGGCGCGGGCGGCAGGCGTTCAGGTCATCTATTTCCAGAATGGCTGGGACAAGGACTACGTCGAGGCGGGCGGGCCGGGCTCGCCCAACTGGCACAAATCCAATGCCTTGAAGACCATGCGCAAAAGGCCGGAACTGCAGGGCCAGCTCTTGGCCAAAGGCACGTGGGATTATGCCATCGTCGACGAGTTGCAGCCGCAGCCCGGCGATATTCTGGTGCCGAAGACGCGATACAGCGGTTTCTTCAATACCAATATGGACAGCGTGCTGCGCGCCCGCGGCATTCGCAATCTGGTCTTTGTCGGCATTGCCACCAATGTCTGCGTGGAAAGCTCGCTGCGCGACGCCTTCCATCTCGAATATTTCGGGGTGATGCTGGAGGATGCCACCCATCATCTCGGGCCGGACTATATCCAGCAGGCGACGGTCTACAATGTCGAGAAGTTTTTCGGCTGGGTCGCCACCGTCAATGATTTCTGCGGTGTCATCTCGCAGGCCGCACCCGTCACCGATTGATTGAGAAAAACAAAGAGGAGAACGAAATGCCGAAAAAGATCATCGTACCTGTTGGCACCAGCAAACCCATCGCTCCCTTTTCGCCGGGAACCCTTGCCGATGGCGTGGTTTACGTTTCCGGCACGCTGCCCTTCGACAAGGACAATAATGTCGTGCATGTGGGCGATGCGAGCGCCCAGACCCGCCATGTTCTCGAAACCATCAAGTCCGTCATCGAAACCGCCGGCGGCACGATGGAGGACGTGACGATGAACCATATCTTCATCACCGACTGGGCGAATTACCAGGCCGTCAACACGGTCTATGCCGAATATTTCCCCGGCGACAAGCCGGCGCGTTATTGCATCCAGTGCGGCCTCGTAAAGCCAGACGCGCTGGTGGAAATCGCCACCGTCGCCCATATCGGCAAATAGGGCGAAACGGCAGATGATGCATTTCGAGGTTCATGGCCGGACTGATCCTGAGGCGCCCACCATCCTGCTGTCATCGGGGCTGGGCGGATCGGGCGCCTATTGGACGCCGCAGATCGAAGCCCTTGCCGATCATTTCCGGATCGTCACCTACGACCATCGCGGAACCGGCAGGACCGGCGGTGAGGTGCCGCTGGAGGGCGGCATATCGGCGATGGCGGATGATGTGCTGGAAATCGTCTCGGCGCTGACCCTCGAGAAATTCCACTTCATGGGTCATGCGCTTGGCGGTCTGATCGGCCTCGATATCGCGCTGCGCAGGCCCGGCCTTATCGACAGGCTCGTTCTCATCAATGCCTGGAGCAAGGCGGATCCGCATTCCGGGCGCTGCTTCGATGTGCGGATCGAGCTTCTGGAGAAATCCGGCGTTGAGGCTTTCGTGAAAGCCCAGCCGCTGTTTCTTTATCCGGCCGCCTGGATGTCGGACCATCAGGAGCGGCTGGCGCGGGACGATGCCCATGGCGTCGCGCATTTTCAGGGCAAGGGGAATGTGCTTCGGCGCATCGCGGCACTGAGGGCCTTTGACGTCGATAGTCGCCTTGGCGAGATCGGCAATCCGGTTCTGGTGGTGGGCACGAAAGACGATCTTCTGGTGCCCTACACTCGCTCCGTGCGTCTCGCTGAGGGTTTGCCGCAGGGGGAACTCTGCCTTCTCGATTTCGGGGCGCATGCGGTCAATATTACTGAAGCTGACCTTTTCAATGCTCGGCTTTTGCAGTTTCTGCTACCGGCAACACGAACATTCTGACGGGATTTTTAGGACAATGACCACAGCACTCGACGACAAGGCACTTGCAGCACTTTTCACCGCGGCGCGCACCCACAATGGCTGGGCTGACAAGCCGGTCGGCGACGAGACGCTGAGAGAGCTTTACGATCTGACGAAGATGGGTCCGACCTCAGCCAATTGCTCGCCGGGGCGTTTCGTGTTCGTGCGCAGCCAGGAAGCGAAAGAAAAACTGCGGCCGGCGCTTTCGTCGGGTAATCTTGAAAAGACCATGGCAGCACCCGTCACCGTGATTGCCGCCATCGACCGCGAATTTTACGAAAAACTGCCGATGCTGTTTCCGCATGCCGATGCCCGTTCGTGGTTCACCTCCAGCCCGGCCGTGGCCGAGGAAACGGCCTTCCGCAATGCCACTTTGCAGGCGGGCTATCTCATCCTAGCAGCCCGCTCGTTGGGACTTGATACCGGGGCGATGTCCGGTTTCGATAAAGGCAAAGTGGATGCGGCGTTTTTTGCCGGCACGACGTGGAAATCCAATTTCCTGATCAATCTCGGTTATGGCGATCCGTCTAAGCTCTTTGGCCGCCTGCCGCGTCTTGGCTTTGATGACGCCTGTGTGCTGGCTTGATGGCCTGTTAAGGAAGGATGGGTTAGATGCAGATGATGTCTCTTGAAAAGGAAGCGGAAATGGAGACGAAGACTGCACAGCAGCGCAGCCTCGATTATAGAAACGCCATGGCGCGGCTCGGTGCGGCGGTCAATATCGTCACCACGGACGGGGCGGCAGGCCGTGCAGGCTTTGCAGCGACAGCGGTTTGCAGCGTTTCCGACAACCCGCCCACCCTTCTTATCTGCCTCAACCGCAATTCTTCCGCTTACAGGGTGGTGAAGGCCAATGGCGTCGTCTGCGTCAACACGCTCGCCGCCCATCACGAGGTGCTGAGCACGCTTTTCGGCGGCAAGACGCCGGCGGAAGAGCGTTTCGCTGCCGGGAGCTGGGGTGTGCTTGAAACCGGCGCGCCGGTTCTGGAGGACGCGCTTGTCTCTTTCGACTGCCGCATCCGTGAGGCGCATGACGGCGGCACGCATGATATTCTGATCTGCGAGGTTGTAGATATGAAGATCAATGCGGGCGATGAAGCGCTGATGTATTTCAACCGGCGTTACCGGGTGCTTTGAGCGCGGTCTTTTGAAAGTTGGAAGTGGCGGCAGTCTATCGACAAAGTCCCGCGAAACGGTTCCGTTTGGCGCGGCCGTAGCATCCGTACACCGTCACCCCGGACGAAACGTATCGTCGTTTCTCCGAAATTCGAAGGCGTTTCCGGCCTCCCGGAAACGCCCTTTTCATTTACTTGATCAGCGGCAGAAGATCGTTGATCGACTTCTTGGCGTCGCCGTAGAACATGCGGGTATTGTCTTTGTAGAACAGCGGGTTCTCGATACCGGAGTAACCCGTGCCCTGGCCGCGCTTCGAGACGATGACCAGTTTGGACTTCCACACTTCCAGAACCGGCATGCCGGCAATCGGCGAGTTCGGATCGTCCTGGGCGGCCGGATTGACGATGTCGTTGGAGCCGATGACGATGACGACGTCGGTATTGGGGAAGTCGTCGTTGATTTCGTCCATTTCCAGCACGATGTCGTAAGGCACCTTGGCCTCGGCCAGCAGCACGTTCATGTGGCCGGGAAGACGGCCTGCGACCGGGTGGATGGCGAAGCGCACGGTTTTGCCGTCGGCGCGCAGCTTTCGGGTCAGTTCGGAGACAGCCGCCTGCGCCTGCGCCACCGCCATGCCGTAGCCGGGAACGATGATGACGCTGTCGGCGTCATTCAGCGCGGCCGCCACGCCTTCGGCGTCGATCGCCACCTGCTCGCCCTCGATTTCCATCGCCGGGCCCGTCGTACCGCCGAAGCCGCCGAGGATGACCGAGATGAAGGAGCGGTTCATCGCCTTGCACATGATGTAGGAGAGGATCGCACCCGAGGAGCCGACCAGCGCACCGGTGACGATCAGCAGATCGTTGCCGAGCGTGAAGCCGATGGCTGCGGCCGCCCAGCCGGAATAGCTGTTCAGCATCGAAACGACGACAGGCATGTCGGCGCCGCCGATGCCCATGATCAGGTGATAACCGATGAAGAAGGCGGCCAGCGTCATCAGCACCAGCGTCCAAGCGCCGGCGCCGTTGCAATACATGATGAGCAGCACGAGCGACAGGATCGCAGCGCCGGCATTGAGCAAATGTCCGCCCGGCAGTTTCTTCGCCTTGCCGTCCACCTTGCCGGCAAGCTTGCCGAAGGCGACGACGGAGCCAGTGAAGGTGACTGCACCGATGAAGACGCCGAGGAAAACCTCGACCTTCATGATCGCCAGTTCAACCGGCGTCTTGTGCGCCAGGATGGCGGAAAAGCCCGTCAGCAGGGAACGCGCGGTTTCATCGAGCGAGGCGACATGCGCTTCCTCGATATGGGCGTTGAAGCCGATGAAGACGGCGGCGAGGCCGACGAAGGAGTGAAGGGCTGCAACAAGCTGCGGCATTTCGGTCATCTGCACGCGGCTTGCGACGAAGTAGCCGAGAACGGAGCCGCCCGCCAGCATCAGCAGCACCACGAGCCACTGCCCGACGCCCTTGCTGATTTCAGGGCCGAAGACGGTGGCGACGATGGCGAGACCCATGCCGACAATGCCGTACCAGACGGCGCGTTTGGCGCTTTCCTGTCCGGAAAGGCCACCAAGAGAAAGGATGAAAAGAACGGCTGCGGCAACATAGGCCGCGGAAACGATGCCAATGGTCATTGAATGTCCCCTACACGGCTCAGGACTTCTGGAACATGGCGAGCATGCGCCGTGTCACGAGGAAACCGCCGACGATGTTGATCGTCGCGATCAGGACGGAAAGCGAGGCGAGGATCACCACCAGCCAGTTGCCGGAACCGATCTGCAGCAATGCGCCGATGATGACGATGCCGGAAATCGCGTTCGTCACCGCCATCAGCGGCGTGTGCAGCGAATGGCTGACATTCCAGATGACCTGGAAACCGACGAAGCAGGCCAGCACGAAAACGATAAAGTGGCTCATGAAGCTTGCCGGTGCGAAAGCGCCCACCAGAAGCAGGATCGCTGTACCGACGGCGAGCAGGCCGACCTGGCTTTTCGTCTGCGCCTTGAAGTCCGCGTGTTCCTTGGCGTGCTTTTCCTCAGGCGTGAGTTCTTTTGCTCTTTCCTTCGGCTTCTGCGCGGCAATCGCCTGAATTTTCGGCGGCGGCGGGGGATAAGTGATTTCACCCTGATAGGTGACCGTCGCACCGCGGATGACGTCGTCTTCCATGTTGTGAACCGGCTTGCCGTCCTTTGCGGGCGTCAGATCGGTCATCATGTGGCGGATGTTGGTGGAATAGAGCGTCGAGGCCTGCGTGGCCATACGGCTCGGGAAATCCGTATAGCCGATGACGATGACGCCATTGTCGGAAACGACGCGCTGGTCGGGAACCGTGAGGTCGCAATTGCCGCCGCGTTCGGCAGCGAGGTCGACGATGACCGAACCCGGCTTCATCATCGCCACCATGTCGGCGAGCCACAGTTTCGGGGCGTCGCGGCCCGGAATGAGCGCCGTGGTAATGACGATATCGATCTGCGGCGCGAGTTCGCGGAATTTTTCGAGCTGCTTCTCGCGGAATTCCGGCGAGGAGGGGGCGGCATAACCGCCGGTGGCCGCGCCATCCTGCTGCTGGTCGGCGAAATCGAGATAGACGAATTCGGCGCCCATGGATTCGATTTGTTCGGCCACTTCCGGGCGAACGTCGAAGGCATAAGTGATGGCGCCGAGCGATGTGGCCGTGCCGATGGCGGCAAGACCGGCAACGCCTGCGCCGATGACCAGAACTTTGGCGGGCGGCACCTTGCCGGCGGCGGTGACCTGACCGGTGAAGAAGCGGCCGAAATTATTGCCGGCCTCGATGACCGCGCGATAACCGGCGATATTGGCCATGGAGGACAGGGCGTCCATTTTCTGGGCGCGGGAAATGCGCGGCACCATGTCCATGGCGATGACATTTGCGCCCTTTTCCTTCGCCTGCTCCAGAAGGTCCTTGTTCTGAGCGGGATAGAAGAACGAGATCAGCGTCTTGTCCGAAGACAGGCGATCAATCTCCGACGTTTCCGGCTGACGAACCTTGGCGATGATGTCGGAACCGGCGTAAAGCGCATCGGCGCTGTCGACGATCGTTACACCGGCTGCGCGATAGGCGTCGTCGGAAAAACCCGCCGCCTTGCCTGCTCCGGTTTCGAGAATGCAATCATATCCGAGTTTCTGCAATGCCTGGGCGCTGTCGGGCGTCATGCCGACGCGCGCCTCGCCCTCATATAATTCCTTAGGTGTCCCGATTCTCAAAATGGCTCTCCCTCTGCCTGATAATATAGGGGGGTCATAACCTATTCAGGGGGGCTTTGTCTCCATATTGATTTTGTCTTGCCTGCGACGGAATGACAGCCCGCTGCGACAGTCTTGTTCGATATGCGGACGTACCGCGCAATAAAAGAACCCGGCGCTTCAGCGCCGGGTTCCGAAAATGTCGAACAGGGTATGGCTCAATCCATGGCGTGGATATCGCGATCCTTGGTTTCCGGCAGGAACAGCAGGCCGACGACCAGTGTGATGCCTGCGAAGATGATCGGGTACCAGAGGCCGTAATAGATGTCGCCTTTCGCCGCGCTCATCGCAAAGGCGGTGGCGGGCAGAAGACCGCCGAACCAGCCGTTGCCGATGTGGTATGGCAGCGACATGCCGGAGTAGCGGATGCGGGTCGGGAACAGTTCGACCAGCAGGGCCGCGATCGGGCCGTAGACCATCGTCACGTAGATGACGAGAACGGTCAGGACTGCGATGATGACGACCCAGTTCACGGCGGCCGGATCGGCCACCATGGAGAAGGTGCCGCCGCCGGCTACGGTGTAGACGGCCATTTCCGCCGCACCTGCGGCTTCTGCCGGTGTCAGCAGCTTGTCCGCCACCAGCTTGTCGGTCGCGACCATCTTCTTGTCGGCAGCGCGAACGGCCTCCGCATTGAGGTTAAGCTCCGGATTTGCGGCAATGAAGGCATCCAGTTTCGCGTCCGGCACCTGCGCCGCGCCGCGCACCAGCGGGTAGCCGCCATCGTGAAGCGCCATGTTGACCTGCTTCTGGAAGGCCTTGTCCTTGGCTGCCGCATCCGCACCGGCGGCGACGGCGTCATAGCTGGTAATGGTGGCATCGCCGATCTTCACGGTGGCCGGCTGGCCGGCTGTGCCCGCAACCACGTCGTAAGGCACGGAGTTGCGTGTCAGGAACGAGGTGGCGATATCGCAGGATGTGGTGAATTTCGCCGTGCCGGTCGGGTTGAACTGGAACTTGCAGTCGCCGGGGGCTGCGGTCACGGTGGCGCGAACGGTGGACTGGGCTTGCGCCAGCGCCGGGTTGCCGGCCCATGTCAGTGCCTTGAACAGCGGGAAGTAGGTCAGCATGGCAAGGATGAGACCGGCCATGATGATCGGCTTGCGGCCGATCTTGTCGGAAAGCCAGCCGAAGATGACGAAGAAGCTGGTGCCGAGGATGAGTGCTGCCGCCACCATGATGTTGGCGGACTGGCCGTCGACCTTCAGGATGCTCTGCAGGAAGAACAGCGCGTAGAACTGGCCCGTATACCAGACAACGGCCTGGCCGATGACGGCGCCGACAAGCGCGATGAGCGCAATCTTGGCGTTCTTCCACTGGCCGAAGGCTTCGCTGAGCGGCGCCTTGGATGTCTTGCCTTCTTCCTTCATTTTCTTGAAGGCCGGAGATTCGTTCATTTTCAGACGAATCCAGACCGATACGCCGAGCAGCAGAACGGAGACGAGGAAGGGAATGCGCCAGCCCCAGGCGGCGAAGGCTTCCTTGCCGAGTGCGAACTGCACGCCGAGAATGACCACCAGCGACAGGAACAGGCCGAGCGTCGCCGTCGTCTGGATCCATGAGGTGTAATAGCCCCTGCGGCCGTTCGGTGCATGTTCGGCGACGTAGGTTGCCGCACCGCCATATTCACCGCCGAGCGCCAGGCCCTGCAGCATGCGCAGAACGATCAGGATGATCGGAGCGGCAATGCCGATCTGCGATGCGCCGGGCAGGACGCCGACGAGGAAGGTCGAAACGCCCATGATGAGGATGGTGATGAGGAAGGTATATTTGCGGCCGACAATGTCGCCCAGACGGCCGAATACCAGCGCGCCGAAGGGGCGCACGAGGAAGCCGGCGGCGAAGGCCAGCAGCGCAAAAATGTTGCGTGTCGTTTCCGGATATTGGCTGAAGAAGTTCGCGCCGATATAGATCGCCAGCGAGCCGTACAGATAGAAATCGTACCATTCGAAGACTGTTCCGAGAGAAGAGGCGAAAATCACCTTCTTCTCTTCACCCGTCATTGGACGGGCGGCGCCGCTCACGGCTGCAATATCTGCCATTGTCTGTCCTCCACAGATGTCCCAATTGGCGCATTGCGGAGCCCATCTCTCTCCTCCGGACTCCCCATAAGGGTGCAATGCGCGGAGTGTCAGAGTGACAGAAAATTAACTGCAATAAGAGCGATGCTTTCGGATTATGACTTTAGTCTAATGCAAGGCGTCCCGAAAATGTCGCGAGGCCGATTTTACGGCCTGCGCAAGACGCCTCCAAACGCGCCTTTTTTCTTGACACAACCGAGAAACCTTCTAATAGCTTCTCGCGAAGAAGGAGCATCACCTTGCGCATGCATGTTGCAGACATGTTCGTCATGGAAGGACCGGCACAATCCGCCGGCGATGATCCGCGCCTTTCTCATTCTACCCGAATTACGGCCAAAACGACGATTAAAACCGTCTAACGTCTCTGGCCACCGCTCTCTCCCCGGTTTGGCTGGGGATCGAGGAAGCCGCGATCTGATGCGGGTTCCCACCTCACCAAAAAGAGGAGAGACAGAAAGAGAGCTTGATCATGGGTTTCAAAGTTGCAATTGCAGGCGCCACCGGCAACGTCGGTCGCGAAATGCTCAATATCCTGGCCGAACGCGGTTTCCCCGCCGATGAAGTCGTGCCGCTTGCTTCCGCCCGCTCGCAGGGCACGGAAGTCTCCTATGGCGACCGCACGCTGAAGGTTTCCAACCTCGAAAACTACGATTTTTCCGACACGGATATTTGCCTGATGTCGGCCGGCGGCGATGTTTCCAAGAAGTGGTCGCCGAAGATCGGCCAGCAGGGCTGCGTTGTCATCGACAACTCGTCCGCATGGCGCTACGATCAGGACGTTCCGCTGATCGTTCCGGAAGTCAATGCCGATGCGGTTGCCGGCTTCACCAAGAAGAACATCATCGCCAACCCCAATTGCTCCACGGCACAGCTCGTCGTCGCGCTGAAGCCGCTGCATGACTTCGCCAAGATCAAGCGCGTCGTCGTTTCCACCTACCAGTCGGTGTCCGGCGCCGGCAAGGAAGGCATGGACGAGCTGTTCCAGCAGACCCGCGCCGTGTTCGTCGCTGATCCGGTGGAAGCCAAGAAGTTCACCAAGCGCATCGCCTTCAACGTCATTCCGCATATCGACGTCTTCATGGAAGACGGCTACACCAAGGAAGAGTGGAAGGTTCTGGCCGAAACCAAGAAGATGCTCGATCCGAAGATCAAGGTAACCTGCACGGCCGTGCGCGTTCCGGTCTTCATCGGCCATTCGGAATCGGTCAATATCGAGTTCGAAAACGAGATCACCGCCGATCAGGCGCGCGACATCCTGCGCGAAGCGCCGGGTTGCCTCGTGATCGACAAGCGCGAAAACGGCGGCTACATCACCCCGGTTGAATCCGCCGGTGAGGACGCGACCTATATCTCGCGCATCCGCGAAGATGCGACGGTCGAAAACGGCCTCAACCTGTGGGTTGTTTCCGACAATCTGCGCAAGGGTGCGGCTCTCAACGCCGTCCAGATCGCCGAACTGTTGATCAATCGTGGTTTCATCAAGCCCCGCAAGGCGGCTGCCTGATCCACGATACGATTTTTTAAGGTTCGTTAAGTATAACCCGTCTGTTCTGTGTGGGGCAGGCGGGTTTCATAATTGGCGACGATCACGGCCAGTTTATTTGCAGGCCTTGCTGCCGAAAGGCAATTTAGGCCGCCAAAAGACAGTTTTGGCACCTGAATCATACAGTATTGACGGTTTGGTTCTCGGGAAAAATTCCCCAAAGGATATCGAAGGCAGATTTTGATGCGGGCAATGAAGGTAATTCTGGCTGGTGTGGCCATGGTTTCGGTTCTGGCAGCGACGCCGGTTATGGCTGCGCAATGCGGCAACACTTCGGCGGGCTTCGATGCCTGGGTCGGCGCCTTCAAGCAGGAAGCGGCGGGCCGCGGCGTCAGCGCCTCGGTGCTCGACCGTGCTTTCTCCGGCGTCTCCTACAACCAGGCGACGATCCGCGCAGACCGCGGCCAGCACAGCTTCAAGCTTTCCTTCGAACAATTCATGCAGAAGCGCGGCGGTCAGACGATCATTTCGCGCGGCAAGACCATGAAGAAGAACAATGCTGCTCTCTTTGCTTCCATCGAGCGCGCCTATGGCGTGCCGGCCGGTCCGCTGCTCGCCATCTGGGGCATGGAAACCGGCTTTGGTGGCTTCATGGGCAACCAGCACACGCTTTCCGCCGTGGCGACGCTCTCCTTCGATTGCCGTCGTTCGGATTATTTCACCGAGCAGCTTTATGCAGCTCTGAAGCTCGTCGGCAGCGGTTCGCTGAACGTCAACGCCAAGGGTGCGGCCCATGGTGAAATCGGCCAGACGCAGTTCCTGCCGCTGAACGTCGTGCGTTACGGCGTTGATTTCGACCGCGACGGCCGTATCGATCTCGTCGGTTCGCGTGCCGATGCGCTGGCTTCCACCGCGAACTTCCTTGTCGGCCATGGCTGGCAGCGTGGCGCCGGTTACCAGCAGGGACAGGCAAACTACGCCGCCATCCAGGGCTGGAACGCAGCAAGCGTCTACCAGCAGGCGATTGCCTTCATCGGCAAGGCGATTGACGGCCAATAAGGCTGCTTTCCAAGCGCGAATTCCCACTTCCGTCATGCCGGTCCCCGGAACAAGCCCGAGGATGATCCGGCATCCAGTCACGGCGCGTCCGCGCCGTGAAAGAGTCTTTGGCGATCAAGGACTTGATCGCGCTGGACCCCGGATCTAGTCCGGGGTGACGAGCGTTGAATTTGGCCGGTAGCTATTACCTGCCAATCACAGATCCGGGCGACGGAAATCACCCGTCTTGCCGTCCATAACCCACAATTCGCCGGTCGAAATATCGAACCATGCGCCGTGCAGCTTCACCTTACCGGCGGTTTCCTGTGCCTTGACGAAGGGGAAACCGCGCAGGTTGGCGATGGAGTTGCGGATGGAAACACGTTCCAGTGCCGTCTGCCGCTCGGAAGCTGTCATCACGTCGTTGCTCTGGATTTGCGAGGCGGCCGACTTGACCATGTTCATCCATTTGCCGATGAAATCGCCGGGCGACAGCGGCTCGAGATTGGGGTCGAGAGCAGCCTGAATGCCGCCGCAGCGGCCGTGGCCCATGACGACGATATCCTTCACCTTCAGAACCTGAACGGCATATTCGATGGCCGCCGAGGTGGCGTGGTACTGCCCGTCCGGCTCGAAGGGCGGCACCATGTTGGCGACGTTGCGGACGACGAAAAGCTCTCCCGGTCCGCAGTCGAAAATGGTTTCCGGCGCGGAGCGGGAGTCACAACAGGCAATGAACAGGGTCTGCGGCTTCTGTCCGGTGTCGGCCAGAACGCGGTATCTTTCGCGCTCGTCGACATAGCGACCGTTCATGAAGTTCTTGTAGCCGTTGAGAAGGTTTTCCGGAAAATCTTTCATCTATCGCAGTACCGTTGTGGTTGGACCGAGATCAAGAAAAGAACTCGGTGCGTTGAAGACCAATCCTTTGGAGCATTTTCGTTTTTCTTCGAACCGCGAAATCGCTCCAACTCCTTGTTTGTCGCATTTCCGGACGGAAAACCGAGGGCCACTTTTCCTGGAAATGCTCTAGCCGCTATTTGCGCTTGCTGCGCGAAGGATGCAAGAGATGACGCATCTGCACCATCGCCATGGGTGTGGAGAGGCTGGAAGAGTCCGTCTCCAGCGTCAGTTCGTTCATCTCGCGTTTTTTGGTGCGGGCCAGAATTTCGAACACGCTGGCGGTCGCGAGCTGCAGCGCCTTTTCGTCATCCATGCCTTCCAGCAGGCGGGCGAGGAACAGCGCCGACATCAGGTCGCCGAGACCGTTCGGCGCATTCTCAATGGCACGATGTTCGGCAAGCAGCGCGTGGCGGCCGCTGAGATAAAGATTGCCGGTGCCGCCCGTCATCATCGGCACGGCCGAGGTGACCAGCATTTTCGGCGGGCCCAGCGCAAGCGCGGCATCCATGATGGCATTGTTGGTCTCGAGCTCCGCGCCGCTCATCCAGGCGAGTTCATAACGGTTCGGCGTGGCGACAGTGGCAAGCGGGATGAGGTGATCGCGGATGGCTTCCGCGGTCTCGAGCGGAATGTAAAGCCCGCCCAGATCGCCCATGACCGGATCGCAGGCGTAAATCAGCGACGGGTTCTTTTCCTTCAGATTGCGGATCAGCCGTGCGGTGGAGCGAACCTGCGCCGCACTACCGAAATAACCGGTCAGAACAGCCTTGACCTCGCCGATCCATTTGGCGTTTTCGAGGTCGGTCATCGCCTTGTCGAAATCGTCGTCCTGAAAGCGCATCCGGGTGGAAGGGCCGTGGCCGGGATGCCAGGGCATGACGATTGTGGGCACCGCCCAGACGGGATAACCGAGGGTCTCCAGCGCAAAGACAGCGGCGCGATTGCCGACGGAGCCACGCATGACATGGCTGGAAATGACGATGACGGCGCCCTGTGTATTTTCCTGCATCACGGCCTTCTTGCTTTCAAACAAGGCAGAAAGCCCGCAAGTGCACCTCGCCCTGCCACTGCCCAAAGATCAAGATGCGCTCTCATGACATATCGCAAGGCCGGTTTCCACCGTTAATCCCGCAAGGGTCTGTCCCGCAAAAGCATGGCGCGGTCAGGTTCTTTGTCTCTGCCAGCGCTGCCTGCCTGTCATTGCGAGATTGCCGAAGTACTCTATAGTTGTACCATGCTCGATCTCGTCATTGCCTATTGGCCGCATATCCTTGCCGTTCTCTCGATTTTGATGGGAAGCGTGGCGGCCGTGCATGCCACGATGACGAAGGAGGAGGTCCGCTCCGCGCTCGGTTGGGTCGGCGTCATCGTGCTGTCGCCCGTCGTCGGCGCGGTCATCTATGCCATTGCCGGCATCAACCGCATTCGCCGGTCCAACATCACGCAGCAGCGGTCCTTCATGCAGGACGAGATCATGGATCGCGTGGCGCGTCTGGATGCGAGCGGCGACATGATCGCTGCGCGCTTCGGACGCCGTTTCGAGGCGATGAAGACGCTGGGCGACCGGGTGACGCGCCATGCGCTGACGACAGGCAACGGCATAGAGCCGCTGGTGACGGGGGATGCCGCCTATGCCGCCATGCTGGGGGCCATCAACGAGGCGAAGCGGTCGATCATTCTCGAAACATATATTTTCGACAATGACCGGATCGGCGCCCGCTTTGTCGCGGCGCTCGAAAGGGCGAAGTTCCGCGGCGTGGAGGTGCGGGTGCTGGTGGATGCGGTGGGCGCGCGTTATTCGGTGCCGAGCATCCTGCCGACGCTCAGGGAAAAGGGCATCGTCTGCGACGTCTTCAACGGCAATGTCATCATGGGGCTGCGGCTGCCCTATGCCAATCTGCGCACCCACCGCAAGATCCTCGTGGTGGACGGCCGCATCGCGTTCAGTGGCGGCATGAATATCCGTGAGGGGTTCACCCAGGAATTCGGCGGCGAAAGCCAGTCGCACGACACGCATTTCAAGATCACCGGGCCGGTCGTATCGGATTTTTTCTCCATCGCGGCGGAGGACTGGCGTTTCACGACGAAGGAACTGCTGGACACGCCCCTCTGGGATATCGCCATTCCCGATGGTGTGCCGGGTTCGCAGATCGTTGCCCGCGTCTGCTCCTCCGGGCCGGATAAAAGTATCGAGACCAGTCACAAGATGCTGATGGGTGCGTTTTCCGTCGCGCGCTCCTCCATTCTCATCATGTCGCCCTATTTTCTCCCCGATCGGGAGCTTATTTCGGCGCTCATAACCGCAGCAAGACGGGGAGTTGTTGTCGATATCATCGTGCCGAAAAGCAATAATCTGGTGCTTGTGGACAGGGCGATGACGGCGCAGTTCGACCAGATGTTGAGGAATTACTGCCGCATCTGGCGGGCGACGGGGGCTTTCAATCACTCCAAGCTTCTGGTGATCGACGGGCGCTGGAGCTACATTGGCTCTTCCAATCTCGATCCGCGTTCGCTGCGATTGAACTTTGAGATCGATCTCGAAGTTATGGATGAGGAATTCGCGGCGACAATCGGCGAGCGCATCCGGGATGCACGGGCAACCGCCTTGCCGGTGCGGCTCAGCGAACTGAATGCGCGGCCATTCGTTGTCCGTTTTGTGGAGCGTGTCCTGTGGCTCGCTTCGCCTTATCTTTAGAGTGCGGTGCGTCCAACAGGGCGCTGCGCGAGACCGGAGGCATCGACGCGTGAAAAAGAACGGTTTGCTGGATGATGAAAAAACGGCTTTGACGAAAAACACCAGCCTGTCCGCCTTCGTCATGCAGTCGCTGCGCGACCGTCGCCAGCGCCAGAATGCGGCGCCAGCGACGAAAGATCATTCCTTTCCGGTCATCGCCTCCTACAATGTGCATAAATGCGTCGGCCGCGACCGCAAGTTCGATCCCGATCGCACCAGCCGCGTCATTCAGGAAATCGGCGCTGACATCATCGCCCTTCAGGAAGCGGACAGCCGTTTCGGCGAGCGTACCGGTCTGCTCGATCTCGCGCGGCTGGAGCGGGAAAGCGGCCTCATTCCCGTGCCCGTGCAGGCCGGCGTGAAGGCGCATGGCTGGCACGGCAATGTCGTGCTGTTCAAGGAAGGCGCGGTCAGGGATGTGCATACGCTGAAATTGCCGGGGCTGGAGCCGCGCGGCGCGCTCGTCGTGGAGCTGGATCTAAAGCGGGGCGGCACGCTGCGGGTCATCGCCGCCCATTTCGGGCTTCTCAGACATTCCCGCGCCCAGCAGGCGAAAGCGTTGATCAGCCTTCTCGAAGCACGCAACGAATGCGCGACCATCCTCATGGGAGACCTGAACGAATGGCGTCTCGGCAACGGGTCGTCGCTCAATACGTTCCGGGATGCTTTTGGCGCTTTGCCGCCGGCGGTGCCGAGTTTTCCGTCCAACCTGCCGGTGCTGGCGCTCGACAGGATCATCGCCAATCGTGAAGGGCTGATCGAGCAGGTGGAGGCGCATGACAGCGCGCTGGCGCGCATCGCCTCGGATCATCTGCCGCTGAAGGCCGCAGTGCGGACCGACCTGCTGCCGGCCTGATCGCGTTGCGGCGTGGTGTGCCGCATAAAGGCGCCAAAAAGGCCGGATTAGACCCGTTGCGCCACCGTCATGTGGCTGCGCGAGCGCGCTTCAAGCAACGATGTGCGAATGGCTTCCATCAGCCGCTCGCGATTATTTCGGGTCTTGCCTCTGTCGAGATTTTGCGCGGCAAGCGCGAGATCGAGACCCTCATGCATCACTATCGAATAGGCAACGGTCGTTGCCCAGTTTTCGTAGTCCTGCTCCATCATGTCGCCCCTGAACTAAATCATTTAGTCCGAATCACCCTGTTCTTTAAAAATACCACAAAATACAAAGCATAAAATAGAATTGTTTCTTTTGATGTTCATCAATATGGCTGGATATATTGCATTTCTGACGCCTCCGATGCCGCTTAAATTATCTAGTGTTGCCGTGTAAGTATTTGAAACTGATTCTATTTCAGAAAACCCGCATGAACGTTTTGTGTCATAAAAAACGCCGCGCATCGGGGGATGCGCGGCGGGCTTGCGTCGAAGGTGGCGGTGGATGGGAGTGCGGTCTCAGCCGGCCTTTTCGAGCTTGTAGTCCGAATTGGCCGGTTCGTCCTGCTTGTGCTGGATGAGCGGACGATTGCCCGCCAGCCTGCGCACCAGCACGTAGAAGACCGGTGTCATGAAGATGCCGAAGAACGTTACGCCGATCATGCCGGAGAACACCGCGACACCCATGGCCGCACGCATTTCCGCACCTGCACCGGTGGAGACGACCAGCGGCACCACGCCCATGATGAAGGCGAGGGAGGTCATCAGGATCGGGCGCAGGCGAAGCCGGCTTGCCTCGATGGCCGCCTGAAGCGGCGTTCGTCCTTCGAATTCCAGCTCCCGGGCGAATTCCACGATCAGGATCGCGTTTTTCGCCGAGAGACCGACAAGGACGACAAGGCCGATCTGCGTAAAGATGTTGTTATCCCCTCCCGTCAGCCAGACACCCGTGAGGGCCGCAAGCACACCGAGCGGGACGATCAGGATGATCGCAATCGGCAAGGTGAGGCTTTCATATTGCGCGGCGAGCACGAGATAGACGAGCAGCAGCGCCAAGGGGAAGACCACGATGCTGGAATTGCCGGCCAGAATCTGCTGGTAGGTCAGGTCCGTCCATTCGTAGTCGACGCCTGCGGGCAGGGTTTCGGCAAGGATTTTTTCAATCGCCGCCTGTGCCTGTCCAGAGGAGAAGCCCGGCGCCGGACCGCCGTTGATATCGGCCGCAAGGAAGCCGTTATAACGGTTGGTGCGCTCCGGCCCCGTCGTCGCATTTACCTTCAAGAGCGTCGACAGCGGGATCATCTGACCCGATGCGGAGCGAACCTTCAGGCGACCGATATCTTCGGCATGGGCGCGGAACTGGGAATCCGCCTGAACCCGCACGCTGTAGGTCCGTCCGAAAGCATTGAAGTCGTTGACATAGAGCGAGCCCAGATAGATCTGCAGCGTCTGGAAGACGTCGCTGACTGAAACGCCCAGCTGTTCCGCCTTGGCGCGGTCGAGATCGGCGAAGAGCTGCGGCACGTTGATCTGGTAGCTGGAGAAGATGCCCGCGAGTTCCGGCGTTTGATAGGCCTTGCCGATCACGGCCTTCGTCGCTTCATCCAGCGTCTGATAGCCGTAGCCGGCGCGGTCTTCGATCTGCAGCTTGAAGCCGCCCGTCTGGCCGAGACCGTTGACCGGCGGCGGCGGGAACATGGCGATGAAGGCATCCTGAATGCCCGCATATTTCTGGTTCAGCTGCATGGCGATGGCGCCGCCGGACAGTTCCGGTGTCTTGCGCTCTTCGAAGTCATCGAGAACCGCAAAGACGATGCCGGAATTGGAGCCGATGGTGAAGCCGTTGATCGACAGGCCGGGGAAGGCGATGGCGTGGCTGACGCCGGGTGTTTCGAGCGCAATGTCGCTCATCCGCTTGATGACGCTTTCCGTGCGGTCAAGCGTTGCGCCGTCCGGAAGCTGGGCGAAGCCGATCAGGTACTGCTTGTCCTGCGCCGGCACGAAGCCGCTCGGGACGGTGGTGAACATGCCGTAGGTGGCGGCCACCAGCGCCATATAGACCATCATGACAAGGCTCTTGCGCGTCACCAGCCCGCCCACGGTCTTGCCGTAGCCGTTGGAGGCCGCACCGAAGGCGCGGTTGAAGCCGCGGAAGAACCAGCCGAGGATTTTATCCATGAAGCGGGTCAGCCAGTCTTTCGGTGCGCCGTGTTCCTTCAGCAGCAGGGCTGCAAGAGCGGGCGACAGCGTCAGCGAGTTGATGGCCGAAATGACGGTGGAGATCGCAATCGTCAGCGCGAACTGCCGGTAGAACTGGCCGGACAGGCCGGAGATGAAGGCAAGCGGCACGAAGACCGCGACCAGAACCAGCGCAATCGCGATGATCGGGCCGGAGACTTCGCGCATGGCCTTATAGGTGGCGTCACGCGGCGAGAGCCCGTTTTCGATATTTCGCTCGACGTTTTCGACGACAACGATGGCGTCATCCACCACGATGCCGATGGCGAGCACGAGACCGAACAGGGTCAACGCGTTGATGGAGAAGCCGAAGGCATACATGACGGCGAAGGTGCCGATGATCGAGACCGGAACCGCGATCAGCGGAATGATCGATGCGCGCCAGGTCTGCAGGAAGAGGATGACGACGAGCACCACGAGGCCAACGGCCTCGAGGAGTGTATCGACGACCTTCTCGATGGAGGAGCGCACGAATTTCGTCGTGTCGTAGACGATTTCGTATTTCACGCCATCGGGCATTGCCAATTGCAGATTGTCCATCGTGGCGCGGACATTGTCGGCGATTTCAATGGCGTTGGAGCCGGGGGCCTGAAGCACCGCGACAGCCACGGCGGGTTCGCCGTCGAGCAGCGAGCGCAGTGTGTAATCGGCCGCACCGAGTTCGATGCGGGCGACATCGCGCAGGCGGGTGATTTCACCGTTCGCGCCGCTCTTGACGATGATGTTGCCGAATTCCTCCGGCGTCGTCAGACGGCCCTGCGCATTGACGTTGAGTTGCAGGTCGACGCCATTGGGGCTTGGCGAGGCGCCGATGACGCCGGCTGCGGCCTGCACGTTCTGCTGGCGGATGGCGTCGGAAACGTCGCTGGCGGCCAGATCATGCTCTGCCACCTTCTGCGGGTCGAGCCAGACGCGCATGGAATAGTCACCAGCGCCGAAGACCTGCACCTGGCCGACACCTTCGATGCGGGCGAGGCGATCCTTGACGTTCAGCGTCGCATAGTTACGCAGATAAGTGATGTCATAGGCGTCGGTCTTGGAGACGAGGTTGACGACCATGATGAAGTCGGGCGAGCTCTTGACGGTGGTGATGCCGAGTGCGCGCACTTCCGCCGGCAAGCGCGGTTCGGCCTGCGACACGCGGTTCTGCACCAGCTGCTGCGCCTTGTCTGGGTCGGTGCCCAGCTTGAAGGTCACGGTCAGCGTCAGCACGCCATCGGACGTCGCCTGGCTTCCCATATAGAGCATGTCCTCGACGCCGTTGATCTGTTCTTCCAGCGGTGTCGCGACGGTTTCGGCAATAACGGTCGGGTTCGCACCGGGATAGGTGGCGCGCACGACGACGGATGGCGGAACGACTTCGGGATATTCCGAAATCGGCAGGGCGCGCATGCCGAGTAGGCCTGCCACCACAATCAGGACCGAAAGCACGGCAGCGAATACCGGCCGGTCGACAAAAAATCTGGAAATATTCATATCCAGTCCCTCTCCGGGTCTTTGGGAATGCGAAGGCCGTTCCGGCGGCAATTCTGCCGCCGGTGAAGGCCGGTTCTGTCTGAAGGGGCGTCTCGCGGGAGGCGGGACGCTTACTGATCAAAGAGGTGGGTTACTGCGAAGCAGCAACCTTGTCTTCCGCCTGCGGTGCGACGGTGGCGCCGGGACGAATGCGCTGCAGGCCGTTGACGACGATCGTATCACCGGCGGCAAGGCCGCTTTCGATGATGCGCTGGCCATCGGCCGGTGCGCCCGGCTTGATCTGGCGGTAGCTTACCTTGTTTTCGGCATCGACCACGAAGACGAAACGCTTGTCCTGATCCGTGCCGATGGCTCGGTCGCTGATGACGATGCGGTTTTCCGGCTTCGGTTCACCCATGCGCACCCGCACGAACTGGCCGGGAATGAGCCTGCCGTCCGGATTTTCGAAGACGGCGCGGACACCGATGGTGCCGCTTGCCGAATCCACCTGGTTGTCGATCAGATGCAGCGTGCCCTTGATCGGCGTGCCCTCATCCGAAAGCGTGCCGATTTCCACCGGGATCTGTTCGAGAGCGGGCAGGGCGCCGTCCGTCTGCGGCAGTTCGGCAAGCGCTTTGGCCACCACGCCTTCGCTGGCATTGAAGCTGGCATAGATCGGGTTGACCGATACCAGTGTCGTGAGCGCCGGCGAGGTCGAGCCGGCGGCGACGAGGTTGCCGGCGGTGATTTCAATGCGGCCGACGCGGCCGGAAACCGGGGCGAGGATTTCGGTATAACCGAGATCGAGCTGAGCCGTGGTCAGCGCTGCGCGGGCGGCGCGAAGCTGGGCTTCGGCATCCGCAAACGAGCTTTGCCGCTGGTCGAGATCGCTCTGGGAGATGGTGCGGTTATCGGAAAGCCTGCGGCCACGGTCGAGTTCCGTTTTGGCAAGGCTGACCTTGGCTTCGGCGGAAGCGACCTGGCCTTCAGCACCCGCAACAGCGGCCTGATAAGGGGCCGGGTCGATGGTGAAGAGAGGATCGCCTTCCTTCACCAGCGCGCCTTCGCGGAAATGCACGGCCTTGATCTGGCCGGCGACGCGGGAGCGGATCTGCACCCGGTCAACGGCTTCGAGACGGCCGGAAAACTCTTCCCAGCGCATCACGTCGCGGCTTTCCACCTTGGCGACGGTAACCGGGATTGCCGGTGTTTCAGCAGGCGTCGAAGCGGCCGTTGCATCGCGGCTGGTGGGGAGGTCGAAAAACAGTGCTGCTGCTGCAACGGACATGGCAAGCCCGATGCCGGCACCCGTCAGGGCCCGGCGCTTTGTGTTCAGCGTCATGGGTATCTCCTTGGCCCCCGATCGGGAGCAGGTCGTTCATAAATAAATGCGAATTTTCAGTGCTTTAACTGGTCAACGAAGGTCTTGAACTCCGAACAGACGGATGAGACCCATCCGCCGCCCTCTCCTTGATAAAGCCCCGTCCAGCCGACACCGGCGGGGAAAACATGCTGCCGGACGCTGACACCGGAGGCGATGAGGCGGTCTGCATAATTGACCGTTTCGTCGCGCAGAGGGTCGTCCTCGGCGGTAAAGATCAGCGCCGGCGCCACCCGGTTCAGCCGCGTGCACTGGCAGGGCGCGGCATAGGGGTGGAAAAACCCGCACGCCTTGGCAAGGTAATGGCTCCAGCCATCGGCCCAGCGCTGGCGCATGCCGATCCTGTCCGCATCGCGGAAGGATTCCGTCGTCATCATCGGGTCGATCATGGGCGACAGAAGAATCTGGCCTGCGAGTTTGCCCGGCATGCGGTCGCGGGCCTTCAAGGCAAGCCCCGCCGCCACATTGCCGCCAGCCTCTTCGCCGGCCACGAACAGCAGCGATTTCGCGCCGCCATAATGCTTGCGGTCCCGGCTCAGATGATCGAGCGCCTCATAGGCGCAATCGATGACCATCGGAAACTCGTTGCCGGACGGCTTGCTGTAATCGGCTTCCACGACCACCGCGCCGCTTTCCGCGAGCGCGCGAGCCACCGGAAGCTCGGGGCAATTGCCGCCCGGCTCGAGACCGGGTTCCAGAAACGATCCGCCGCGCAGATAAAGCACGACAGGCGGATGGCTGCAGAGGCAGGAACCTTCATAACGGCGCACGGAGAGCTTCGACGCGGACGTCTCGCTACCCATATTTTCCCAATGCGCGTTCATGACTCCAGATCCTTTGCCCGCCACTTAAAGCGTGTTGCGATCCTTCGGATACGCTCCTGCGCTTTAAGTTTTTATCTTGCCGCATGTCGTCACCGCAAAACCGCAACGCACTTTGCGCGACATGCTTCAAGGCGGATCATATTGCAAAATCTGAAATCCATATTATTGTTCGGATCGAAACGATCAAGCATGCAAATTTGAAAACACTATTCCGAAATCACGGATAATCATATCTCCGAGGCAGTGAATGGATCAGCTCTCCGCCATGCGGGTTTTTACGCGGGTCGTGGAAACCGGCAATTTCAGCCGCGCCGCCACCGCGCTGAACATGCCGAAAACCACTGTTACCAATATGGTGCAGGCGCTGGAGGCGCATTTGCACACCACACTTCTCAACCGCACCACGCGCCGGGTGATGCTGACAACGGACGGCGCTCTCTATTATGAGCGGGCCTCACAGATTTTATCGGAAATCGAAGAACTCGACGGTAGCATGTCCAGCGCTCAGGTGCAGCCATCCGGCCGGTTGCGGGTGGAAATGGCCGGTGTCTTCGCGGACCTGGTGGTTATCCCACATCTTTGCGAATTTTACCAGCGTTATCCGCAAATCCGTCTCGACCTCGGTGTCGGCGACCGTCTGGTCGATTATATCGCGGAGAATGTCGACTGTGCGCTGCGGGTCGGCGTGCTGCGCGATCAGTCGCTGATTGCCCGTAAAGTGGGCGAACTCCGGTTCGAGACATTCGCCTCGCCGTCCTACATCGAAAATTTCGGTATGCCGCAAGAACCGGAGGATCTGGAGAAGGAGCATTATTCGGTGGGCTACCTCAATGCCACCACCGGCCAGATCATGCCGGCCTCCTTCGACAATGGCGTGCGCAGCGTCGAGCTGACCCCGAATTATGTCGTCTCGGTCAATGACAGCCGCACCTATCTCAATGCGGCGCTGGCCGGCATGGGTATCGTGCAGCTTCCCGTTTTCATGGTGAGGGATGCGCTTTCGCGGGGAGAACTGGTGCCGGTGCTTTCCGAGTGGCGGCGCGAGGCCATGCCGATCTATGTGGTCTATCCCCAGACCCGGCATGTAACCAACAAGGTCCGCGTTTTTGTCGACTGGCTGGCCAAGTTGGTGCACGGCCTGGTGTGAGGCGGCCAGTCACCGCCCGACCCTTGCTGCGACAAAATCGATGAAGGCGCGAACGCGGGCGGCCAGGCGTTCGTGACCGGCATAAACCGCGTGGATCACTTCCATCTCCTCGGCATTGTAGTCTTCCAGCACCGGTACGAGCAGGCCCGCCTTTATATCCGGCTCGATATGAAATTCGCCGACCCTTCCCAGTCCCAGGCCCGTCAGGCAGAGCCTTCGCATGGCCATGCCGCTGTTGACCGAGACATTGCCCGTTACGGGCAGACGGTAAACTTCCGCAGAGCCGGGGTTGCGAAACGGCCATTCGTTGAGGCTGCGGCTGAAATTGAAGCTGAAGCAATTGTGCCGCGCCAGATCCTGCGGTTTTTCCGGCATTCCGTGTCGTTCGATATAGGCGGGGGAGGCGACGATGACGCGGCGGACTTCCTTCAGCTTTCTCGCCTTCAGGGATGAATCTCCCATCGCGCCCGAGCGGATGGCGATATCGGTGCGTTCCTCGATCAGGCTGATGACGCCGTCGGTCAGCGAGATATCCAGCTCGATTTCCGGATAAAGCGACAAAAATTCCGGCGCAAGCGGCAGCAGATAACGTTCGCCGAAGCCCAGCGTGGTGTTGACGCGCAAAAGGCCGCGCGGCACCACCTTGCCGCCGCTCGCCACGATCTGCTCGGTCTCGGCTATATCGGCGAGAATGCGCCTTGCCCGCGCAAGATAGACTTCGCCCTCCGGTGTGAGCGTGACAAGCCGGGTGGAGCGGGCAAGAAGCCGGGTGCCAAGGCGGTCTTCGATACGGGTGACAAGCTTGCTCACCGCCGAGGGTGAAAGCTTCAGCCTGCGCCCGGCGGCGGAAAAGCTGCCAAGTTCCGCCGCCGCCACGAAGACTTCCATTTCTCCGGCCCGATTGTCCATCGCCGCACCACCTGTGAAATCAATTCAAAGGTATTTATCCAACCTTGCCGATTATCATGCAAGTCCCCTTCGCCCATATTGCGTCCATGGATTTGATCCAACCGGATAGCATCGCTATCCAAATGATCCAACCGGACGGCGTTGCTGTCCAGAACGCCCGCGATCCCGCTCCGGGCGAAGAGGTATTTGTCATGCCATTGGCCTTATTTGCCCTGACGATCGCGGCCTATGCGATCGGCACCACGGAGTTCGTGATTGTCGGTCTTCTGCCGACGGTCGCGACCGATCTCAACATTACCCTGCCGCTTGCCGGCCTCATCGTCAGCGTTTATGCGCTGGGCGTCACCTTCGGTGCGCCGATCCTGACGGCGCTAACCGGCAGGATCGAAAGAAAGCCGCTGCTGCTCGGCCTGATGGCCCTGTTCATCATCGGCAACAGCGCTGCGGCCCTGTCGCCCAGCTATGAGATGCTGCTTGTCGCCCGCGTCATCGCCGCTTTCGCCCATGGCGTCTTCTTTTCGGTCGGCTCCACCATCGCCGCCGATCTCGTGCCGGAAAATCGCCGCGCCTCGGCCATTGCCATGATGTTCATGGGGCTGACGGTCGCCATCGTCACCGGCGTTCCGCTTGGCACCTATATCGGGCAGGTCTTCGGCTGGCGTGCGACCTTCTGGGTCGTTGCCGCCCTTGGCGTCATCGCCTTCTTCGGCATTGCCACGCTTCTGCCGAACACGCTCAAGAAGGCGCCGCCGGCAAGCCTGTTCGATCAGGTCCGTGTTCTCGGCTCTGGTCGCCTGCTCATCGTTTTCGCCATGACCGCGCTTGGTTACGGCGGCACCTTCGTCGCCTTCACCTTCCTTGCGCCGATCCTGCAGGATGTCACCGGCTTTTCCGAAAAGAGCGTCAGCCTGATCCTCGTGCTCTATGGCATCGCCATTGCGGCCGGCAATATCGGCGGCGGCAGGATCGCCAACCATAACCCGGCCAGGGCGCTGATCGGCCTCTTCCTGGCGCAGGCCATCGTACTGCTCGTCTTTTCCTTCACCGCCTTCTCGCCGGTGCTGACGCTCATCACGCTTGCCGCGCTCGGCTTCCTGTCCTTCGCCAATGTTCCCGGCCTGCAGCTTTATGTGGTGCAGCTTGCCAAGGAACATCGCCCCGGCGCTGTCGATGTCGCCTCGGCGCTCAACATCGCCGCCTTCAACCTCGGCATCGCCATTGGCGCATGGCTTGGCGGTCTGGTGGTGGAATCGCCGATGGGTCTTGCCGCAACCCCGTGGGTCGGCGCCATCCTCGTCGCCGTGGCCCTGCTCCTGACCCTCTGGAGCAGCATGCTCGACCGCCGCGCCGCGCTGACGCTGAAAACCGCCTGAACTTTTCATAAAATTCCCGGCCGCTCCCAAGTCGGCCGGGTCACGTCAAAGGAGAAAATATATGTTTGATGTCACCGCAAATGGCGCTTCGATCCCGGCGCTGGGTTTCGGCACGTTTCGTATTCCCGGTGCCGATGTGCTGCGCATCGTTCCCCATGCGCTGAAAGCCGGTTTCCGCCATATCGATACCGCCCAGATCTACGGCAATGAGGCCGAGGTCGGTGAAGCCATCGCTGCTTCGGGCGTGGCGCGCGGCGACGTGTTTCTCACCACCAAGGTCTGGGTCGAGAACTACAGGCATAATGCCTTCCTCGCCTCCGTGGATGAGAGCCTGAAAAAGCTGAAGACCGATTATGTCGACCTGCTGCTGCTGCATTGGCCGAACGAGGCGGTTTCGCTTGCAGAACAGATCGGCGCGCTGAACGCGGTAAAGGAAGCGGGCAAGGTGCGCCATATCGGCGTTTCCAATTTCAGCACGGCGCTGATGGCCGAGGCGGTGAAGTTGTCCAAGGCCCCGATCGTGACCAACCAGATCGAATACCACCCCTATATCGATCAGGACGTGGTTATCGCCGCGGCAAAGGCCGCCGGCATGTTGGTGACGGGTTACTACGGCATGGCCGATGGCAAGGTGTTTAATGATCCGGTGCTGAAGGAAATCGCCGCAGGCCGTGGCAAGTCGGTGGCGCAGGTGGTGCTGCGCTGGCTCGTGCAGCAGCAGGGTGTCATCGCACTGTCGAAGACGGTCAGCGAAGCCCGCGTCGATGAAAATCTCGCCATCTTCGATTTCGAACTTTCGGCCGATGAAATGGCGGCGATCCGCGCGCTTGCCAGGCCGGATGGCCGCATCGTTTCACCGGAAGGGCTTGCACCCGTCTGGGACAAGGCCGCCTGATAATAAGAGCCGGGGAGGGAACGCCCTTCCCGGTTTGCCCGTGCGTGGGAAATCCTCGCGCGGCAATGCTCCTCACAGCCCATGGAAACGACGCGTTTCACATCGGGTGCAGTGAAGATTTATCTGCCTGTTCTGGAAATTTGGAGCGGGCGAAGGGATTTGAACCCTCGACCCCAACCTTGGCAAGGTTGTGCTCTACCCCTGAGCTACACCCGCTCAAATCCACCGGTCCGGGGTAGTTCGCTGAACCGTGGGCCGCCGAAGCGGCGACGGGTGCTATATCGCTCAATCGTTTTTGGAATGCAACAGTTTCTTTTGTGGTTTCGGTGGAAATCCACCTGCGTGCGGATTTATCCGAAAGCTGGCGGCCATCACGGCTGACGACCAGGGGATTTACGTTGAAGATATTGTTTCAGCTGGTTTTTATCCCCCTGCCATGGGTTGGTGACCGGCGGGAATGCCAGAAAATAACCTATTTACATTTGGTTAAAATCTGATTCGACAAGTGATTCGTTCGGGTGTACAAATTCCCTGTCCACAAGAAAAATCAAAACGATATTGGGAACGATGTTTGGCATATCATCATCGGGAGGATGAGCCTTGTCGTACGCAGCTTTTGAACGGGTTGGCGCACAATTGTCGCCGGAGCAGATCACCGATCTGCAGACTATTTTCGATGGCGTATGTTTCGAATGCTTTCAAGACCGCAGCAGCCATGTTGCCAACGAGTGCGCGGCGGTTTTGATCCGTAGCGCCCAGCGCGGCATTCTCGACCATGAGATGTTGCGCGATATCGGTCTTGCGGTTTTACGTCGGCACTGATTGCGCCATATGACAATAAAAAAGCGCCCGAGCATCTCGGGCGCTTTCGTGTGTGTTGGGGCGGCAGCCGCTTCCGGCTCAGCTCTTTTCCTGCACATGCGCTTCGAGGAACCAGAGCGACTTGTCGAGATCGCGCGAGGCGGCGGTGAAGATGTCCGCCGTCGTCGGGTCGCCCGCCTCGTCGGAATCGTCGATAGCCTTGCGGATCATGTTCGCGACTTCGCCATAACGCTCGATCAGCTCATCCAGATGGTCGTGGATCTTATAGATATCGGTCGGATAGGCCTTGAGCTTCGTCGTCGACGAGACGGATTGCAGGCTGCCGAGCGCCGTGCCGCCAAGCTGGACAACACGCTCGGCAATAGTATCGCCATGATTGTCGAGCTGGGTGCGGAAAGTGTCGAGAAGTTCATGCACGGCGATGAATTGCGGGCCCTTGAGGTTCCAGTGCGCCTGCTTGGTGATGAGCGCAAGGTCAATCACCGAGGCCAGCGATTCGTTGAGGATGCCGATCACGGTCGACTTGGCGTTGGAAGGCAGGTCGTTCTTCGTCTTGTGCGTCTTCATCGATGTCTCCTGAAGTTGCGGACGGAATGCCGCTTTGGAAAAGTCCGTCGTTTAACGTCCGGGCCTGAGGCCCTGTTCCATGCTAAGCACTGGGACAGCGAAAATCCTGCACAATCATCATGTCATTCGTAAAACAGGCAGATGCGCCGGCCGTCTATCTCATTGACGCGGATCGGCATGTCGTAGATGTCCTTGAGGACATCCGGACGGATGATCTCTTCCGCCGGCCCATGATGGCAGATGCGGCCTTCGCGCATGGCGATGATGGTGTCGGAATACCAGGAGGCAAAGTTGATGTCGTGCAGCACCAGAACCACGGTCTTCTTCAGCTCGTCAGCGGCGCGGCGCATGATCTTCATCATGCTGGAGGCGTGTTTCATGTCGAGGTTGTTGAGCGGCTCGTCGAGCAGCACGTAATCGGTATCCTGGCACAGCACCATGGCCACGAAGGCGCGCTGGCGCTGGCCGCCGGAAAGCTCGTCCAGAAACCGGCCGGCAAGGGCTTCGAGGTGCAGATATTCCAGCGCCCGGTCGATATGGACTTTGTCCTCGATGGTGGGGCGGCCCTTGGAATAGGGGTAACGGCCGAAACCGACGAGGTCGCGCACCGTCAGGCGCGAAGAGATGTGGTTGTCCTGCCGCAATATAGAAAGCCGCTTGGCCAGCGTATCGGATGGGGTTTTCGTGACATCCAGACCGTCCACCGTCACCGTTCCGGCATCCATCGACATCAGCCTTGCGACGATGGAAAGCAGCGTCGATTTTCCAGCACCATTCGGCCCGATGATGGAGGTGACGCCGCCTGCCGGAATGGAGACGGAGACGCCATCGACGACGAGGCTGTCGCCATAGGATTTGCTGATCTGACTGGCGATGATCATCGCGCACCCCGCTTCAGAATAAGACCGATAAAGACGATACCGCCCAGAAATTCGATGATGATCGAGAGCGCCGTATCGAAGGCGAAGACCCGCTCCAGCACCACCTGACCGCCCACGAGGCAAATCACGGCGATGAGGATCGCCGCCGGCAACACATAGGCGTGTTTGCCATTGCCGGTAAGATAATGGGCAAGGGCCGCGACCAGCAGCCCGAAGAACATGACCGGGCCGACGAGAGCGGTAGAGACGGCGACCAGCACGGAGACCAGCACGAGGATGATGGTGACCGTGCGCTTGTATTCGACCCCCAGGCTGATGGCCGTTGCGCGGCCGAGCGAGAGGACGTCGAGCGTGTGCATGAGCCTGAGCCCGATGATGGTCACCACGCCGATGATAATGGCGGAGACGGCAAGAAGCGTCGGATCGATGGAATTGAAGCTGGCGAACAGCACATCCTGCAGCACCGTATATTCATTGGGGTCCAGCACGCGCTGCATGAAACCCGAGAGGCTGCGGAAGAAGACGCCGAAGACGATGCCGACCAGCACCAGAAGATGCAGGCTGCGTTCCGCGCCGACGAAAAGCCAGCGATAGAGCAGGGCGGAAAAGGCGACGAGCAGCGCGGTCTCCGTGAGAAATTTCAGCTGCGGATCGATCAGGACGACGGTTGCCGAGCCGAAAACGAAGATCAGCCCGGTCTGCATCAGCACGTAAAGCGAATCGAAACCCATGACCGAAGGGGTGAGGATGCGGTTGTTGGTGACGGTCTGGAACAGCACGGTGGAGACCGCGATGGCATAGGCCACCAGCAAGAGCGACAGAAGTTTGATGCCGCGAAACGGCAGTACGAAGCTCCAGCTGCCCTTGGCGCCAAGCGTCATGAAGGCGGCCATGGAGATGAGTGCGAATACCGCAAGCACCAGCAGAACGGTTTTTGCACGCCGGTCGGGATGTCTCTCAAGCATGGTGGCGTTTCCGCAGCAGGAGATAGAGGAACAGCGCGCTGCCAATGACGCCGACCACGGTTCCGATGGGTATTTCGTAAGGCGCACGCACGGTGCGGCCGATGATATCGCAGGAAAGCACGAAGACCGCGCCGAGCGTCGCCACCCAGGGCACCGAGCGGCGCATATTGTCACCGATCATCAGGCTGACGACATTCGGCACGATCAGGCCGAGAAAGGGGATCATGCCGACGGTGACGACGACGACCGCGCTGACCAGCGAGACGATGGTGAGGCCGAGCGCCATGACGCGGCGATAGTTGAGGCCGAGATTGGTGGTGAAATCGCGACCCATGCCGGCCACGGTGAAGCGGTCTGCCGCGAGATAGGCGGCGATGGCGAAGAGGAAGCCGACCCACAGCAACTCATAACGGCCGCGCAGCACACCGGAAAAATCCCCCGTCATCCATGCGCCCAGCGATTGCAGGAGATCAAAACGATAAGCGAAGAAGGTGGTGACGGCGGAGATGACGCCGCCCAGCATGATGCCGATCAGCGGCACCAGCAGCACGTCGCGCAGCGGCACCTGCCTCAGGATACGCAGGAACAGCGCGGTACCGGCGAGCGCGAAAACGGCGGCCACCAGCATCTTGCCGAAGATCGGCGTATCCGGCGCCAGCAGGGTGATGGTGAGCAGGCCAAGGCCGGCGGATTCGGTGGTGCCCGCCGTCGAAGGTTCCACGAAGCGGTTACGCACCAGCATCTGCATGATGAGCCCGGCAATCGCCATCGAGCTTCCGGCCAGTATCAACGCCAGCGTGCGCGGAATGCGGCTGACGAGCAGCACGCGCAGCGCGTCCGCGCTGGTATCAGGCGAAAAGAGCGTCGCGAGCGAGACATTGCTGACGCCGACGAACAGGCTGGTGATGGCGAGCACCAGAGCCAGAAGAAGGGCTGATATCAGTGAAAGGGACTTCACGTTGGCGGTTTCCGGAAAAGGCGAAAGCTCCCGGTAGCCTCAAGCCATCGGGAGCCCTGATGTTGTTCGGCAGGGGTTATTTCTTCTCGGAGACGGCCTTGTAGACCTGATCGAGCAGGGTGGAGAGCGCCGTATAACCGCTGCTGACGATATAGGCCGCCTGCGGATCGAGATAGACGATCTGCTTTTTCTTCCAGGCATTGGTCTGGTGCACCAGCTCGTTGTCCAGCACCTGGGCTGCCGCCTTGCCGGGATCGGTGGCGCGGCCGATGCCGGCGTCGCGGTCGATCACGAACAGCCATTCGGGGTTCACCTCGGCCAGATATTCGAAGGAGACGACATCGCCGCGGTCGAAGCGGTCGTCGATGTCGGCTGCGACCGGCTTGAAGCCGATTTCGGTGTGCAGCCAACCGGTGCGCGAGCTCGGGCCATAAACGCCGACCTTGCCGGCATTGGTGACGAGGATCATCGCCGTGCCGGAATTGGGTGCGATTTCCTTCAGCTTGGCCACTTTTTCATCGATGGCGGCATCGAGCTTCCTGGCTTCTTCCTGCTTGCCGAAGATATCGCCGAGCTTGGTGATGTTGGCTTTGACGCTGCCGATGAATTCCTTGGAATCCACCGACATGTCGATGGCGGGCGTGATCTTCGCAACGTCCGGATATTTCGCGCGCGAACGGCCGCCGACAATGACGAGATCGGCCTCGGCCGCATTGATCGCCTCATAATCAGGCTCAAACAGCGTGCCGACCTTCAGATATTTGCCGTCGGCATATTTCTGCAGATAGGTGGGCAGGTTGGAGCCGACGACACCGGCGGGCTCGACGCCGAGCGCATCTAGATTGTCGAGAGAGGGAATATCGAGAACCAGAACCTTCTTCGGCGCCGCCTTCAGCACGGTCTCGCCCTGCGCGTGCTTGATCGTCATTTCTTCGGCACTCGCCGTCATCGCGCCGAGGCTGAAGGCCGCTGCCGCCAGCAGCCGAACGGGGAAGGTGAAGTTGATGGCCACTTAATATGTCCCTTGCAATATGGTTCCGAGCCGGCGGACGTGATCCCGCCGGGTTAACTTGATGTTGACGATCAGCTTTATTGGCAAGGTCGGCGGAAATCAAAATTATGTTTTAGAACGGTTCTGAATTGCGGTGAGCGGGAAATGTGCGGGTGGAAAAGTATGGCCTGCAGTCTGTCCGGACGTCATCCTCGGCCGTTGAACAAAATCGACAGGTCGCAGATCCTCGGCACAAGGCCACTGCTGTCCGGTTTAAATTTGGTGGACATGGCGCACGGTGTTGATTCTACTCGTATTCGAGCGTTTGGCGACGATCTCGGACACGAAAG
>NZ_JAQAHF010000020.1:0-76743 GCF_027871645.1 Agrobacterium sp. ST15.13.015
TACCGTCGCAACCATGCGAAAGCTTCTGACAATGCTCAACGCCATCATCAGAGACAACAAACCATGGCAAAACGCTTGACATCAAAGACAGTCGCTCATCCCGCTGCCGCGACCTTCTCCCCCTCGGGGAGAAGAAATATGCGGCGCTCGCCCGCTCCATATTCCCCCTGTGCTTCTAAGCCCGAATGGACGAACCATTTCCTCCCGTAACGACTGCAATTCTGTTTGATCGAAATCAATTCGCTTTCCAGGTGAACTGCTAATCTCCCTCGCATCGGGAATTGCCGGTCGAAGGATAATGCGATGAGCTCTTTTCAGATAGGCGTGCGGGAACACGAACATCCCCGGTTTCGTCTCGCTTCGGACAGCCCGGCAAAAGGTATGAGCGGGAGCCGGATGGACGTGAACAAGACCGTGAAGCTGAGCAACAGGGACAGGAACATTCTGCTGCGTGCACCCTTGATCGGGATAGCGGATGATGCGGCGGCATTGAAGCTGATGGAGGCGGCGACCATCACCAATGTGAACGCCCGCCATGTGCTCTTCAAGGAAGGCGAAGCGGCGCAGCATTTCTACTGCGTGCTCTCGGGTTACGTCAGGCTTTACCGGCTGGACCGGCACGGGCGCGAGGCGGATGTGCGCGTCAGCGGCCCCGGCGATACCTTCAACGAATGCCTGATTTTCGGCAGCGATACCTATCGCTACAGCGCGCAGGCGGCGGAAAGCTGCACCGTGGCGCGGTTCGAACTTGCGAGAATCCGCAGTCTGATCGATCAGGAGCCGGCCATCGCCAAGGCCGTCATGCGCTGCCTGTCCAACAGCCTGCTGGCCACGATGGATTGCATCGCGAACGACCGGCTGCAGACGGCGCCGCAACGTGTCGCCCATTACCTCATCAATCAGGGCCCGCGCGACGCGACATCCTTTTCGCTGCGGCTGCCATTCCAGAAAAGCCTGCTCGCCGGCAAGCTCGGCCTCGCGCCGGAAGCACTGTCGCGCGCCTTTTCGGCACTGAAAAAGGCTGGCGTCACCGTGCGCGGACGCATCGTGCAGGTCAATGACGTCGCCGCATTGAAGCAGATATGAAAATACCGGGAGAGGATGAAGGGCGGGATGCCATCAGGCATTCCGCCCTTCTGCATGTCCGAAATCGGAAAATCAGTCCGGCTGCGGCACAAAACGGAAGCTGTCGCCCTGCCGCTCGACACGGAAAAATCCGCCGAGATGACCGCCGGAAACCAGCCAGCCATGATCGGCTGCCTCGGCCAGCGCCTTGAGGCGTGTTTCATAAGCAAGCGCGGAATCGATATCGTAGACGAAACCGACGCCGGGATCTTTCACCTGCAACGCGCTCACATGCAGCACGTCGCCCCATAATAACAGCCGCTCATCGCCATTGCCGATCAGATAACCGGTTTGCCCCGGCGTATGGCCGGGCATGGCGACTGCCTCGATACCCTCGGCAACCACGCCCATGGGGATCGGCCGCAGCATCGGGCCACAAATGTCGAGCAGCCGCGCGGCAAGGTCGAACCCGCCCTGCCGGGCCGGCGGCAGGCTCTTGCGCGCCTCCGCGCTGCTGAAAAAGCCGAGATCGGCCTCGGGAACCCATATGTCAGCATCGGGAAAATAAGGCTGGTCACCGTCGATGAGGCCAAGCGCATGGTCGCCATGAATATGAGTGAGGATGATACGCGTCACATCGGCCGGCTGAATCCCGGCGGCAATCATCGCCGCGCGGGCATGGCCATAGGCCTCACCCCAGGCCGTGCCGCAACCGGCATCGATCAGCCAGACGCCCTCAGGCCCGGACAGCGCAAAGCAGTTGACGTCCATATCCACAGTTTCGCCCTGATGGCCGGCAAGAGCTGCAGCCAGCGCTTCGGCGCCCTGACGATGGATGAGATGGCCGACCGGCGCCTTGTAGACACCGTCGACAAAACGGGAAACCTCGTAAGCACCGAAACGGCGGGCGATAGCCATATTTCAGAGACCGCCCTGCTCTTTCAGAAAACCGACGATGCGATCCACGCCGTCGCCGCGTTTCATATCGGTGAAAACGAAGGGCATGGCGTTGCGCATGCGCGTCGCATCGCTGTCCATGACGGTGAGGTCAGCACCGACATAGGGCGCAAGGTCCTTCTTGTTGATGACCAGCAGGTCAGAGCGGGTGATGCCCGGCCCGCCCTTGCGCGGAATTTCCTCACCCTGGCAGACGGAGATCACATAGATGGTAATGTCGGCGAGGTCAGGCGAAAAGGTCGCGGCGAGATTGTCGCCGCCGGATTCGATGAAGACCACATCGAGATCGGGAAACCGCGCATTGAGCCCGGCAATCGCCTGCAGATTGATCGTCGCATCCTCACGAATGGCCGTATGCGGGCAACCGCCCGTCTCGACCCCGACGATACGCTCGGACGGCAGCGCCTGCATGCGCACCAGCGCCTCGGCATCTTCCTTGGTGTAGATATCGTTGGTGACGACCGCGACCGAATAATCGGCGCTCATCGCCTTGCAGAGCTTTTCCGTCAGCGCCGTCTTGCCAGAACCGACCGGCCCGCCAATGCCGACGCGCAGCGGCCCATTACCCGATTTCATCATTCTGTTCCCTTCGATATGCTTTGGTCTTGTTTCACCATAGTCCCTCAACGGGACGCTTCAATATATGCAAGGATCGTGCCGCCCTTTCAGGACCGGAAAAGCCGGGTGCCCTGCGTTTCATGGCGCATGGCTGCCGTATCGGCGATGATCGTCGCGCTGCCGAGATCGTCGAGCGTGGATTGCATCGCCCGCGCCGCCATCTCTGCGATGATCGCTTCGCTTGCGGCCAGAATGGCAACGCCATCCTTCTGTCCCGCGACCCCGAGGCGGATGCCCGCTGAAACGATCTGCGAGGCGCCGGCATGCAAAAAGGCGGCAACCGTTTCCCTGAGCGGCACCGCATGGCCGGCGGCGACCGCGCCGACGGCGATGGGATAAGGAACGTCTTTCGGCAACAACTCAAGAACCGCATGCGGCCATGCGCCGGCGGCGGCAACGAAGGCATCGCCCAGAAGCACCGTCTCGCGGTATCGCTCCGCCGAACCGGCCAGCGCCCGCGCCAGATCGGCCGTTTCGCTCAAGATGGCCGCATCCCTGGCGCTGCGCCAGGCATGCGCCAGAAACACCGCATCGTTCCACAGGCTGCCGTGGCGCAGCAGCGTTTCGAGCCAGTCGCGCAAGGCCGCCGCATCGCCGATGCGACGATCCTCCACCGCCTTTTCAAGCCCGCCGGAATAGGAAAAACCGCCGACGGGAAAGGCAGGCGACATCCAGGCCATGAGCCGCAGCAACGCGGCAACGCCGTGATCTTCACTCACGGCTCAGCCGTGATCGTGATGGTGGTGCCCGTGGTCATGCCCATGGGAATGGCCGCCATGGGCGTGGTAAGCGCCGCGCGCCGGCTGGAAGGGCTCTTCCACCTCACGCACGGTGGCGCCCAGACCTTCCAGCATGGCGCGAATGACATGGTCGCGCAGGATGAGAATACGCTCTTCCTCAATCTGCGCGGAAAGATGCCGGTTGCCCAGATGCCAGGCGAGCTCGATCAGGTGAAGGCGGTCCTTCGCCTTGATTTCGAACAGCTTTTCATCCGCCGCCCGGACCTCGATCAGGTCGCCGTTCTCCACCACCAGAAGATCGCCATGGGCAAACAGCACGGCTTCCTTCAGGTCCAGCATCACCATCTCATCATTTTGCAGATGCAGAAGCTTGCGGCGCAGATGCCGCTGGTCATGCGCCAGGGTGACATAACCGGAAGCTTCGTCGGCAGGGGTTCCGGCCGGATGATAGGAGGTGACGCGCAGCATGGGATGATCCGTTTCAGAAACAGTCTTGGGAGTCTGATTTTTGCCGGATAGGCGGGGTGATTTCAAGGTGGATACAATGCAAGGCGTGAAAAAGGCCGGCATTGCAGACAGAAAGACTTGAGGCGTCCGGCAACTTCTCCTCCGTCATGCCGGACTGGATCCGGCATCCAGCCACGGCGCGTCTGCGCCGTGAGAGGAGTCTTTCGCGATCAAGGACTTGATCGCGCTGGACCCCGGATCTAATCCGGGGTGACGGTGTGCGGATGATGCGGCACCGCGAAAGACAATCACGTCCCAGAAAACGAAAAAAGCCCGGCATTGCGGCCGGGCCTTCGCAAAAATCTTAAAACCGAAATCAGGCCGCAGCGCGTGCCTTGAGGTTTTCCAGAATGTTCTGCGGCGCGGAAACGCCGTAAGGGTCAGATTCGCAATTGTCCGAATAGCCCTCTTCCTCGAACCACTGCTCGACGACGCCATCGTTGACGACGGCGGCGTAACGCCAGGAGCGCATGCCGAAACCGAGATTGTCCTTGGCGACCAGCATGCCCATCTTGCGGGTGAACTCACCCGAACCATCCGGAATGACCTTGACGTTTTCGAGGTTCTGGCCCTTTGCCCAGGCATTCATGACAAAGGCGTCATTGACCGACAGGCAATAGATATCATCGACGCCGAGCGCGCGGAACTCGGGTGCCAGCTTTTCGAAATCGGGCAGCTGGTAGGTCGAGCATGTCGGCGTGAAGGCGCCGGGCAGCGAGAAGAGGACAACCTTCTTGCCCTTGAAATAGTCGTCGGAGGTCATGTCCTGCCAACGGAAAGGATTCGGGCCGCCGACGGCCTCATCGCGAACGCGCGTGCGGAAGGTTACGGCGGGCACTTTTTTGCCGAGCATGTCTTGTCTCCTGTTCTGGCGTTTTACGGGGATCACTTGGGATCGATCCGCGCGGAATTCTTTTGCCGTTTCCATAGCGCAAGACGCGCTGCGGTGCAGCATAAAAATCCCGATTTCAAAGGAGATTCAAACAGGCCCGATACTACCTGATACAACTATAAGGAACAGTTTACATAAATACACTTTTAAGTAATATTCCGCCACCCAACGGGAGACACTGAAATTGATTTTGAAAGATCGCGTACTCAATCATCTCGACAGTACCCTCAGAGCCTATTTCGACTATAGCGACGGCCCGCAATGCTCCAATTTGCGTGGCTTCGTCGCAGGGCTGGTCACGGATGTCTGCGAAAAGATGGATGGAGACTTGCTGCGGAAGGTCGCGGAAAAGGTAGACGGCAAGAGTTTCGCCGAATGGCGGTCATGGTACATCGATGAAGTCGTCACTCTGCAGGCCAGTGCGGTGGGCGCATTCGCCCATCGCATCATTGACGTGGAAACGCTCAGCGCCTCGGCGCGCAGCGGAAAAGTGCCCTGCGAGCTTGGCTACAGACACGCGGATGAATTCATCGCCTGCTGGGAGGAGACCTATGCAAAGCGGCAAGCGGAGAAGGAAAAGCTGCCTTCATCGAAAAAATTTCAGGACAAGCGCAACAGCCACACCGAGCCGCCGTACCTGATGAAAGATATCCTGGGGCTGTCCTGGTGGCGCAAGCGGTCCAAATGAACGACGGCAACAAGGAATCGACCAAGGAAATGCTGGCGGTTTTCCGCATCATCGCCAGCGCCGGGCTTTCGCTGATCCTCCTTCTGGCCACTTTCAAGAACAGGACGCCGGACCTTTCCAATTGGCTGGTTTACCCAGCCGCCCTGTTTTTCAGCGCCTCTTTGCTGTTCTGCCTCTACCTGTTTCTGCAAGCCATAACCCTGCTTGCGGGCGAAGCGGACGCAATCATCGATCAGCCGAGGATAAAGGTCCCCGCAATGGCGGCCATGGGGCTGTTCATGGCCGGCGTTGCAAGCCTGCTGACCGCGCTCATGTGCATCTGAGCGCGGAGCAGCCGTTCCTCAAAACAGGAAATAACGCTGCGCCATCGGCAGCACGGTTGCCGGTTCGCAGGTCAAAAGCTCGCCATCCGCCCGCACTTCGTAGGTTTCCGGATCGACCTCGATATGGGGGGTGAGCGAATTGTGGATCATCGACGCCTTGGAAATACCACCGCGCACATTCTTCACCGGCAACAGCTTCTTGGCGACCCCGAGGCGCCCCGCAAGCCCCGCATCCAGCGACGCCTGCGACACGAAAGTGACCGAGGAATTGGTGCGCAGCTTGCCATAGGCGGCGAACATCGGCCGGTAATGCATCGGCTGCGGTGTGGGAATGGAGGCGTTCGGATCGCCCATCGGGGCGGCGGCAATCGAGCCGCCAAGCAGCACCATCTCCGGCTTCACGCCGAAAAAGGCCGGGTTCCACAACACCAGATCGGCGCGCTTGCCGACTTCGATGGAGCCGATCTCGTGGCTGACACCCTGGGCGATGGCGGGATTGATGGTATATTTGGCGATGTAACGGCGGACACGGAAATTGTCGTTTTCGCCGGTCTCTTCCTTCAGGCGGCCGCGCTGGCGCTTCATCTTGTCGGCCGTCTGCCAGGTGCGGATCGCCACTTCGCCGACGCGGCCCATGGCCTGGCTGTCGGAAGAGATGATCGAAAACGCGCCGATATCATGGAGAATATCCTCCGCCGCGATGGTTTCCTTGCGGATGCGGCTTTCGGCAAAAGCGATATCTTCAGGGATCGACGGCGACAAATGGTGGCACACCATCAGCATGTCCAGATGTTCGGCGAGCGTATTGACGGTATAGGGCCGTGTCGGGTTGGTGGAAGACGGAATGACGTTGGGATTGCCGCAGACCTTGATGATATCAGGCGCGTGCCCGCCGCCCGCCCCTTCGGTGTGGAAGGCGTGGATGGTACGGCCACGGATGGCGGCGACCGTATCTTCCACGAAACCGCTTTCGTTCAGCGTGTCGGTGTGGATCATCACCTGCACATCGTATTGATCGGCCACCGTCAGGCAATTGTCAATGGCGGCCGGTGTCGTGCCCCAGTCCTCATGCAGCTTCAGCGACGACGCGCCGGCAAGGATCATCTCTTCCAGAGGGGCAGGCAGCGAGGCATTGCCCTTGCCGGCCAGCGCCAAATTCATCGGGAAGGCATCGAAGCTCTCGATCATCCGCTCGATATGCCATGCGCCGGTGCAGGTGGTGGCGAGCGTGCCATGCGCCGGACCGGAGCCGCCGCCCAACATGCAGGTCACACCGCTCATCAGCGCTTCTTCGATCTGCTGCGGGCAGATGTAGTGGATATGCGCGTCCATGCCGCCAGCCGTCAGAATTTTGCCTTCGCCGGCAATCGCCTCGGTCGACGGGCCGACGATGATCGTCACGCCGGGCTGCGTATCGGGATTGCCCGCCTTGCCGATAGCGTGGATGCGGCCGTTCTTCAGGCCCACATCCGCCTTGTAGATGCCGCTATGGTCAACGATCACCACATTGGTGATGACGGTATCAACCGCGCCTTCGGCCCGCGTCGCCTGGCTCTGGCCCATGCCGTCGCGAATGACCTTGCCGCCGCCGAATTTCACTTCCTCGCCATAGATCGTGTGGTCCTTCTCGATCTCGATGAAGAGTTCAGTATCGGCAAGACGCACCTTGTCGCCAACGGTCGGGCCGAACATGCCGGCATAGGCGGCGCGGGAAATCTTGTAGGGCATGGGCTCAGGCTCCTTCGGACGCGGAGAAAATCGATGTGGGAGAAATTCGTGTCAGCCGGCCCTCGCCCGCAAGGGCTTCGACCAGCTGTTGTTCGGCAGCAAAGGGATGGCCGCTCCAGCCCTGATGGCCGAAACCGGCAATCGCCACCTCGTCGCCATCGTCGCTCACGCTCTCAAGAACATGGGCGATGGCAAAAAGACCGGTGCTGGGGCAGACATAGGGCATGGGCGCATAGGCTTCGAGCGCGGCATCGAGCCTTTCATGCACACCGCGCGGAATGACGATATGACCCTTGCCGGTTTCCCGGGCGATGGCGGCAAAGCCTTCGGTGTAATCGGCGCAGAAATCGGTCAGTTCCGGCCAGCATGCGCGTATGTCCGGTTCCATTTCGGAAAATTTCGCGGGATCACGCACGGACCAGATGACGGCGGCCTGCCGCACACCGTCACTCTCGCGCCATTCGGTTCCCTCGGTCATCTCGAGACCCGGCCGCCCGGTGTTACACACCGCCACAACATCGGTGCGCGTGCCGCCCAGCCCCAGCGACCGGCAATCGTTGAAGCGGATGACGATGTCCGAACGGTCGATGAGCCGGGCTGCGCCCGGCGGCAGTTCCCCGTTTCCAACGATCGTGATGCGCCGCCCCATGCGTTCAGAAACCTTCCGACAACTGACGCAATTCTTCCGCCCGCTTGCCGCTCATCTCGGCGAGGCAGGAGGAAATCAGCATCGGTTCCATCGAGCCGCCACGGGCCTGAAAGCCTGAAAGCGCGCAATTGGCGTCACGAAACGCCACCCAGGCACGCTGGGCGGTCACCAGCGTGTCGGTCGCACCCTTGCCGTCTGCATCCGCCGTTTTATCGCGCTCGGTGAGCAGCTTGCGCAGCTTCTGATATTCGGCGTTCAACTGCTTGTCGGCCTTTTCGTAATCCTTGCCGGCGCAGATGGTCATGTCCGCCTGCGTCTGCGGGGCCTTGCAATCCGGATCGCCCTGTGCGGCGGCCGACATGGACAGGCCGGCGGTCGCGCAGAGAAGCACGGTCGCCAGAAGGACGTTTTTTCGGCTCATCTCCATCGCTCAGGCCGCCGCGCCATCGAAAGCCTGCGGCTTCAACGCCCGGGGATCGACACCATCGAGACAATTGGCATTGACCGCCACCATCGGCGTGCCATCCGGCCCATCGGCATAAGCAAAGCTCTCGATGCCGCAGGTGGAGCAGAAAAGGTGATGAATCTTGTGTTTGTTGAAGAGATATTCCGCCAGCTTGTCCTCGCCGGAAAGCAGCGTGAATTTCTCACGCGGCGCGAAGGCGAGCGTGGAACCGAGACGCTTGCAGCGCGAACAATTGCAGATGATGGTATGATCGAGATCGGCGTCGACCTCGAAGCTCACATCGCCGCACTGGCAGCTTCCATGATAATGCGCCGTCGCCATTTCATAACCTCCCCATGACCTGTTGACGGAAACCGTAAACCTCGCGCTTGCCGGAAAGCGGCACCAGCGTCACTTCCCGCTTCTGGCCGGGTTCGAAACGAACCGCCGTGCCGGCGGGAATATCAAGGCGCATGCCGCGCGCCTTGTCGCGGTCAAAGAGAAGACCCGCATTGGTCTCGAAGAAATGATAGTGGCTGCCCACCTGCACCGGCCGGTCGCCCGAATTGGCGACTTCGATGGTCACGGTCGGCTGGCCGGCATTGAGTTCGATGCTGCCCTCTGCGGCAATGATTTCGCCGGGTTTCATGGTATTTCCCCTTTTGTCTCAAGCAACTTTGGCCGCCGTGCAGCCTTCGGCCTTCAGGACGCGCCGTGTCGACGCGGGATTATTGACGAGTTTCGCCGCCGGGCGAACGGGCCTGCGAACCAGCTCACCGCCGCAATTCGGGCAGGCGCCGTGAAGCACATCCGTCACGCAATCGACGCAGAAGGTGCATTCGAACGAGCAGATCATCGCATCCCGGCTGTCGGGAGCAAGATCGCGGTCGCAGCATTCGCAATTGGGCCGAAGCTCCAGCGCCATATTCGCTCCCCTTACCGTATCGGTTCGTGAACGGTCACCAGCTTGGTGCCATCGGGAAACGTCGCTTCCACCTGCACATCGTGAATCATCTCGGCAATGCCATCCATCACCTGATCACGGGAGATGACATGCGCGCCCGCTTCCATAAGCTCCGCCACGGCACGGCCGTCGCGAGCGCCCTCGACCACGAAATCGGTAATCAGCGCAATCGCTTCGGGATAGTTCAGCTTCACGCCGCGTTCCAGCCGGCGGCGCGCCACCATGGCGGCCATGGAAATCAGCAGCTTGTCTTTTTCTCTTGGGCTAAGGTTCATCGTGGTCCCGCAGCTTGGAACCTGTTCCGCAAGCATGGTTGCGGCAAGCAGATCCGACATGTTGACAGACCCCGAAGGCCGCCGGTTGCCGACGATCCGAAGGGTTTACAGATTCCAGACTTTCGGCACTGGCGCGCCGTTTCGCAAGAGCGAAATGATCGGAAAAAGCAATTTTCTCAAGGAGAAACCATCGGCGGCAGAGACGCGAACGACAAGCTTGCCCTGCCATTCGCTGGCGCCGCCGCTTTCCCCGGCAATAGCCCGGATTTTAGGCAGAAGCGCCTCGGAGAGAGGCCCGATATAAAGCAGCGTCGCAAAGGCGACCTGACCGGCCAGAACCGCCGGTTTCGCGGTCAGCGCCGCTACCTCGCCTTGCAGCAGAAGCTCTTCGGCATGCACCAGCTTGCCGCCGTGGCGAATGCGCCAGCGGTCGCGGAAAAGACCATGCGCCATCGCCTCGCCCATGGCCTGGCGGCCGAGCAGCACGGCTTCGACAGCGATGAATTCGGAAGTTTGGTCGAGATCGGCTTCCAGCCGGCGGCTCAGCGACGCCCGGTCGAAAAGGATTGTTTCCTGCGGCAGCCAGTGCAATCTGGCGCCCGGCCCGGCGGAAACCCGGGCGGTAACGGTGGCTGTGCCGGAGGATGCCTTATAGACCTTCTCGCAGGCCTGCGTGGTTACCACCAGCGAGGTGCCGGCGCCGGCGACTGCCTGCCATTCAAGTTCGTCTCCGCCGGTCAGGCCGCCAGAAGAATTGATGAGAATGGCTTCGGCTTCGTTCGAAAACGTATCCGGCAGGCGGATTTTGGCGCAGCCTTCCTGGAACAGTTCCTCCAGCCGGCTGCGCCCTTCAACCGCTTTGGTTACAATGCGTCCTCTGCCACGGGCGCGCTGCTGCCGGACAGGTTGAGCGTCTTGGCGACCGGAAGGGCCGATGGCTTGCTGTTCTGGCTGCACGCGGTCTCCGAAGCGGTTGCGGAAGTGGACGAGGCCTTTGCGCCGCAATCCTTCTTGACGACGGCATCCACGACCAGCTGCCCTTCCGTATTGCGGAAGAAATCCCACATTCTTTCCGCCGCATCAACCGTGCGCGTCACTTCGCCTGTGGGCATCTTGCGCTCCAGGGCCGGTTCCGCCTTCGGCGTCTGTTCGCCGCCCGGCTTGCGGGTAACGACGGCGCTTGCGGCCAGCACTTCCGCCTTCATGGTGGCGCGCGGCCAGGCGTGGTCCCAGTCGTTGATGACATAGGACTGAATGCGTGCGCCGGCCTTGCAGACATCATAGGAATTGACGGTGAAACTTTCGCCCACCTTGCTTTTGGCAGCACCTTTGCAGCCGTCCATCTCGGCCCAGCGCTTCAGCGCCGTCTCGCCGCCATATTGCCAATAGGACTTGCCGCCGCCCTGATAGGGGTTGGCGGGATCCTTCAAGCCGGCAAAGGCGATGATGGACATCGGCCGCGCCGGCGTGCAGCTTGCCGCATCCGGTCCCCATTTGCCGTCGGTCTCCAGCGGATAACCCGCGCGCAGCGAGGCGACGAAACCGGCAGCGGTGAAATCCGCGCTGCCATTGCAGATGAATTGCGAGAGCATGCGCCCGCCGCCGGAATAACCGGAACCGTAAAAACGCTCCTCATCCACGCAGAACTTGCCCTTCACCATGGTGATGGCATCGCGGATGAAACCGACCTCGTCCAGCCCGCCCGGACGCTTGGTAACACCGGGAACATTCCAGGCATGGGTGCCGGGCAATTCGCCATTCAGGCTGCCGGCCAGCGCCACCACCACCAGACCGTCACGTTCGGCCAGCTTGTCCCAGCCGCTGCGGTTCAGCTGGCCATGGGGATTGCTGTTGGAGCCATGGAAATCGAACACCACGGGCAGCGGCTTTTTTCCGTCATAGGCCGAGGGAACAAAATAGACGCCGTCGCGTTTTTCACCGTTGGAGAGAATGGAAAAATCATGCCTGCCCGGCTCCATGCCGGGTCCGGGCAACTGACCGCAGGTCGATGCCGACGCTGCGACACCGGCGCTCGCGCACATCGCAACACCCAGAAAAAGGGTGCGGGCGGAGCGGAACAGCCGGGCGGCCCGGCCAATGGCAAAGTCTTGATTCATTGACACGCCTTTATTGGGCACGGTTTTCCCGACGATACGTCGGACGTGCGTGGAATGTAAGGGATCAACTGTCGCGGCGTGCGAATAGACTTTTCCTGTGTCTCGCATGCAGCATTTTCGCTGCCAATATCACAGGCTTTTATTCAATGAAATGCTAAAATTGCGCATGAAAGCCATGTCGAGACGCATAGGCTTTCAAAATATTAATCGGCCGTTTGCACGCCGTGATCGGCGTGCGGCATTTTTAGTCTCGATTTATACTGTCAGGTGACGCCGCGCTTCCGGCGTATCCAGCGTTTCGGCCAGCCCCTGATGCACGATTTCACCGCGGTCCATGATATAGACGTAATCGGCAAGCTCGCGGCAGAAATCCAGATATTGCTCGACCAGCAGGATCGCCATGCCGGTGGAATCGCGCAGATATTTGATCGCCCGGCCGATATCCTTGATGATCGACGGCTGAATACCCTCGGTCGGCTCGTCGAGCACGAGGATTTTTGGCCGCGTCACCAAAGCCCGGCCGATGGCGAGCTGCTGCTGCTGGCCGCCGGAGAGATCGCCGCCGCGTCTTCCCAGCATGGATTGCAGTACCGGAAACAGGCTGAAAATATCATCCGGGATAAACCGTTCCTTACGCGGCAGCGGCGCATAGCCGCTTTCGAGATTCTCCTGCACGCTGAGCAGCGGAAAAATCTCGCGCCCCTGCGGCACGTAGCCGACGCCGCGCTTGGCCCGGTGGTAAGGCGCCAGCCCATCAAGCGCCGTCCCTTCAAAGCTGATCGTCCCGGCACTGATGGCGTGCTGGCCGGTAACGGCCCGAAGCAGCGAGCTTTTGCCCACCCCGTTGCGGCCGAGGACACAGGTGATCTTGCCCATCTCCGCCGTCAGCGAAACGCCGCGGAGCGCTTGGGCTGCGCCGTAATGGAGGTTGATGTTTTCGACGTTCAGCATGATGAAACTCCATTGGCGGTATGGTGGGCGGCGTTACCCCCCTCTGCCCTGCCGGGCATCTCCCCCTCAAGGGGGGAGATCAGATGCCGCACCCGCCCGTTCCATGGGCAGAGTTTTCGCCGCTTGCCGATCTCCCCCCTTGAGGGGGAGATGCCCGGCAGGGCAGAGGGGGGTATGGCCAACGCAGACGCTTCCATCACCGCCCCAGATAATTCTCGATCACCTTCGGATCGCTGGACACAAAATCGATCGACCCTTCAGCCAGCACCGAGCCTTCGGCAAGGCACGTCACCTTCACCCCCAGCTCGCGGATGAAACCCATGTCGTGCTCCACCACCACAACCGAACGGGTCTTGGCGATTTCCTTCAAAAGCACGGCGGTTTCGGCCGTTTCCGCATCCGTCATGCCGGCCACCGGCTCATCCACCAGCAGCAGCTTCGGCTCCTGCGCCAGGAGCATGCCGATTTCCAGCCATTGTTTCTGGCCGTGCGAGAGGTTGGCGGCAAGATCGCCGCGGCGGTGGCTAAGGCGCACGGTGGCGAGGATTTCCTCGATGCGGGCTTTGTCTTGCTCCGTCAGCCGGTAAAACAGCGTCGCGAACACCCCGCGCTTGCGGTTGAGCGCCAGTTCCAGATTGTCCCAGACGGTATGGCTTTCAAACACCGTCGGCTTCTGGAACTTCCGCCCGATGCCGAGCTGGGCGATATCCGCCTCGTCCTTTTTGGTGAGGTCGATACTGTCTTCGAACAGCACCGTGCCCGTATCCGGCCTTGTCTTGCCGGTGATGATATCCATCATCGTCGTCTTGCCAGCCCCATTCGGGCCGATAATGGCGCGCAGCTCACCGGGTTCCACCACGAAGGAGAGGGAATTGAGCGCCCTGAAACCATCGAAGGACACCGAGACGCCGTCAAGATAAAGCAGGCTTTTGGTTCTGTTTTCGGAAATCGTGTTCATGTCCGCCTCACTCCGCCGCCTGTTGCGCCACTGTCGAGCCGCTGTCATTGCCCGGCTGGGCGTCGGCTGCCGCAAGCGCGACCCGCTTTTCGCGCCGCCGGGCCAGATAGTGTTGCAGCGTGCCGACGATGCCCTTGGGGAAGAACAGCGTCACCGCGATGAACAGCCCACCCAGCGCAAACAGCCAGAATTCCGGGAAAGCGCCGGTGAAATAGCTTTTCCCGCCGTTGACCAGCAGCGCCCCGATGATCGGCCCGATCAGCGTGCCGCGCCCGCCCACCGCCGTCCACACCACCACTTCGATGGAGTTGGCGGGCGAAAATTCGCCGGGATTGATGATGCCCACCTGCGGTACGAACAGCGCCCCGGCAATGCCCGCCATCATGGCCGACACGACGAAGGTGAAAAGCTTGATGTTTTCCACCCGGAAACCGAGGAAGCGCACCCGGCTTTCGGCATCCCGCACGCCCACCAGCACCTTGCCGAACTTGGAATTGACGATGCCGGACGCGATCAAAAGCGAGATCGCAAGCATTACCGCCGTCATGGCGAACAGCACGGCCCGCGTGCCATCCGCCTGCACGGAAAAGCCGAGAATATCCTTGAAATCGGTCAGGCCATTATTGCCGCCGAAACCCATGTCGTTGCGGAAGAAGGCGAGCAGCAGGGCGTAGGTCATGGCCTGGGTGATGATGGAGAGATATACGCCGTTGACGCGCGAGCGGAAGGCGAACCAGCCGAACACGAAGGCGAGCAGCCCCGGCACGACAAGCACCATGAGCGCCGCAAACCAGAACATGTCGAAGCCCTGCCAGAACCACGGCAGTTCCTTCCAGTTGAGGAACACCATGAAATCGGGCAGCACCGGATGGCCATAAACCCCGCGCGTGCCGATCTGCCGCATCAGATACATGCCCATGGCATAACCTCCGAGCGCGAAGAAGGCGGCGTGGCCAAGTGAGAGAATGCCGCAATAACCCCAGACGAGATCGAGCGCGAGCGCCAGCAGCGCATAGGCCAGATATTTGCCAAGCATCGACATGATATAGGTCGGAATGCGGAACGCGCTGTCGGCCGGCAGCAGCAGGTTGGAGGCTGGCACCAGCACGGCGATGGCCAGAATGATGCCGATGGCGATGGAAATGCGGCGGTCGAGCGCGCGCAGGAGGAAGCCGGTAATCATGCTTCGATCGCCCTTCCCTTGAGTGCGAAGAGACCGCGCGGCCGCTTCTGGATGAACAGGATGATGAGAACGAGCACGAGGATCTTGCCGAGCACGGCGCCCACCGTTGGCTCGAGGAACTTGTTGAGCACGCCGAGAGACAGGGCGCCAACCAGCGTTCCCCAGAGATTGCCGACACCGCCGAACACCACCACCATGAAACTGTCGATGATGTAGCTCTGGCCGAGATTGGGCGAGACGTTGTCGATCTGCGACAACGCCACGCCGGCGAGACCGGCAACGCCCGAACCAAGCGCGAAGGTAAAGGCATCCACCCAGGGGGTTCGGATGCCCATGGAAGAGGCCATGCGGCGGTTCTGCGTCACGGCGCGCATCTGCAACCCGAAGGCGGAGCGCTTCAGGAGAACCAGCAGCGCGAAGAATACCGACAGCGAGAAGCAGACGATCCACACCCGGTTCCAGGTGAAATTGAGATAACCGACGCTGAAGGAGCCGGACATCCAGCTCGGGCTGCCGACTTCCCGATTGGTGGGGCCGAAGATGGAGCGCACGCCCTGTTGCAGGATGAGCGAGATGCCCCAGGTGGCGAGAAGCGTTTCCAGCGGCCGCCCGTAAAGAAAGCGGATGACACCGCGCTCCATCACGAGGCCGACCAAGGCCGTCACCAGAAAGGCGGCGGGCAGAGCAATCGCCAGCGACCAGTCGAAAAGGCCGGGGAAATGCGTGCGGATCACCTCCTGCACCATGAAGGTGGAATAGGCGCCGATCATCACCATCTCGCCATGCGCCATGTTGATGATGCCCATGACGCCGAAGGTGATGGCAAGGCCGATGGCGGCGAGCAAAAGCACGGAACCGAGCGACAGGCCGTACCAGACATTCTGCGCATAGTCCCAGAAGGCAAGGGAGCTTTCGATGCTCGATATGGCGCTGTCGATATCCGGTTTCAGGCTCTGATCCACCGACGAGGAGGCCGCCATCAGAATGCCGATCGCATCGCGCCCGCCAAGGCTCTTGATGGTGGCGATTGCCTCTTTCTTCTGTTCGAGCGAACGTTCGGAGGAGAGCAGCGAGACAGCCCGCGCCTCCTCCATCCGGGTCCGCACCTCAGTATCGGCCTCCTTGGCGATGGCCGCTTCCAGCAATTCGAGATTTTCGGCGCTCGGCGCTTTCAGAACGGCGTCTGCCGCGGAAAGCCGCACGGATTTTTCCGGGCTGAGCAGGGTCAGGCCGCCAAGAGCGGCGCGGATGACGCGGCGCAGATTATTGTTGACCTTGATCTTGCTGACAGCCGCCTTCGGCGCTTCACCCGCACTTTCGCCCGTCAGCGGGTCGATCAGCGTAAAATTGGAACCTGCCGGCTTTGCCATGAACACCAGATTGTCGGCCTTGCGCACGTAAAGATCGCCCGCCGCAAAAGCCTCGAGCGCCGGCACGACACGCGCATCGCCCGTGGCGGCAATCTGCCCGATCAGCACTTCGGCCTGCTTGAAATCCGCCGTGCCGAGCTGGTCGATCAGCGCCTTGGGTTCGCTTTGCGCGACGGATTGGGCTGCGATCCCCAGGGTGAGCCAGAGGAAGATGGCTCCGAGAAAAGATCGGATCGTCATGTCGGGTTCCTTGGGCGGTTTGCGACGGGGCGTTTGAATTTGGCGCGACCTGAATATGCGGCTTCACCCCCCTCTGCCCTGCCGGGCATCTCCCCCTCAAGGGGGGAGATCGGCAAGACGCTTTCTCGCCACTTCATTCTCAAACATAGAGATGGGCGGGACCTCGCCGCAGGTCGATCTCCCCCCTTGAGGGGGAGATGCCCGGCAGGGCAGAGGGGGGTAATTCTTGTTCAGTTTCCAATGAGAAAACCGCCCCCCAACAAAGGGAGCGGCACCCACCTCGCTAATCAGCTACCCTTGCCGCCGCACTTGCCACTGGCCACATTGAAGTTGCCGCAGGACATCGGCTTCCTCCAATCCGAGATCAGATCCTTCGAGTCCGGCAGATAATCCGACCACTCGTCACCCACGACCTGCGGCGTCTGCTGCACGATTTCGAACTGGCCATCGGCCTGGATTTCGCCGATCAGCACCGGCTTGGTGATGTGGTGGTTCGGCATGACGGTGGAGTAACCGCCCGAAAGGTTCGGCACGGAAACGCCGATAATCGAGTCGAGAACCTTGTCCGTATCCGTCGTGCCGGCGGATTCGACGGCCTTTACCCAGGCGTTGAAGCCGATATAGGCGGCTTCCATCGGGTCGTTGGTCACGCGCTTGTCGTTCTTGGTAAAGGCATGCCAGGTCTTGATGAATTCGGCATTGACCGGCGCATCGACGGACTGGAAGTAGTTCCAGGCGGCAAGGTGGCCGACCAGCGGTGCGGTATCGAGACCGGCCAATTCTTCTTCGCCCACGGAGAAGGCAACGACGGGAATGTCTTCAGCCTTGATGCCCTGGTTCGCCAGTTCCTTGTAGAAGGGCACGTTGGCGTCACCATTGATGGTGGAGACAACGGCGGTCTTCTTGCCGGCCGAGCCGAATTTCTTGATGTCGGACACGATCGTCTGCCAGTCGGAATGACCGAACGGCGTGTAGTTGATCATGATGTCCTCTTCCTTGACGCCCTTCGACATCAGGTAGGCCTTCAGGATCTTGTTGGTGGTCTGCGGATAGACATAGTCCGTGCCGGCCAGAACCCAGCGCTCGACGCCTTCTGTATTGGCAAGGTAGTCTACGGCCGGAATGGCCTGCTGGTTGGGTGCTGCACCCGTATAGAAGATGTTGCGCGAGGATTCTTCACCCTCGTACTGAACCGGATAGAACAGGATCGAGTTCAGCTCTTCAAAGACCGGCAGAACCGACTTGCGCGAGGAAGACGTCCAGCAGCCGAAAACGGCGGCGACCTTGTCCTGCGAAATCAGCTGACGAGCTTTTTCGGCGAACAGTGGCCAGTCGGAGGCCGGATCGACCACCACGGCTTCAAGTTTCTTGCCGAGCACGCCGCCCTTCTTGTTCTGCTCGTCGATGAGCATCAGCATGGCGTCCTTCAGCGTGGTCTCTGAAATGGCCATGGTGCCGGACAGCGAATGCAGCACGCCGACCTTGATGGTGTCGTCAGCGGCAAAAGCGCCATGGAAGGCGGTGGTGGACAGGATCGCGCCAAGCAGCGCGGCACTAAGCGTCTTGCGGAATATCATCGGAAGAACCCCTCTCCTTGTTTGGCCTCTCGTGGAGGCTCAGCGGCATCTGCGGCCGCTGCTGGGAGGGACTATCGATCTCGTGAGAGCGAAACCGTATACGTCAATTGACGTAGGCGGGGTGGCGAAAGATGCACGAGGGGTTGAAGAGAGCTAAACCGCCAGGGCGCTCCTATGTGAAGCAGGAGGCTCCAACCTGTTTCTTCTCCCCGAGGGGAAGGCCCGCGGCAGCGGGATGAGGGGGCGAGCGCCGCGATATACGGAGGGGTTGCCCCTCATCCGACCCTTCGAGCCACCTTCTCCCCGGCGGGGAGAAGAAATGCACGGCACGGTCTCACATTAGGAATGCGGCTTGTCGTTCCGCTCTTCGTCGCGGATCGCCTCGTCGTGGTACCACGAGCCGAAATCCACATGCGGCTCGCGCGCCTCGCGCTCGAGGTCACTCAGCCCGCTGTTGCGGAATTTGGACACGCCCGCGCGCCCGCCAATCGGGAATTGATAGATCGTTGCCGTCTCACGATGAAAGCCAGTCGCCATTTCGGTCATCTCACTCTGTTTGCATCGAAGCACTTTGGTATCAGGAGCAAACCCGCAAAGGCCAGATTCGCTCCGTTTGATTAAAAAAAAATCACCTTGCGAAAAATATAGGCATTATTCGTCTCATCTACAAGAAAAACCATTCCGAAAGCGCCGGTTTTTGGGGCAAATGCCAATCCCTCGCGCGCAACCGAAATCATTGCACCGCAGCAGGGCATTCCTCCGGGAGACGCCGGCTATCTATCAGGATTCAATGATGAAACATGAGGGGTGAATTTGCCTTCCGCAGTGCAACAGAACCATCCGCGCGTGATTTCCAGGCTCCTGGGCGACAGGGCCCCTGAAAGATTTTTCGAAAAAATCGCCCGATATCGCCAATCTGGCACGCGGCATGCATCTAAGGGGTCAGCCCTTGAACGCGAATGCGCTTCGGTGGCCAAAGCCACGGGAGGCCTCAAGGCTTCGCATTGTTACCTATGAGAGGTTCGTAATGACTAAGTTCAAACTCGAGTACATCTGGCTGGACGGATACAAGCCGGTCCCCAACCTGCGCGGCAAGACCCAGATCAAGGAATTCGACGAATTCCCCACACTCGAGCAGCTGCCGCTTTGGGGCTTTGATGGCTCGTCCACGCAGCAGGCCGAAGGCCACTCGTCGGATTGCGTGCTGAAGCCCGTCGCGATCTATCCCGACCCGGCCCGCTCCAACGGTGCGCTCGTCATGTGCGAAGTCATGATGCCCGATGGCGTCACCCCGCATCCGTCGAACAGCCGCGCAACCATCCTCGACGACGAAGATGCATGGTTCGGTTTCGAGCAGGAATACTTCTTCTACCAGGACGGCCGCCCGCTCGGCTTCCCGGAACAGGGTTACCCGGCTCCGCAGGGTCCTTATTACACCGGCGTCGGCTTCAAGAATGTCGGTTCGGTTGCCCGCGAAATCGTTGAAGAGCACCTCGATCTCTGCCTCGAAGCCGGCATCAACCACGAAGGCATCAATGCCGAAGTGGCCAAGGGCCAGTGGGAATTCCAGGTATTCGGCAAGGGCTCCAAGCGCGCCGCCGACCAGATCTGGATCGCCCGTTACCTGCTGCTGCGCCTTTGCGAACAGTACGGCATCGACGTCGAATTCCATTGCAAGCCGCTCGGCGACACCGACTGGAACGGTTCGGGCATGCATTGCAACTTCTCCACCAAGTTCATGCGCGAAGTTGGCGGCAAGGAATATTTCGAAGCCCTCATGGCCGCTTTTGCCAAGAACTGGAAAGAGCACATCGACGTTTACGGCCCGGACAACCACCTGCGTCTGACCGGCAAGCACGAAACCGCTCCGTGGAACAAGTTCTCCTACGGCGTTGCCGACCGTGGCGCGTCGATCCGCGTTCCGCATTCCTTCGTCAACAACGGTTACAAGGGTTACCTCGAAGACCGTCGTCCGAACTCTCAAGGCTGCCCTTACCAGATCGCTTCCATCGTTCTGAAGACGATCGCAGAAGTGCCGCTCGCAAAGTCGGCTGCTGCCTGATATCGAACTGATGGCGTCGCCCAAACCGGGCGACGCCATTTTTCTGTCCACCGAACAGCCGGGCCGGACGGGCGACCTTTCGCTCTCTTCCCCACGCGGCATATTCTTCCTTCGCGAACTCCAAGTTTCGGCACGTCAAGCAAGAAGGTGAGCGATGGGCATTCTCCAGAAATTCTCTCTCGAAAACCGCACCGCCGTCATCACCGGCAGCGGCCGCGGCCTTGGCTTCGAAATCGCCAGCGCCTTCGCCGAAGCGGGCGCTCATGTGTGGCTGACCGGCCGCAATACCGAAACGCTGGAACAGGCGGTCGAAACGTTGCGCAAGGCCGGCGGCAAAGCCGATTACGCCGCTTTCGATATCGCCGATACCGCAGCTGGCAGCGCCCTTGTTCGCCATATCATGGACGAGTTCGGCCACCTCGATATCCTCGTCAACAATGTCGGCGCGCGCGACCGCCGCCCGCTTGCTGAATTCAGCGACGAGGACGTGCTGGAACTGATCCGCACCGATCTCACTTCCTCCATCTCGCTATCGCGCGATGCGGCGGAGGCCATGAACGCCAATGGTTACGGCCGTATCATCACCATCACCTCGATTCTCGGCCATATCGTCCGGCCGGGGGATGCCATCTATCCCGTCGCCAAACAGGGGCTGACCGGCCTGATGCGGGCGATTGCCGTGGAATATGGCGCACGCGGCATTACCAGCAACGCCATCGCACCCGGCATGTTCGCCACCGAAACCAATGCCGCCCTTGCCGAAAATCCTGAGATGGTGGCCTTCGCCAAACTGCGGGTGCCGCTGGAGCGCTGGGGCCGGCCGGATGAGATTGCCGGCGCGGCGCTGTTTCTGGCGAGCGACGCGGCCTCCTTCGTCAACGGCCATGTGCTGACGGTGGATGGCGGCATGTCGGTGCGGCTGTGAGAGGCCCGTTGCGGAAAGGCGCTCAATAGGTATGGCGGCACGGCAACGCATCATCCCCGTCAGGCGCGAATATAACCGCTGGGTCGCCAACCAGACGCTGGAAGATTATGCGCTGCGTTTTACCGCCAAAAGCGCCCGGCAATTTTCCTCCAACCGCATTTCCCACACCGCCATCGGCGCGATTTCCTTTCTGGCGCTGGAAGCCATCGGTGGCGCGATCACGCTCTCCTACGGCACCACCAACGCCTTTTACGCCATTCTCGTCGCCGCCATCGCCATGCTGGCCGTCGGCCTGCCGATCAGCCGTTACGCCATCCGCCACGGCGTCGATATCGATCTGCTGACACGCGGCGCAAGCTTCGGTTACATCGGCTCCACCATAACCTCGCTGATCTACGCCGCCTTCACTTTCATGCTCTTCGCCATCGAGGCGTCGATCATGTCAGGCGCGCTGGAACTGGCGCTCGGCATACCCTTGTGGATCGGCTACATCATCTCGGCCGTCATGGTCATTCCGCTCGTCACCCATGGCGTGCGGCTCATCAGCCGTTTCCAGATCATCACCCAGCCCTTCTGGATCGTGCTGAATATTCTGCCCTTCGTCTTCATTGCCCTGATGGACTGGGAAAAATACGATCTGTGGCGGGCCTTTGCCGGCATACACCACGCCTCGGGGCCGCCCGGCACGGTGGCAGATTTCAATCTGGTGGAATTCGGCGCGGCCTCCGCCGTCATCCTGGCGCTGATGTCGCAGATCGGCGAACAGGTGGACTTCCTGCGCTTCCTGCCGGCCGAGGGGCAAAGCCGCCTGCGTCACCGCATTGCGGTTTTCCTGGCGGGCTCGGGCTGGGTCGTCGTCGGCGTGCCGAAGCTGCTCGCCGGTTCCTTCCTCGTGGTGCTCACCTTCAGTTCCGGCGTCTCGGTGGATCGCGCCGCCGATCCGGCGCAAATGTATCTCACCGCCTTCGGTTACATGATCCCCAACGAGACGGCGGCCATGCTGCTGATGGTCGCCTTCGTGGTCGTCTCGCAGCTGAAGATCAACGTCATGAACGCCTATGCGGGTTCGCTCGCCTGGTCGAACTTCTTCTCGCGGCTCACCCACAGCCACCCCGGCCGCGTCGTCTGGCTGGTCTTCAACGTGGCGATCGCGCTGCTTCTAATGGAACTCGGCATTTACCGGCTGCTGGAAGAAACGCTCGGCATCTTTTCCATCATCGCCATGGCGTGGCTCTGCACCATTTCCGCCGATCTCTTCATCAACAAGCCGCTCGGCCTTGCTCCGCCCGGCATCGAATTCAAGCGCGCCCATCTCTACGACATCAATCCCGTCGGTGTCGGCTCCATGGCGCTTTCAGCCACCATTGCGCTGATGGCGCATTTCGGGGCCTTCGGACCGCTCGCCGCATCGCTCGCGCCCTATCTGACACTGATCGTCGCTTTCATCGCCTCGCCGCTGATTGCCTGGGGCACGAAGGGCAAATTTTATCTCGCCCGCAAACCGCGCCAGAAATGGCGTGAGGAAAGCAGCATCACCTGCTCGATCTGCGAGCACCCTTTCGAGCCGGAAGACATGGCCTGGTGCCCGGCCTATGCCGCACCGATCTGTTCGCTCTGCTGCTCGCTGGACAGCCGCTGCCATGACATGTGCAAGCCGAAGGCGAAGCTGAACTATCAGGTCGCCACCGTCGCGAAATCATTCCTGCCGGATCAGCTGGTGGCCAAACTCGCCACCCGGCTCGGACGCTACGGCATGGCCGCGGCGATTGCCGTCACCGCCATTGGCGGCATATTGGCGATGATCGCCCATCAGGTCGGCACCGCCTCGCCGGAAACGGCCGATGTGGTGAACCGCACCATCCTCATCGTGTTTTTCGTCTTCGCCGTCATTGCCGGCATCGTCTGCTGGTTCCTCGTGCTTGCCCATGACAGCCGGGTGGTGGCGGAAGAAGAATCCTCGCGCCAGAACACATTGCTGCTGAAGGAAATCGCCGCCCACAAGAAGACCGATGCCGCCCTTCAGGACGCCAAGGAAACGGCTGAGGCCGCCAACCGCGCCAAGAGCCGTTACGTGGTGGGCCTCAGCCATGAACTCCGCACCCCGCTCAACGCCGTCCTGGGTTATGCCCAGATTCTCGAGCGCGACGACACCATCCCCCCGCCCCGGCAATCGGCAATCAAGGTCATCCGCCGCTCGGCCGATCACCTGTCCGGCCTGATCGACGGGCTTCTCGATATTTCCAAGATCGAGGCGGGGCGCCTGCAGGTCTATTCCAACGAGATCAATATTCAGGATTTCCTCGACCAGATCGTCGATATGTTCCGCCCGCAGGCGCAGGCCAAGGGGCTGGAGTTCCGCCACGACCGGTCGCGGGCCCTGCCGCAATATGTCCGCACCGACGAAAAGCGGCTGCGCCAGATCCTCGTCAACCTCATCTCCAACGCCATCAAATTCACCGATGAGGGCGCCGTCACCTTCGATGTCGGTTATCGCAGCCAGGTGGCGAGTTTCACCGTTTCCGATACCGGCCGCGGCATTGCCGAAAAAGACCTCGCCCGCATCTACGAGCCCTTCCAGCGGGGCGAGGCAGACAGCGTGCGCCCCATGCCGGGCCTCGGCCTCGGCCTGACCATCACAAGGCTCCTCACCAATACGCTTGGCGGCGAAATTTCCGTTTCCAGCACAAAGGATGAGGGTTCCACCTTCCGCGTGCGCCTCATGCTCTCTGCCGTGCACCGGCCAAGCACGGCGCCGGCGGCGGAAAAGACCATCCGCTCCTATTCCGGGCCGCGCCGCACCATCGTCGTGGTCGATGACAATGAGGATCATCGCGAGCTGATGCGGCAGGTGCTGGTGCCGCTCGATTTCGTGGTGCTGACCGCCCAGAGCGGGCCGGAATGCCTGACGCTCATCGAAGGCGTGAAGCCCGATCTCTTCCTCATCGATATTTCCATGCCCGGCATGACCGGCTGGCAGCTTGTGACGAAACTGCGTGAAGCCGGGCAGACCGCCCCGCTCATCATGCTCTCGGCCAATATCGGCGACGGAACCGTGGCGGGCGCGGGCGAGGACAACCACAATGACGCCATCGCCAAGCCCGTCGATATCCGTCATCTCTGCGACAGGCTTGCCGTGCATCTCGGCCTGAAATGGATCTACGAGGCGGATATGCCGCCCCCGCCATCGCCGCCGCCCGTAGCGCAGATCGTCCATCCCGGCGCAATTCACATTCAGGATTTGCAGCGGCTCGGCGAAATAGGCTACATACGCGGCATCGAGGCGAAACTCGCCGATCTTGCCCGCAATACGGAAAACCTGCCCTTCACGCAGGAGCTCGGCACCTATGTGCAGGCCTTCGATCTGGCCGGTTACGCGCATTTTCTCAAACGGTTTGCGGATAGTGACACGGGAGACGGCAAGGCATGAGCGGTCAGGCGGCGGCAGCCCCGAGAGACATCGTATTGCTGGTGGATGACAGCCCGGAAGCACTCGGGTTCCTCACCGATGCGCTGGAACAATCAGGCTTTTCCGCCCTCATCGCCACCTCCGGCCAGGCCGCGCTCAACATCGCCGAACGCATCACGCCCGATATCATCCTGCTCGACGCCGTCATGCCGGCCATGGACGGTTTCGAGACCTGCCGCCGCCTGAAGGCCAATGCGGCGGTGGCGCAGGTGCCCGTCATCTTCATGACCGGGCTGACGGAGACCGAACATGTGGTGCGGGCGCTCGAATCCGGCGGCGTCGATTATCTGACCAAGCCGATCAACATCGACGAGCTGCGCGCCCGCATCCGCGTGCACCTTTCCAATGCCCGCTCGGCGCAAAGCGCCCGCGTCGCGCTCGATGCCGCCGGCCGCCACCTGCTTGCCGTGCGCGCCAATGGCGCCATCCACTGGTCAACGCCGCAGGCGACGCGGCTCGTCAACGCCGCCACGGGCCGCGACGACGGCATGGAAATCGTCACCAGCCATATCGGCCGCTGGCTCGCAGAACGGGCGGCGGCGGAAACCGGCCGCGACGTGCCTTTGACGATCACCGAGGCCGGGCGGCCCGCCCTGCAACTGTCCTTCCTCGGCGCCATGGGGCCGGATGAATTCCTTTTCCGCCTCACCGCCGCCAATGAGAAATCCGGCGACCACCTGCTGCGCGAGCATTTTTCCCTCACTGCCCGGGAATCGGAAGTGCTGCTGTGGATCGCGAAGGGCAAATCCAATCGCGATATCGGCGATATCCTCGGCCTTTCCGCGAGAACCGTGAACAAGCATCTGGAGCAGATCTATGTGAAGCTCGGGGTGGAAAACCGGGCATCGGCGGCCGTGAAGGCGGCGCATATATTGCATCAGGGGTGACGATTGCCGTTAATATGCTAAGGTTCGTCCAGCATATATTGTCCGCTTGAGTACACACCACCCGCTTATTGGCCGGGCGGTTGCGGCTTGTTTCTTCTCCCCGAGTGGGAGAAGTCCGCGGCAGCGGGATGAGGGGGCAAGCTCTCCGAAATCCGGCAACGTTGCCCCCTTATCCGACCCTCCGGGCCACCTTCTCCCCCTTCGGGGAGAAGAAACAAGTGGCAACCCCCCACCCAAAAATCACCGCTCGAACCACCTGAACCCTGTCACACGATAGAAATCCAATGGACCGTTTCATCATCCTTTCCGGCTGCTCCGGCGGCGGAAAATCGACGCTTCTTGCCGAGCTTGCCCGGCGCGGTTTCGCCACCGTGGAAGAGCCAGGCCGCCGCATCGTCATCGAAGAAACCCGCAATGGCGGCGCGGCCCTGCCGTGGATCGACATCGAAGCCTTTGCCCGCCGCGCCATCGCCATGGCGCTCGAAGACCGGCAAAAGGCCCCGCCGGAAGGCCCGGTCTTCTTCGATCGCGGCCTGATCGACGCCGCCTCGGCGCTTCGTCATATAAATGGCGATGCCTTCATCGAGACGCTGGGGGTTGCACACCGCTATAACCGTCTGGTCTTCCTCACCCCGCCATGGCCGGAAATCTACAGGGGCGACAGCGAGCGCAAGCATGGCTTCGATGCGGCGGTCGCGGAATATGAGCGTTTGCTCCGCGACTATGACGAGCTTGGTTACGATATTTCCGTGCTTCCGAAATCCGGCATAGGGGAACGCGCGGACTTTATTCTGACGCGGATCGACTGAGGCGCTCTGGCAAGAGAATGAGCTTCAGCGGTTTTCGAGCAGTTGCGAGACGGTGACAAACTCAAACCCGCGTCGAGACCGCAAACAAAAAGCCCGGCATCGCTGCCGGGCTTCGATAGGGTGTCGCAGAAGGGCTTAGCTGCCCTGCTGGATGTAGGTGAACTTGCCGTCCGGACCCTTCTTCCATTCGTACATGACGTAGCCGGGAAGCTTCGGGTCGCCCTTCTCGTCGAAGGAGATGTCGCCGAGCGCGGTCGGGAAGGTGCCGGACTTCAGGGCCTCGGCAACCTTTTCCGGCTCCACGGAACCGGCGGCCTTCGCCGCACCGGCAATCGCCTGCATCGCGGCATAGGAGTAGAGCGTGTAGGCTTCCGGGTTGAAGCCGGCGGCCTTGAACTTCTCTACCAGTTCCTTGTTTTCCGGGCGCAGCGTCGGATCGGGGCCGAAGGTGTTGAGCGTGCCTTCGACGGCGTCGCCGGCGATGGAAGCAAGTTCGTTCGAGACGATACCGTCGCCCGAAACGAGCTTGGCCTTCAGGCCCTGGTCAGCCGCCTGGCGGATGATGAGGCCGGCTTCGGTGTGCAGGCCGCCCCAGTAAATGATGGAAACGCCGGCTTCCTTCATCTTGGAGATCAGCGCGGAGAAGTCCTTGTCGCCGACGTTGACGCCTTCATACATGACTTCCGTCACGCCGGCCGCATTGGCAGCCTTCTTGGTTTCATCGGCAAGGCCCTGACCGTAAGGCGTCTTGTCGTGAATGATGGCGACCTTGGCGTCCTTGAAATGATCGGCCAGGTACTTGCCGGCAATGCCGCCCTGCTGGTCGTCACGGCCGCAGGTACGGAACGTGTTCCACAGGCCGCGCTCGGTAAAGACCGGGTTGGTTGCGGCGGGTGTGATTTCGAGAATGCCGTTTTCGGCGTAAACTTCAGAAGCCGGAATGGAAACGCCGGAGTTGAAGTGACCGACAACGAATTTCACGCCGTCAGCGACGAACTTGTTGGCAACCGAAATACCCTGCTTGGGGTCGGATACGTCGTCGCCCAGCACGATCTTGATCTGCTCGCCATTGATACCGCCGGCGGCATTGATGTCTTTCGCGGCCTGTTCGGCACCCTTCTGGATCTGAGCGCCGAAAGCAGCGTTCGGGCCGGTCAGCGGTGCGCCGACAGCGATCACGACATCGGCCCAGGCCGAACCGCCAAACGCGACCATGGCGGTCAGCGCAACAGCGGAAAGAAGAGACTTCTTCATTACTTTACTCCCAGTTCCTTTGGATGGGTTGATTGCAAGGACCTGTTCAGTACCCACCTTCACTGAACAGGAAACTGTTCCACTCTGACGAGCATTGTGCAGCCGGAAAAATCCGCCTGTCAATCTTTCTTCTTGTAGGAAAATGCCGATGTCCGGTCGTAAAGCCAATAGTAGTTATTGACCATCTGGCTTGTCCGGCGCGTGCGGAAACCGACGCTGGAAAAAACCAGAAGAAGAACGACGTCAAACACGTAATAGAAGCCGTTGATGAACGGCCCGTTGAACAGCGCGTGATGCAGAAACCGCATCACCACACCCAGAGCGAGCGTATAGATAACCACCCGCGTATAACCGCCCCAGCCATCGGCCACGGACTTGCCCGTGCGCCATGCCGTCCAGAAACCCAGAAGAACAACCAGCGCGCGCAGAACATACCGCACGCCGTTATCCGTTTCGAAAAAAAGGCCCTGCATCTCTTTCCCCATCAGTGCCGGGCAGAAACGCCCTGACCCTGCCTTGTCTGTCGTCCCGTCGTTTTCCCGCCGGGCATTTTATTGTTTGCACCCCGCCATGGATCCTTAAGGTTTTGCCGAAAGGACGACAGGCCGCCGTTTGCAGTCTTGCGCCGCAAAATTTCCGGCGCAAGTAAAATCTTTCAGTGTCGTCCGCCTTCGAGATAGGCGGCGCGCACCTGCGGATCGGCGAGCAGTTCCCTGCCCGAACCGCTCATCGTCACCTTGCCGTTGACCATCACATAAGCGCGGTCGGAAAGCTTGAGCGCGGCAAAGGCGTTCTGCTCCACGAGGAACACGGTCAGCCCCTCTTCCTGGTTGAGTTTCTTGATTGCCTCGAAAATGCCCTTGACGATCAAGGGTGCGAGACCGAGCGACGGCTCGTCCAGCAGCAGGAGCTTCGGCCGTGCCATCAGCGCGCGGCCGATGGATAGCATCTGCTGCTCACCGCCGGAAAGCGTGCCGCCCCGCTGGCTCTGGCGCTCCTTCAGGCGCGGGAACATCACGAAGATCTTCTCGACGTCTTCCTTGAAATATTTCAGGTTATCGAGATTGGCGCCCATCTGCAGGTTTTCCAGCACCGTCATGCGCGGGAAAATCCGGCGGCCTTCGGGCGACTGGGCAATGCGTTTGCGGGCGATCAGATGGGTCGGCAGCTGGGTAATATCCTCGCCGTCGAAGATCACCTGGCCGGCGCGCGCCTGCGGGCTGCCGCAGATGGTCATCATCAGCGTTGACTTGCCGGCGCCGTTGGCGCCGATCAGGCTGACGATCTCACCCTTTTTGACCTCGACATCGACACCGGCCAGAGCACGGATATTGCCATAATAGGTTTCGACACCCTGGACTTTCAGAAGCGGTTCACCGGACATCAGGCCGCTCCTCCGTCGAGTTCTTCCGCAATCACGTCTTCCACTTCATCATCCTCGACACCCAGATAGGCGGCGATGACCTTCGGGTCGTTCTTCACATGGTCCGGCGTGCCGTCGGAAATCTTCTGGCCATATTCCAGAACCACCACATGGTCGGAAATCTGCATCACCACGGACATGTCGTGCTCGATGAGGAGCAGCGACGTGCCCTCGTCGCGAATGCCGCGCAGGAGCGCGTTGAGCGCCAGCGATTCCTTCGGGTTAAGGCCGGCGGCCGGCTCGTCGAGGCACAGAAGCTCCGGCCCCGTGCACATGGCGCGGGCGATTTCCAGACGGCGCTGCGCACCATAGGGAAGGTCGCCGGCCGGATCGTCGGCGCGGTCGATCAGATCGGCCTTTTCAAGCCAGTATTTGGCCTTTTCGATAGAGGCATCCACCGCCCGGCGGTAAGCGGGCAGGCCGAGAAGACCGAGGATCGTGTAACCCGAGGCCTTCATCAGCGCATTGTGCTGCGCCACCAGCAGGTTTTCCAGAACCGTCAGCCCCGAAAACAGGCGGATGTTCTGGAAGGTGCGCGCCACCTTGGCCTTCTTGGTGATTTCGAAATCCGGCAGGCGCTCGAGAAGATGCGCCTCGCCGCTTTGCTGGCGCATGGTGATCATGCCCATGGTCGGCTTGTAGAAGCCGGTGATGCAGTTGAAGACCGTGGTCTTGCCCGCACCGTTGGGGCCGATCAGCGCCGTGATCTCGCCGCGCTTCGCCTCGAAGGAGAAGTCGTTGATGGCCATCAGGCCGCCGAAGCGCATCGAGAGATGTTCGACCTTGAGGATCGTATCGCCAGTCGTATTGGGTGTCATTGTTGCCGTTCCGGAAGCCATCAACCGTGACCTTCCTTGGTAAAGCTGCCGGAGACGGCCTTGCGTTCCTTTAGGAAGGCCGTGGGTTCGCGCGAGCCGACGAAGCCGCGCGGCTTGAACAGCATGACGATGACCATGGCAAGGCCGAAGAGCAGCATACGGTAAAGTTCAGGCGTGAAGTCGGGCCCGAAGACATGCTTCAGGAACTCCATTTCACGCAGAAGCTCGGTGCCGCCGACCATGACCAGCGCCGCAATGGCGATACCCGTCAGCGAGCCCATGCCGCCGAGAACGACGATGGCGAGAATGACGGCGGATTCGAGGAACACGAAGCTTTCCGGCGACACGAAACCCTGACGCGCGGCGAAGAAGGAGCCGGCAAAACCGCCGAACATCGCGCCCGTCGCAAAGGCGGTGAGCTTGGTGATGACGGTATCGATGCCGAGCGAACGGCAGGCGATCTCGTCCTCGCGCAGCGCTTCCCAGGCACGGCCGATCGGCATGCGGCGCAGGCGGATGGTCACATAGGCCGTCAGCATGCAAAGCAGCAGGATCACGTAGAACAGGAAGATCTTGTAATAGGCCGACGACATCGACAGGCCGAAGGCCTTGGCGAAATTATTCGACGCGCCGACATCGAAGGACCAGATGCCGAAGACGGACGCCTTGGCGATGCCCGAAATACCGAAGGTGCCCTTGGTCACATCCGTCCAGTTCAAAAGCACGAGGCGGATGATTTCACCGAAGGCGAGCGTCACGATTGCCAGATAGTCGCCGCGAAGACGAAGAACCGGGAAACCGAGGATGATGCCCCAGAAGCCCGCGAGAATGCCGGCGACCGGCAGGAGCACCCAGAAGGACAGGCCGAAATGGCTGGAGAGCAGCGCATAGGAATAGGCGCCGACCGCATAAAAGGCCACGTAACCGAGATCGAGCAGGCCGGCCAGCCCGACGACGATGTTGAGGCCCCAGGCCAGCATCACATAGATCAGGATCTGGATGCCGAAATTGTCGACGAATTTCAGCGAACCCTGAAAGCCGAACAATTGCACGGCGATAACGGGATAAAGCAGCAGCAGGACCAGCGCCAGCTTCAGGAAGTGTTTGTGGAAAAAGCCCTTCTCTTCGGAAATCTCCAGCACGCCGCTCTTGGCCTTGGCCAGCTTGCGACGGTCCAGCGACGGCTTGATGAAGCCGACGACGAGAAAGCGGCCGACAGCGGCAATGCCGACGAAGACCGCCAGAAGCCCCCAGCGGGTGCCCCAGATCAGCTGGTTGTTGATATCCTGATAGGTGACGATGCCCACATAAAGAATGAACATGCCGAACGAGATGAGGCCCGCAATCAGGCCCTCCTTCACAGCCGCCGCCATCAGGCTCGGGCTGGAAGCAGCGTTGTCGGAAGCGATATTGGTCATGGGATCACACCTTCTCGACTTCCGGACGACCGAGAATGCCGGTCGGCTTGAAGATCAGCACGAAAGCCAGGATGCCGAATGCCGCGACATCCTTGTAGGCGATGGAGAAATAGGCCGACCACAGCGATTCGATGAGGCCGATCAGCAGACCGCCGAGAACAGCGCCCGGAAGCGAGCCGATGCCGCCGAGAACGGCCGCCGTAAACGCCTTGACGCCGGGAATGAAGCCATCGCTGAAGGAGGCAACGCCGTAATACATGAGATACATGGTGCCCGCGACAGCGGCGAGCGCCGCACCCATGATGAAGGTGATGGAGATCGTCTTGTCGACATCGACGCCAAGCAGTGCGGCCATCTTGCGATCCTGTTCGGTGGCGCGCTGCGCCCGGCCGAGCGGGGTCTTGTTGACGATATACCAGAAGGCGAAGAGCAGCACCGAGGTAACGACCATGATGATGAGCTGCTTCAGCGACACGGTAATGGCGCCGAAATGATAGCTTTCCGTCACCATCGACGGGATCGGCTTGTTGCGCGGACCCTGCGTCACCTGGATGAAGTTGGACAGCGCGATCGACATGCCGATGGCCGTGATCAGCGGTGCAAGACGGAAGGAGCCTCTGAGCGGGCGATAGGCGACGCGTTCGATCACCCAGTTCCACAGGCCGGTCATCAGCATGGCGACGACCATCATCAGAAGCAGAAGAAGCGCCACCGGAATGCCGGCGACAAAGGATGTCACGATCAGGAAAACGATCAGCGCGGCGAAGCCGCCGAGCATGAAAATATCGCCGTGGGCGAAGTTGATCATGCCGATGATGCCGTAAACCATCGTATAGCCGATAGCGATGAGGCCGTAGATCGATCCAAGAGTCAGCCCGTTGATGAGCTGCTGGATAAAATACTCCATGTCTTTCCCCCGGGCACGACCTCGAATGGGCCACGCCTCGTTATGTTAATTATAGGGGCGCCCTTGCAGGCAGACCCCCACCCTCAAAATGCATATCGTGTTCGTTAAAAATGTGAAGTCAAAAACGGGCTATCCTGCACAAAATTTGGAATTTCCACACCAGCTGCCGCTTTCCCGGTCAAAAGAGCCATGATTTTGGCAGGAAGTGCTGAAAAAATGACGGCCGGATGCTTATTTCAGCATTGTCCGACGCCATTATTTGACGGGCAGCGGGCAAAGGAGTAGCGAAGATCGGAACGGCGATATCCCGCAGACGGGATCAATTGGCAAAGAGATGATCGACATATTGACGAAAGCGGCGCTGGACGCCGGGCAGGCCATCATGGCGGTCCACCGTGCCGGCCCGCATGTGTCGTATAAGGACGACTGCTCGCCGGTGACCGAGGCCGATCAGCGCGCCGAGGCGATCATTCTTGCGGCGCTGGCCGCCCATTTTCCCGACATCCCCGTGGTTGCCGAAGAGGCGGTATCGAGCGGCATCCTGCCGGAAACCGGTGCGGAATTCTTCCTCGTCGACCCGCTGGATGGCACCAAGGAATTCATTTCGGGCAAGGACGATTTCACCGTCAACATCGCGCTCATCCGCAACGGCGTTCCGGTGGCCGGCGTGGTTTACGCCCCCTGCCGCGGACAGGCTTGGACGGGCGAGGACAATGCCGCCGAAAAGCTCGCCATTTCCGGCGAAGGCGCCATCCTGTCGCGCCACCCCATCCGCGCGCGCCAGCGCGGCGCTTCCCCCGTGGCGCTGATCAGCCGCTCGCATTGCACGGCGAAAACGGAAGCCTTCGTGGCCGAACACGGCCTGAAGGACTGCATTTCCGTCGGCTCCTCGCTGAAATTCTGCATGCTGGCCGAGGGCGCCGCCGACATCTACCCCCGCTTCAGCCGCACCATGATGTGGGACACGGCCGCCGGCGACGCCGTGCTGCGCGCTGCCGGCGGCAGGACGCTCGATTGCGAGGGCAGGCCGCTTGCATATGCGGTGAGAGGTGACGGCGAGGATGCGCTGGCCAATCCGGATTTCATTGCCGAAGGGGCGATGGCGGTGGAACGCGCGGGGTAACGCCGCTTTCCGTCTTCTGCGGCTACTGCAACGGGTGGATCGGATTTCTGCCTTGGTGAGCTTCGGCGTATGCCGCCTCACCCCCCTCTGCCCTGCCGGGCATCTCCCCCTCAAGGGGGGAGATCGGCAGGAGGCGCTACCACCGCTTCATTCGCAAACGTCGTGATAGGCGAGACCTATCCACGAGTCGATCTCCCCCCTTGAGGGGGAGATGCCCGGCAGGGCAGAGGGGGGTGAAGCGGCATACGCCAAGCCCCCCAAAAAATAATCCATCCCCGCTCATCCCCACCCCACGCCCCCGCCCCACAATGCCCCGCAACGAAACACCGCAGCGCGGAAGGCACATCATGACGGAACAGACGGCGAGACTTCGGCTTCCCTATATCCTCCCCTCGCAGGCACAGAAACACGTCACCCATAACGAAGCCCTGCAAAGGCTGGACGCAATTGTGCAACTGGTCATCAAGGCCGTCATCACCACACCGCCCGATAATGCAGCGGAAGGGGATTGTTTCCTCCTCTCCGCCGATGCTGCGGGCGACTGGGCCGGCAAGGGCGGCAGGCTCGCCTTCCGGCAGGATGGCGCCTGGCTCTCGATCACGCCGCAGCCGGGCTGGACGGCGTGGTTTGCGGACGAGAGCAGATATCGCATCCTGCGCGACGGCAACTGGCGCGACATGCCGCTGCCGGCCGCGGGTCGGCTGGAAAGGCTGGGCATCGGCACCGAGGCCGACGCCACCAATCGGCTGGCGCTCACCTCCCCCGCCAGCCTCTTCACCCACACCGAAGAAGGCGGCAGCCACCGCATGACGATCAACAAGGCGGGCAAGGGCGATACCGCCTCGTTGCTGTTCCAGTCCGGCTGGAGCGGCCGGGCGGAAATGGGACTTGCCGGCACTGACGGGTTTTCGATCAAGACCAGCAAGGATGGCGCCTCATGGCACACCGCACTTCTGTGCAGCGGCGATGGCCGGGTCTCGATGCCGAACCGCCCGCTCACTGTTGCCGGCCTGCCGGCGGGCACGACGAAACCCGCCAATGGCGCGGCGGCAGGTTTTTCCGTGCTCTCCATCGCCGAGGGCGGCTTTGCGCTCGGCGATGCGGTGAGCGGCGGCGGGCGTGAACTCGTGGTGCCGGCAAAGGGCCCTTATCTGGCGGCCCTGATGCTCGCCGTGGTCTCCTCTTCCGGCCACCGGGTAACGCTTTTCATCAATGGCGCGGCGGCCAGCTTCGGCATCGCCGGCGATGCATCGACATCAGGCACATCGCAGTCGGCAACCTCCATCCTTTCCCTCGATGCCGGCGACCGCCTGCGGCTGCAGCATGAGGGAACGGCGGAATTTACCCAGGGCAGCGGGAAAACGTGCCTTTCGCTTGCGGCACTCTGACGGAAACAACCGGTGAGAGAGAAAAATTGCGATTTTTGGAAAAATTTTTTCCCGGCAAAATAAGGCGACTCGAACAAATCAGGCGAAACCGTTCAAATTCTTAATAAATTGTCACGAGCTGCTTAGGCAATTTTTAAAGGTACCGGGATAGAGTTCCCGTCATATGGTCTTGAGTTTGTATAGAGTGTCCAATGACCGAAATGATACGCCCACGAGTTAAATATGTCATCGGCCCCGATGGCAGCCCTCTGACGATCGCGGATCTTCCGCCTGCCAATACCCGTCGCTGGGTCATTCGCAGAAAGGCGGAGGTGGTTGCAGCGGTACGCGGTGGACTGTTGAGCCTCGAGGAAGCCTGCGAGCGTTATACGCTCACCGTCGAAGAATTCCTGTCCTGGCAGTCCTCGATTGCCGATCATGGCCTTGCCGGCCTGCGCACCACGCGCATTCAGCAATATCGCCACTAAAACAGTGCGCCGGCGCGATAACGCGCCCAGACCGAGTTTACAGAACGCCCCGCCGGATTATCGACGGGGTTTTCGGTTTGATTTCGGATTTCCCCCTGAGAACTGCCCCACAAAGCCGGCGATTGTCGCCGGTTTGTGTCCGCTGCGTTCGCTATCCCGCTGTTTCAATTCGGATGCAAGCCGGTACAGTGGCGACAACCAACAGCAATGCGGAAAGCGCTCATCATGGACATCAAGACAACCGAAACCGGATCGCACGGCGAATATTCGGCGACCATCGACGGCCACAAGGCGGAGATGACCTATTCGCGCACCTCCCCTTCCCTCATCATCATCGACCATACCGGCGTGCCCGATGCGCTGCGCGGTAAAGGCGTCGGCCAAGCGCTTGCCGCCCACGCGATCGATGAAGCCCGCAAGGGCGGCTGGAAAATCATTCCGCTCTGCCCGTTCTTCAAGGCCCAGACATTGCGCCATGCCGAATGGGCGGATGTTATTCAGGGGTAAGGGCGATTTATCCTCTGTCTGAGGGCAGAATAATCGCAAGCGTCGCGGCGTATTTCTTCTCCCCGCCGGGGAGAAGGTGGCCCGAAGGGTCGGATGAGGGGGCGACGTTGGCGATAAATCGAGAACTTGCCCCCTCATCCCGCTGCCGCGACCTTCTCCCCGACGGGGAGAAGAAACAAGCGGCTTACGCTTAATCCCTCACAACCGTTCCAAATATCGCGGTATTCACACAAAAGAGCGTCGATCCGCCGCGTCACGCCACCTTCAACGGCGGCGTCCCGGCATGCATGCTTCGGCGGACTTCTTCACGGAATTCAAGCGTATCCTTTGCGCCGTGCACGGCCACGGCGTGTTGCACGGCCGCTTCCATAAGCTCCTCCGGAGAATCGGCGGAGATGGCGACGGTGCATCTGCTGTCACTGGGGAATTCGCGGCAATCGATATATTGGCGGGCCATTTTTTCCTCCCTGCAAGTGCCGCCCGCACCCGCACGGGGCGCGTGCGCGTAAAAGCCTCCGGCTCACGGTCGGAACCCCCGTAAAATACGCCTTTCCCCACCTCCGGACAATCGAAATCAGGCCTGACCGTCCCGGCGGGAAACACCGGCGACGCGGCAAAACAAAAGGCCGCCCTTAAGGAGCGGCCTTTCGAAAAAATGCATGGCGTCCCGTCATTGAAAGCCGCCTCCTGATCCACCGGCAGCCGTCAATGAGGACGATCTTCGTAATTTCCTGCGCCTATAGGGTCAGGCGCGGGCGCGGATGGCTCCGTCGCGGTTTTCCAGTGCGGCGGCCTTTTCATATTCGGCCTGCACTTCCTCCAGCGAAGCTTCGGCCGCTTCCTGCTGGGCCTTCAGCTCACGGATCGAGACCTGAAGATTATCCGCCCGCTGGCGCGCGGCCTTGGCGAAGGTCGGATAGGCGAAATGCGTCGGATCGGTAATGCCCGACTTGCTTTCTTCCAGAGATATCTGATGCACCAGTTCCTTTGCCATCCGCTCGAACTCGGACATCATCTGCTGCAGCTGGCTAAGCTGCCGGCGTTTTTCATTGACCTGAAATTCCTTCAGGCGAACCAGGCTGTCACGCGACTTCATACGCAATACTCCATGGATAGCGAGACCCGGATCAAAAAGGCACTATGCCACCCTGATCGGCCCGTTTAACCCGCCCGTTTTTCCGCAAGGGTTGCCCCCTGTCCCGGAATGATTCCCAAAAGTTACCCGACGTTAATAAAAAACCGCCGTCGTTAACCTTTCGTTTACGGGCATCGTTAATGATAACGACGATCATTTAAGGGTCGGTAAATGCCAGGTCCAAAAAAATGGACCCGACGATGTAAGAGTCGATTGAATCACTTAACGGGATTTCCTCACGTTAAGCTTCAATTTTGGCGATGGTGGATTCACGTGCAAAAACAGCGAAATGCCTACTTTGCTTAATAAATTCGATACACCTTGCCAAAGGCAATTAGAATTTGTTAACCATTTGGTGGCAGCCTGCAAATCAGGCAACGTCTGGATCCGCATCGCGCGAGGCAATGATTTACCGGTTCGCGGGCGGCAAAGGGGATAATTATGCGGGTTCTACTTATTGAAGACGACAGCGCGACAGCGCAGAGCATTGAACTGATGCTCAAGTCGGAGAGCTTTAACGTCTACACGACCGACCTCGGTGAGGAAGGCGTGGACCTCGGCAAGCTCTATGATTACGACATTATTCTTCTCGACCTCAACCTGCCCGACATGTCGGGTTACGAGGTTCTGAGAACGCTTCGCCTCTCCAAGGTCAAGACGCCGATCCTCATCCTGTCCGGCATGGCCGGCATCGAGGACAAGGTTCGCGGCCTGGGCTTCGGCGCAGACGATTACATGACCAAGCCGTTCCACAAGGACGAGCTTGTTGCCCGCATTCACGCTATCGTCCGCCGTTCCAAGGGCCATGCACAGTCGGTCATCGCCACCGGCGAGCTGATCGTCAATCTCGATGCCAAGACGGTTGAAGTGGGTGGCCAGCGCGTTCACCTGACCGGCAAGGAATATCAGATGCTCGAGCTGCTTTCGCTGCGCAAGGGCACGACGCTGACCAAGGAAATGTTCCTGAACCACCTCTATGGCGGCATGGACGAGCCGGAACTGAAGATCATCGACGTCTTCATCTGCAAGCTGCGCAAGAAGCTCGCAAACGCCGCCGGCGGCGCAAACTACATCGAAACCGTCTGGGGCCGCGGCTATGTTCTGCGCGAGCCGGATGGCGCGACGGAATTCCTCGAAACCGCCTGATCCATTCCGGAACAGGACAGTTTTTAAAAGACCCGCTGGAAACGGCGGGTTTTTTGTTGCGATTTGAAGATTTATTCTCCCTCATTTCTGTGCTTGTCACAGGAATGAGGGAAGAAAACCTGGCTACGCACCGCCAAGGGACAACGGCAGATGAACCACCCTATCCCCACCCTCAGGACCGAACGCCTGACGCTGCGCCCGCTGATGATCCCAGACTTTCCCGCCTATCGGGACTTCATGGCGTCGCCACGCTCCATCGGTGTCGGCGGTCCTTACGACCTGCCCTCGACATGGGGCGTGTTCTGCCACGATCAGGCCAACTGGTACTTTTTCGGCCATGGCGCACTGATGATCGAGCTTGGCGAAACGGGACAATGCGTCGGCCAGGTCGGCATCAATCACGGCCCGCTGTTTCCGGAAAAGGAACTGGGCTGGCTGCTTTACGAAGGCCATGAAGGGCGCGGTTATGCGGCGGAAGCCGCCTCGGCGCTGCGCGACTGGGCCTTCAAGACCCTGAACCTGCCCACGCTTGTCAGCTACGTCTCGCCGCAGAACCGCAGATCCGCGGCCGTCGCCGAACGAATCGGCGGCCGTCTCGACCCGGCGGCACCCCGTTCCGATCCCGAAGACCTCGTTTATCGGCACCATCCGGCCGCGAGGCTTCCGGAAAACCCGACCTAGCGCATCTCCGCTTTCAGAAAACCGAGGATTGCCTGCGCGATCTGCGCATGGATGGCCGCGCGGTCCCTGCCGCCGCCATCCCGGCAGACGAAACCTTCGCCCGGTGAAAGCTCCTCCACGATCTTTTCGCCGTTCGGCCTGCAAATCTGCATGAAGCTGAAATGGCTGGCATCCGGTATCTCCCGATAAACGGTCGTCGCCTTTGGCAGATGCCCGGCGATATAGTCGGAATCGGCCTTGATGGCGGCGATCTCCGGTGTTTCCACACCCGCGGCCAGAATGAGAACCGGCACGCCGACGGCTTGCAGCGTCTCCGGCAGGAAACCGGCGGCCGGCCCGAGATCCAGCGCGATGACGGCGCGGATGCGGGTATCCTTCAAATCCATCGAAAGCCGCGGATCGGCCCTGCCGTCACCGACTACCCCGACTTTGGCGAGCAGCCGCGGAGCCTTGCATTGCGGCGGACGTTTTTCTCCTTTGCAGTCCTTCAGGGCAAGATCGGCGCTGTATCGCGCGCCAACCAGCTCCATTGCGGTCCAGCCGCCAAGGGAATGGCCGATTACGGCGATGCGCGTCGCGTCGATCCTGCCGGCGAATCGGTCATTTCCGAGCAATGCGGTCAGCGTTCTGCTGATGTCGCGCGGCCGTTCCCACAATGGAACGATCTCGGTCGCATTTTCTTCGGTGAACGATTCGCCGCCGTGATCCGGGGCGGCCACGACATAACCTTCCCGAACAAGCTCACCGGCAATCCAGTTCAGATTGCGCCAGCTTCCGCCGAAACCGTGCGACAGCAATATGAGAGGACGTGAACCGTCAGGAAGGGAAGCGCCCGGTTGAACCTCAAGGCCGTAAAAGGCGGCATTTTCGCCGACGATCTCGCTTTTGCTCGACGGCGCGGCCGGGTACCACAATGAAACGGCTAGCGTTCTCGAACCGGCCTCATCCGGCAATTCGATCTGTTTAAAACCGATGCCGCTTTCCGCCGCTGAGGACTGGACAGTGGAAAAAATGACGATGACCGCCGCAAGAAGATAGCGCATGGGATGCTCCGGAGTTGATATGGACCAACTCCTGGTTCAATCCGCCGCCCGCCGAGACCTCGAACAGGTTTCAGGTCGTCCTGAAACGCGATTGGAGACAGCAACACCGTGTGCTTGAGAAAGCCGCGTTGAGAAATGCTCTAGATATCCGCGATCCGCTCGAAAAGCCGAACGGGACTGTCGCGGAACGTCGTATCGCGAAATGGCCGGAAACCGAATCGGGCGGCTATGGCCAGCGACGGGCTGTTGAGCGGATTGATCATGCAGACGGTCCGCTGGGAAATCCCGCGACCATCGAACCATCGCAGCGCCGCCTCCACCGCCTCTGTCGCGACACCCTTGCCCACCAGCGCCCCGTCGATTTTCCACATCGCCTCGGGCACGCCGTCGAAATCCTCACCGTTGCCACGGCGCATATGGGCAAAGCCCACCTCGCCCACGATGCGCCCCGTGGCAAGCTCTTCCACCACGAAAGGGCCGAAGCCGAAAGCGGACCAATGGCCCAGAAAACGCAAAAGCCGGGCGAAGGTGAGTTCCGGGTCCAGCGGCGCAATCGATACGACCCCTTCGATCTGCGGAACATCCGCGCCCCAGAAGGCGCGATAGAGCGCTTCATCCGCGATGGCATGCGGCCGCAGGACAAGGCGAGCGGTTGTCAGACGTGTCATGAACATGCTCCCCAAACGAAAAAGGCCGGCGCGTCGGCAGACGCTGTCCCGGCCCTTCACAAATTCAGATCGGCGATTGAACGGTCACTCGGCAACCGTCTTGGCGGTAAACACGATGCGGTCGTCATGCACCTTGTATTCCACCGCCATATTGGCCTCCTCGGCCAGAAGCAGCGTGTAATAGGGCTGAACGGAATGGGCGTCGACCGCCTCTTCCAGCCTGCCCTCGTAAATTTCCACGAACTTGGCCGGCACGCGCATCATCCGGCCCTTGACGGTGATTTCGAACCTGGCGTCGCCGTCGGGGCTTTCCAGCAGCACATCCACATTGCCGCCGCGCGGAATGGCGCCATAAGCCACGAGGAAGAGATTGAGCAGAAGTTTGACACGATTCTTCGCAACGATGGCGCGCGGGCCGTTCCAGCTCACCTCCGCCTTCTTTTCAGCAGCGGCGAAATCCTGGGCGGCTTTTTCGGCCTCGCCGGTGTCGATGGACGCGCCGGCGGAGCCGGAAGCGCCGAAAGCAAGGCGGGCGAACTTCAGCCGCACGGATGCGTTAAGGGCTGACGTGCGGATGAGATCGAGCGCGTCGTCATCCGTGCCGCCCTCGTCCAGGAGTTCGAGGCCGTTATTGATGGCGCCGACAGGAGAAATCACATCATGGCACACACGGCTGCACAGAAGAGCCGCCAGATCGGGACCGGACAGCGTGATATTGAGTTTGCTGGTCATAAAATTCTCTCCTGCGCAAGGGAGGCGCGGACGGTGTGGAAATTGTTAAGCCATAATGACACCATATTTGGTAAACCGATTGTTAATAGGATGGTTTCAAAATGCCAAATGCCTTAACAGGCCACACTGGAGCCCCGTGTATCCGCAAGGATGCGCGAAACATGCTGTAGAACTTTGACTCTGGGCATCGGCCCTTTCGAAAACCGATTCGGATTTTCGAACCGATGCGCTAACGAAACAGACGGACGGACATGACGATGCGCCTTACGAAAACCCGCACCATTGCACGCCTCGGACTGGGAAAGATTGTCGCGCTCCTTGCGAGCCTCCTGATATGGGTCGCACCGGCCGCGGCCCAGAACAGCGATCAATATTCTTTCCAGGAAGTCGTGGATGCAGGCCACGGATTCTTCGGTGAAACCACCGGCGGCCTTGCCAAGGTGGTGGAGCGCGCCTTCCAGCAATACGGTCTTCCAAACGGTTACATTCTGGGCCAGGAAGGCTCCGGCGCCTTCGTCGCGGGCCTCACTTATGGCGAAGGCACGCTTTACACCAAGAATGCCGGCCAGCACCCCGTCTTCTGGCAGGGCCCCTCCCTTGGCCTCGATTATGGCGGCCAGGGCACCCGCGCCATGATGCTGGTCTACAACCTGCCGTCCGTCGATGCGCTTTACCGCCGTTACGGCGGTGTGAGCGGCTCCGCCTTCATCGTCGCCGGCGTCGGCATGACCTATCTGAAGAGCAGCGACGTAACGCTTGCCCCCATCCGCACCGGCATCGGCGCGCGCCTCGGCATCAATGTCGGTTACCTGAAGCTCACCCAGCAGCCGACCTGGAACCCCTTCTGATAAGACGGGACGGTGCGGCATCTTTCTTCTCCCCGCCGGGGAGAAGGTGGCCCGAAGGGTCGGATGAGGGGGCAACGTTGCCGAATATCTCTACCCTTGCCCCCTCATCCCGCTGCCGCGGACTTCTCCCCCGCGGGGAGAAGAAACAAGTGGCGCCGACACCGCCTGTGCAATTGCCGGGAGCCCCCTCCCCACGGTTGCAATAATAGCGTAACGTGCTTTCGCGCCCCTCTTTCCGAATGCGCGCGTATCTGAGTTTCGGAGACTGTCCCGCGTGATCGAATATGCCATTCTCTTCGGATTGGGTTTTCTCACCGCAACCCTGCTGGCTCTGCTGATCGCACCCGCGATCCACCGCCGCATCGTCGCCTATACGGAAAACCGCATACGCGCGACGATGCCCATCAGCCCGCAGGAAGTGCGCGCCCAGAAGGACATGGCGCGTGCGCTCTACGCCGCCGAAAACGCCAAGGTTCGCCAGGAACTGGATACCGAACGGGAAAAGAACACCTCGCTGCGCCTCGCGAACGAAGCGGCCTCCAGCGACGCCTACCGCCTTGGCGAACAGAACCGCAGCTTCGCCCTGAAAATCGAGGAGCTGACGCTGGAGATCGGCGAATTGCGTGCAGCGCTTGATGCCGCCGAAGAACACGCCGGCATCATACAGGCAAACCTCGCACAGCAGGAGCAGGCCGCCAACGAGCGCGCCAGCCAGATGTCCGATCTCACCGCCCGCCTCACCAACCTGACGCGCGAGCTGGATGATTCGAAAATCCTCGCCGCCACCCGCGATCTGGAAGCCGAGCAGGCCAAGCAGAGCGCCACGCGTTTCCGCAAGGAAGGCGAGACCGCCACCCGCGAATTGCAGGATGTGGCCGCCCGCAACAAGGAAGCGATGACGGCGGTTGCGCGCGAAAGCCGCAAGGTCACCCGGCTGGAGGAACAGGTCGCTACGCTCATGGCGAAAAATGCCGATCTCGACACGATGCTGACGCTGCGCAACCAGGAAGTCGCCCGCCTCAAGGAACAGCTTGCCGCAACCGGCGGCCGCGCCAACGACATGATCATTCGCCTGCCGAACCCGGCCGTGCCGGTCGAGAAAACGACTAGCCCATCGCAACCGCCGGCACCTGCCCCCGCCGCCGCGCTTGAAACCGCACCCGCCGCCGAAGAAGAGGCGGCACCGGCGATGGCCGCAGCGGAGCCAGCCCCCCCGGTCGTGACGGAGCCAGCGGCGTCGCAAGGTCTGGAGCAGGAAATCGAGGATATCCGCAATCAGGGCACCGCTCTCACTGAACGCCTGCTGAACGTGCGCGGCACCGGCAATGACGAACCCATCCGCCGCGAAATCGCAAGGATCGCCGCCGAGATGATCGCGCTCACCGCCGCGCAGGAGGGCGAGAAATCGCCCATTCCGGGGCTGCTCGCCAAGGCCTCCGGCTCATCGGGGCGGGAGAGCCTTGCGAAGCGGGCGAAGGTGGTGATGGAGAAGCGGGAACATTAGGTCCGCGGTGGGTGTGGTTGTACCCCGCGTTGAGTGTGTGGCTTACCCCCCTCTGCCCTGCCGGGCATCTCCCCCTCAAGGGGGGAGATCGATATGCGGCACTCTTCAGCCCAACTCTAACGTTGCGAATGAGCGAGCGTTAGCTCCCAGCTGATCTCCCCCCTTGAGGGGGAGATGTCCGGCAGGACAGAGGGGGGTGAAGCCGCATACGCCTCGGCATCACACCCGCCCCATAACCCCCGCCATCTGATAAAGCGCCAGCCCCGAAGCCGTCCCCGCGTTCAAGCTATCCAGCTGCGGCGATTGCGCAATCCGTGCGGTATGAAACCGCGACAGCACCGATTGCGGCAGCCCCTCGCCTTCCGTGCCGATCACCAGCGCCATGCGCTCGGACCGGGGAATATCGCGTATCTCCGTCTCCCCACCCGGCGAAAGGCTCCAGATAGCAAAACCGGCCTCGGAAAGCCGCTCCAGCATCTCCACCGCCCCGCCGCCGCGATGCCAGGGAACCGAAAGCACCGAGCCAACGGAAACGCGCAGCGCCTTGCGATAAAGCGGATCGCATGAGGTCTCGTCCAGCAGCACCGCATCGGCATAAAACGCCGCCGCATTGCGAAACATCGCCCCGAGATTGTCGTGATTGGAAATACCGCAGCCAACGAGCACCAGAGACGACGCAGGAAGTGCTGCCGTCATCTTTTCCAGTCCGCGATCCTGAACCCGCCGCCCGAGCGCCAGAATGCCGCGATGCAGGTGGAACCCGACGATGCCATCCAGCACCGGCGCTTCCGCTACATAAACCGGCACATCCGGCGGGAAATCGGCAAGGATATCCGCGACGCCCGAAAGCCGGTTTCTGAGGATGAGGATGCTCTCGGCCGCAAAAGCGCCGCCCGCTTTATGCGCGGCGGCCAGCATGCGCAGCACCACCGTTCCTTCGGCAATGAAGCGGCCCTGCCGCCCGGTCAGGTCGCGCTCGCGAATATCGCGAAAGGCGGCGATGCGCGGATCGGCCGGATCTTCGACCGGGATCAGCGCCCGCCCATCCAATAGGCTATTGGCCTCACTGGCCATCGACCGTCACATCGGCGAGGAACCGGCCGGCCGCGACGTTGAAGACCAGCGCCTTGCGGGTGCCGTTCGCGAGCCGCCCGTAAAACAGCATGTCGCCGCCGGAATAACTGACATTATCGATGACGAAGCCCTGCGGCAGGCTGGCGGTGACGGCAAGCGGTCCGTTGCCGGTGGGAACGGCGAGGTTCGGCGCTTCGCTCTGCGTCTGGACGGCCTTCGACGGCCCCATCGCCTTGTAGACAACCGCACCGAAGACAGCCATAAGGCTGATAAACATCACGGAGCCCGACACGATCTGCAAACGGATCATCTTGCGGCGAACTTTTTCCATGGCCGGATCAAGCGGCTTGTCTTCCTGTTCGTCTTGCTCGATCTGCGTCATCGGGTTCCCTGAAATGCTGATGGATCGGAAAAATAAGAATGAACGACCCCTTTAAACAAGGCGGAGACGCAAGGAAAGTCCTGATTGCCGGGGAAAACGCCGAAGGCCGCCTCGATTCCTGGCTGGCAGGCGAAGTGGGCGGCGACTTCTCCCGCAGCCGCTTGAAAGCGCTGATCGAGCAGGGCGCGGTCTCCATCAACGGCCAGCCGGTGACGGAGCCGAAAAAGAAGGTGCATCCGAAGGATCGCATCGAAATCGTCATGCCCGAGCCGGAAGACCCGGAACCCAAGGGCGAGGACATTCCGCTCGACGTGGAATATGAGGATGAAGACCTGATCGTGCTCATCAAGCCCGCCGGTCTCGTCGTGCATCCGGGCGCCGGCAACTGGACCGGCACGCTGGTCAACGCCCTCATCCACCATTGCGGCGACAGCCTCTCCGGCATTGGCGGCGTCAGGCGGCCGGGCATCGTGCACCGGCTGGACAAGGAAACCTCCGGCGTCATGGTCGTTGCGAAGAACGACAATGCCCACCGCCATCTCGCCGCACAATTTGCCGACCATGGCCGCACCGGCCCGCTGGAGCGCGCCTACAAGGCCGTCGTCTGGGGCCGCCCGCGCACCCTGCGCGGCACCATCGACGCAGCACTGGGCCGCAGCGCCGACCGCACCAAACGCGCCGTCAAGCACGAGGATTCGGACGATGCCCGCGAGGCGATCACCCATTACGAGGTGATGGAGCGTTACCATGAGCGGCCGGACGCCACCTGCCTCGCCTCCATGGTGGAATGCCGGCTGGAAACCGGCCGCACCCACCAGATCCGCGTTCACATGGCCCATATCGGCCATCCGCTGATCGGCGATCCCGAATATGGCGCGGCCTTCCGCACCAAGGCGAACCTTCTCGAAGAACCGGCAAAAAGCACCGTCCGCGGCTTTCCGCGCCAGGCCCTGCATGCCTATCTGCTCGCTTTCGAACATCCGCGCACCGGCGAGGTGATGGAATTCGAAACCGACCTGCCGGATGACATGGAAGCGCTGACCGCCGCATTGCGTGGCTGAAAACCTGCATGGCGCGGTCAAAAAACTGCGCCATGCATTTCGCCGGAAGCCCCGGATAATAAAAAAAGATTAGCGGATAGCGATATTCCACAGTCGGTCCTTTTTATAGACCGCCCCAATTTCGCTTCAATCGTCACACCTCCTCGGCCCCGCAAAGCCTGAAATCGCCGCCGTTAACCGTGGCGATTTCAAGCCTGCCAAATAAAGCCGCAGGGACGCCATTCGTTCGATCCGCCCCCGAACGGAACCGGCATGATGACGGGATCTATCGCATGAATATCGAAGACCGCCGGTTTATCTTTCAGGAGTTGCGCAGCGTCGAAGGCTATATCGACCCGCCCGATGCGCTTGTTTTCAAGGCGCTGTTGCAGGCCCAGACGAAAAGCGGCCTCCATGGCGGCATGGCGGAAATCGGCGTTTATTACGGCCGCTCCTATTTCCTGCTGCGTAAATTCGCCGGGAAGCAGGAAAAGGTGCTGGGCGTCGATCTCTTCGATCTCGATCCGCCCGAAGATGGCAGCCTCGACCAATATGAACGGCTGATGGAAAACGGCCGCCGGCTGGGTTTCGCCATGGATGAAGACCTGATCATCAGGGGCGACAGCACGCGGCTGGCGCCCGCCGACATCACCTCCCGCATCGGCCCCGCCCGCTTCTTCAGCATCGATGGCGGCCACAACCTGCACCACGTTCTGGCCGATGCGAAACTGGCGATGGAGGTGATCGCGCCGCATGGCGTCATCGTCTTCGACGACACCTTCAACCCCGCCTGGCCGGAAGTGACGGTGGGCGTCGCCGATTTCCTGCGCACCCATGGCCACAGCCTCGTCTGCTTCGGCATGACGAAATACAAAACCTATGTCTGCCGCCGGGAATTTCACGCGACCTATGCGGGCGCGATTGCCGCCGATCCCGATCTGCAGGCGCTTGCCCATGTGGAGACGCAGTTCCTCGGCTCCAAGGTTGTGCGCCTGCACAATCCCATGCGCCGGCGGGTGATGTATGAGCTGATGGTGCGCTCCGGCCTTGGCGGTTTTTCGGAACGAATCTACCGTTCGAAAGTTAAACAGGTCAAAGAAGGTGTCACTGGAACATAACGCATGTGTGAACGCAGCGTTCGCTTGAAACGCGGCGGGCGCGTACATATCTGTCACATGGGTTCGTGCGGGGTCGGTAACGACCCGCAGCTTACGGTGTGCCTCCGGCGGGTCAGTCGCCGATCAAAGAGGGTGCCGTTCCAGACCATAGATAAGGGGGTGCTTTATGGCCCGCAATAGTTTGCCTACGATTACAGCCGGCGAAGCCGGTCTCAATAGATATCTCGACGAAATCCGCAAATTTCCGATGCTGGAGCCGCAGGAAGAATACATGCTTGGCAAGCGTTATGCCGAGCATGGCGACCGCGACGCCGCGCATAAACTCGTCACCAGCCACCTGCGTCTCGTCGCCAAGATCGCCATGGGTTACCGCGGTTACGGCCTGCCGATCGGCGAAGTCGTCTCCGAAGGCAATGTCGGCCTGATGCAGGCGGTGAAGAAGTTCGATCCGGAGCGCGGTTTCCGCCTGGCCACCTATGCCATGTGGTGGATCAAGGCCTCGATCCAGGAATATATCCTGCGCTCGTGGTCGCTGGTGAAGATGGGCACGACCGCCAACCAGAAGCGTCTGTTCTTCAACCTGCGCAGGCTGAAAGGCCGCATCCAGGCTATCGACGATGGCGATCTGAAGCCGGAACACGTCAAGGAAATCGCGACGAAGCTTCAGGTGTCGGAAGAAGAAGTCATCTCGATGAACCGCCGCCTGCATGGCGACGCCTCGCTGAATGCGCCGATCAAGGCGTCGGAAGGCGAGTCCGGCCAGTGGCAGGACTGGCTGGTGGACGACCACGACAGCCAGGAAGACGTGCTGATCGAACAGGACGAACTGGAAACCCGCCGCCGCATGCTGGCGAAAGCCATGGGCGTGCTGAACGACCGCGAACGCCGCATCTTCGAAGCCCGCCGGCTTGCCGAAGACCCGGTGACGCTGGAGGAACTTTCCTCCGAGTTCGACATCAGCCGTGAACGCGTGCGCCAGATCGAGGTTCGCGCCTTCGAGAAGGTGCAGGAAGCGGTGCAGAAGGAAGCGCTGGAAGCTGCGCGTGCGCTGCGCGTGGTGGATGCTTAAGGCGACACGCGCCTGACGCCAATGCGCTGACCACGAATCATCCTCGGCCTTTGGCCGGGGATTTTTTGTTTGTAAAAGGCGGGCGATGGCAAATGGCCTGTCTCTGAGACCCGCGATTGTTCTGGAGGAAAAACGTTAGGGCGAATATCCGCGCTTCGGAGTACGCCGCTTATCCCCCTCTGCCCTGCCAGGCATCTCCCCCACAAGGAGGGAGATTGGCAAGACGCTCTACCGCCGCTTCATCCTTGACCGTTGAGTTGGACGCGACCTCGCGGCATATCGATCTCCCCACCTGTGGGGGAGATGCCCGGCAGGGCAGAGGGGGGTAAGCCACACCCACCAGCACCAACTAACCCACCCATCACCCGCCAACGCAAAAACACCGCCGCAGCCATATAACGAAAAGGGCGGCCTGAGCCGCCCTTAAATCATCACTGACCGGTCGCTGGCGTTGCTGCCGCCCATTCGCTGAGCGCCTTGTCGAAGGCGGCGATGCCGTCATTGCCCTTTTGCAGGGTCAGCAGCGCACGCCGGCCGTTGCGGTAGGAAACCGGAATGTCGATCCAGTTGCGGCTCTTCAGAAGCTCCAGATTGGTCTTCATCGCATCCGGGAAGTCGTTGAGCGCGATCATGTGGAAATCGTCGGTGATCTTGGCCGGAACCGCGATCAGCGCGTTGCCGCGATCCTGCTCGGTGCTCTTCATCGCGATGCGCTGGACGCTGTCGATAGCGCCGCCTTCGAAGCCGGGCGAAACCGAGAAGACGATCTCGATCAGATGGCTGGCCGGCAGCGACGGATCGGTATTGCGCTTGAAGGTGATCAGCGCGCTGAGGCCACGGCCGGGAACGGTGATCTGGCCCTGCACGGTCGGAGAAGGCTTGCCTTCACCGTCATTTTCCTGCTGCAACGACCAGGAAACACTGCCCTGAATGGCGGTCGGCACCGTCTGGCCCAGCACTTCCTCATAAAGGAACATGCGGTCGCCGGCAGCGGCGGCAGGCTGCTGCGCCGGCGGCGTGCCAGCAGGTGTTCCAGCGGGCGCACCGGCATTGTTGGCCGGAGCCTCGCCCGCAGGCGGCGGCGCGACATTCTGCTCATAGACCGACTGGCCTTCGGCGGTGACCGGCTGGCCGTTCGCACCGGCGGCAGGTCCCTCGTCACGCTCGGTGCCGTCGGCCAGAAGCCGCTGGGTGAACTTGGTGCCGGTGACGGAGCCGTCATCGCCATGGGTCGGGGCCTGATGGTTGGTCGGGGTTGTCGGCTGCTGCCCCGTGGCGGGCGGCTGCTGGGTCGCCGGCGGTGTCGAAGTCTGCGCCTCACCCGTGCCGTTCGAAGCAGTCTGGCTGGTGCCGCCGTTCTGTGCGGAACTGACCAGCCCGCCGACCATATCGTTCAGCGCATCGCGGTTCATCCACACGGCATAACCGCCGCCGGCAAGCAGCGCCACGCCGACAACGGCCAGAACCAGCGACGCATAATTGCGGCGCGGCTTCTTCTTGACCATATAGGCGGGCGTTGCGGCGGCAGCGCCCACGCCATTCGTTTCGCCCGAAGCCTGACGGGTGGAGGACGACGCGCCGTCATAACCGATCAGCTCGTCCAGATCGTCCCAGGGCGTGCGTTCCTTGTTGTCCTTTGCCGCTGCCTGATCGCCGAAGAGATCGTTATCCGCGCGCGGCAGCGCCGGCGCGTCCTTGGCGGGAATGGCAATATCCGCATCCTGGAAATAGGACGAGAAATCCTCGACCACGGCCGCCTTTTTCGGAGCCTGCTCTTCCGGCTGGCGATGGTCGTCAAAATCGTGCCGGCCGCCAAACGCCGGAGCATGCTCCACGGCGGCGGGGCCGAAATGGTCGTCCGCCTCGCGCCGCTCATCCTTTTCGTAAGGGGCGGGCTCGAAACTTACTTCCGGCTCCTGGTAATGCTGGGCGGCATAACCGGCAACGAGCGGACGTTCGTCGGTCTCGTTGCGAACCTCTTCATATTCCTCGGCGACCGGACGCACATCGTCGTCCTGCCCTTCATCGAGCTTGCGCCAGTCATCCTCATCCACCGGCTGCGCCCAATGGGAAGGAACGGAATCATCGGCAGCGCCGAGCGCCGTTTCAGGCTCCGGCTGGTGAGCCGGCTCTTCATCCGCCCGTGTGAAATAGGTGCCGACGACTTCGTCGGAACCGTGTGCCGGGGCGGGAGCGGCATGAACCGTTTCCGGCGCATCATAAAGCTCTTCCGGCGCGCGGTCGCCGTGATGCTGCTCCTCATCGGCAGCGGTGTCAGCGTGCCGGGGCTCTTCCTCTTCGGCCGCTTCTTCGTAAGCCGGCTCCGATTGCGCGGGTTCAGCGGATGCCGGCTCTTCGTAGGCCGGCTCGTGCCGCGCCTCTTCCCGGTCGGCATCCTCTGCCGGCTCGGCGGCGCGTGCCTCGTCTTCGTCGGCAGCATCCTGCTGGTAATAGGATGCCGCCGTCTCTTCCGCGGCGGGAGAGACAGCGTCATCATCCTCCAGCGCCGGAAGCGCCTCGGCATATTCGCTGTCCACCTCGGCTATGGCGGCGTCCAGCTTGGCGATCTGCCGGCGCAACAATTCTTCCGGCGGACGTGGCTTCATATTCTCGAGTTGGCGCACAACCGCACTGCGCGCCTTGTCGTAAACCTTCGCCCGGTTTTCGGGAGTATTGTTCGCCAAGCCATCCACGGCCTTGCGAATGACTGCTACAAAATCCGCCATAAGCACTTTCTCGTCGTGACCGGCGACGTACCGGCCCGATATGGTTTATGAATCTAGATCGCCGAGGACATTAATCCTCAAACGGATCAGTCACAAGTATGGTGTCGTCACGCTCCGGACTTGTCGACAGAAGTGCGACAGGCGCCCCGATCAATTCCTCGACCTGACGGACATATTTGATTGCCTGAGCAGGCAAATCCGCCCATTTTCGGGCACCGACGGTAGATTCCTTCCAGCCTTCCAGCGTGATGTAGATCGGCTCGACGCGCGCCTGCGCGCCCTGGCTGGCCGGAAGATGATCGATTTCCTGCCCGTCAAGCTTGTAGCCGACGCAGATTTTCAGCTCGTCGAGACCATCAAGCACGTCAAGCTTGGTGAGCGCGATGCCGGTAATACCATTGGTGGCGACCGACTGGCGCACCAGTGCGGCGTCGAACCAGCCGCAGCGGCGCTTGCGGCCGGTGACGGTGCCAAATTCATGGCCCTTTTCGCCGAGGAACTGGCCGATCTCGTCGTTCAGCTCCGTCGGGAACGGACCTTCGCCGACACGGGTGGTGTAAGCCTTGGTGATGCCGAGGATATAACCCAGCGAACCCGGACCCATGCCCGAACCAGCGGCGGCCTGGCCGGCAACCGTGTTGGAAGAGGTCACATAGGGGTATGTGCCATGGTCGATATCGAGCAGCGAGCCCTGAGCGCCTTCGAACAGGATGCGCGCGCCGGCGCGGCGCTTCTTGTCGAGCAGCAGCCACACGGTTTCGCTGAACGGCAGGATGCGCTCGGCAATCGAGCCCAGCTCTTCCATGATCGTCTCATGCGAGACTTCGGTTGCACCGAAACCGCGGCGAAGCGCATTGTGATGCGTGAGGATACGGTCAACCTTGGCGGAAAGCGCCTCCATGTCGGCGAGATCCATGACGCGGATGGCGCGGCGGCCAACCTTGTCTTCATAGGCCGGGCCGATACCGCGGCGGGTGGTGCCGATCTTGGTGCCGCTGTTGGAGGCCGCGTCTTCGCGCATGCCGTCCAGCTCGCGGTGCAGCGAAAGAATGAGGGTGGCATTGTCGGCGATACGCAGGTTTTCCGGGGTAACCTTCACGCCCTGCGCTTCCAGACGGCCGATTTCGGCGATCAGCGCATGCGGATCGACCACGACGCCATTGCCGATGACGGCGAGCTTGCCGGGACGCACGACGCCGGACGGCAGAAGCGAAAGCTTGTAGCTGATGCCATCGATGACAAGCGTATGGCCGGCATTATGGCCGCCCTGATACCGCACGACGACATCTGCCCGCTCGGACAGCCAGTCGACAATCTTGCCTTTGCCTTCGTCGCCCCACTGCGAGCCGACCACCACAACATTCGTCATTTCTTGCTTTCCTGCTCATGGCGCTTGCGCGCCCGATAACCCGATGGGAAACCCAAACCCGCGAATGTATACTGTGTTGTTTTACGGAAAGCGACCCTGTTTCTTATGGAGAATTTTGCTTTTTCCGTGACAAGGCGCGGATTTCCCGCATTATCTCGCCCCGTGGGGGCCAAGCGCGGGCGCAAGACCGCCATTCACCCCTTAGCCGTTTTCCCGCCCCGTGAAGAAGCGAAACATCAGCGTGCCCTCCAAAGCCTATATCGCCCTCATCATCGCCACGCTCTGCTGGGGCGGCAACACCGTTGCCGGCAAGCTGGCGGTCGGCCACATCAGCCCCATGGCCTTCACCTTCCTGCGCTGGGTCTTCGCCGTCGCCATCATCTTCGCCATTTCCGTGCCGCAGCTCATCAAGGACTGGCCGGTGGTGAAAAAACGCCTGCCCTATTTCCTCGTGCTCGGCAGCGTCGGTTATACCGCCTTCAACGTGTTTCTCTACACGGCCCTGCAACACACCTCGGCCATCAATGCCGCCGTCATCCAGGCCGGCATTCCCATGGTCATCTTCGTCTTGAACTTCATCCTGTTCCGCACCCGTGTGCTGTTCGGCCAGATCGCCGGCTTCTGCCTCACCATCGCTGGCGTCGCGCTTCTCGCCTCGCATGGCGATCCGGTCTCGCTGCTGCAACTGGAAATGAATGTCGGCGACGCGATCATGCTGCTGGCCGTGCTGGTCTATGCCATCTACACCGTCATCCTGCGCTGGAAACCGGCGGTCGACTGGCGCACGCTGATGGCCATTCCCGCCTTCTTCGCCCTCCTCACCTCGGTGCCGCTGATCTTCTGGGAAATCTCACGCGAGAGCGTCGTCTGGCCGGATCAGAAGGGCTGGGTGCTGGTGGTCTATGCCGCCATTTTTGCGTCGCTGATCGCGCAGATCCTCTATATCAAAGGCGTTGAACAGATCGGCGCCAACCGCGCCGGCCTCTTTATCAACCTCGTGCCCGTCTTCGGCACCCTGCTGTCGGTTATCGTGCTCAGCGAGACGCTGCACACCTATCAGATCGTCGCTCTCATCATGGCGCTAGCGGGCATTGCCGTTGCGGAACGAAAAAAATCGCCGGCTTCCTGATCCAACAGGGTCAGGAAAACCGGCGTAGTCTGGCAGGCATGAAAGAATGGAGCATCGGATCGCAAATCTTTCCGATGCTCGAACGAAAGGTCAGAGCGCGGTTTCGCGCTCAGCCGGAGAAAGGACGGCGTTGCCAAGGACGATATCGCCCTTGTCGGTGGTGACGATCAGCACTTTTTCGAGCGATCCGTCATTGTTCAGCGAAAAGGCAAGGCGCAGCGCGCTGGAGGACCAGCCGGCGCCGGCAAGGGCCGTGCGCTTGATGGCGGCGCAGTCACCGCAATCGCCAAGGCTCAACGACGGCGTTGCCGGAACATCGGTTGCAAAACCGGAGAAATAATCATCGAGCGCGCCCATGGTGGCGTTTACATCGCGGTTGACGCGCAGCAGTTCCTCACGGCGCTCGACCGTCAGCGGCGCGGCGATGGTGGAGACGCATTGGCCGGCGGAAAGAACGCAGCCATCGAAACCGCCCCGCGCGGAAACACCGATCTGCGTCACCGCAGACTTTTCGACGGCGGCGAAACCGCGGGCAAAACCGGCAGCGCCAGCCGCGTCGGCATGATTGGACATGGAAGCAACGGCAATTCCGCAGATGGCGGCAGCAATAATCTTCTTCAGCATTTCATACCCCGTTTGCGATCCGCCGGCTTGTGCCGGTCTCGATTTCTGTTGTGTGGAGCGTCTCTCTAAAAGGCCGCTCCCCGTCTGTGATCCCACAATGGCACAGCACTGTTTTCAGCTGCTTTAAGCCGATTGCTACAATTTTATCGGTTTTCATTTTTGTACAGCGGACAGCTTTTTTTACAGTTTTACCGCCCTGAAACACCGAAAAAACGGCGGGCAAAAGCCCGCCGTTTAGCGATATGCACATGGCTGAATCTCCTGAAAAAGAAGAATCAAATAAGCCTTATGAAATCACGCGAGGGATAACTTCTGTTGTTCTGACGGGCCTCATCGCCATCCACGCCGCCCTCCCCGCCTGTATTGCCCTCAATGGTGTCGAAACTCGTCGGCCCGATGGACAGAACAAAACCGACATGGGTCCAGTCCTTCGCATCTTTACGGATGACGAAAAGATAACCCGGCCGCAGCCTGGATGCGCGAAGAAGTGTGGTGTTTACTTCGCTTTCAGCAATAAACCGCCCGCTCGTCTTCGCGTCCGCAACCAGCGCATCGACGCCGGCCTGGCGCTTAAGCGGCACCTTGATACCCATGTCCCGCGCCGCCTGTTCGAAGATGAGCGAGACAAAACCGGCGCACCAGAGTTGATCCGCCCCATCCGCTCCGCGCATATAGGCACGCACCCATGGACCGCAATTGTTGCCGCCGGCCTCCTTCGGCCGCTCAGCAATATGCTGCCGAGCAACCTTCAGCACGGTCTCCTCAAAAGACGCACCGGGAACGACCTTCGCCACTGCACGGCGAAGCGGAGCGGTCAGGACTGCCCACAACTCCTCGTCCAGCATCGTCGCACCGCTTCGCCCCTGCGCCTTTCCGAAACGGTCCAGCATCGTCTCGGTGGAGGCGCCGAAATCGCCATCGACACTGGTGTAATAGCCGTTCAGATGCAGCCATTCCTGCAAGCGCTTGACACCCGCACCGGAGGAGCCAAGCTTCAACGCGCCGGGAAAGGCGAGTTCCTGCTCGATGGATTTGAACGCGGCTCCGGGCAAATCGTGAGACAGAAGCGACAAATTCTCCGTCGCCGCCAGGGGATTGGCTTTGAGCACATTCGTGGCGCCGAGCGATACAGCCCCCATTTCGATCAGCGTCTTCAGGATGATGGCAGCGCCGACCTGTTTGGATGGCACCTCTGGATCGAAATAACGGTCGCGGGTGTATTTACCCTTGTCGTAGTGATAGCAACCGCTCCACAAATAAGGCGTGGGAATTTTCCGCCGCTGATATTCGTTTTTGACACCATTATAGCGGTGCCATCGGTTCAAGACGTTGGGCAGGGACCAGTCGGTTATCTTGTCCAGCTCTTCATAGGTCATCGCATATCGCGCTGCCGTCTCCCAGTCATAGGGTGGCGACCCGAACGGCGGCTGGTTCGCAGGCACCCGCACCGTGCGCCCGCTCAAGGGGTCGCCGTTCAGCAGATGACGATCGAACTTGAACCCGCATTCCATGCAATGGACAATCGCCACGAACCACCAGGGCACCGTGGTCCCCGAAACGACGGCGGCGTAGCGCTTCTGGTTTTCAACCGCTTTACGCGCTGCAAATTCCGCATCGTCGCGCCATTCAGCACGGATTTCCATCGTATCCCAAAGCGTCTGATAGTCCTCGGACCAACCCGCCGGCTTGCCGGCCGCAACCTTCGCCGGCTCGGCAGACGGTTGTTTCGCCGCCGCCGCATCCAGCTGGGCATCTGAAAACTCGACCTTTTCCGGCGGCTCGAAGGGGTCGGTTGCCGGCGCAGGCAATGGCGAGGCCCGGACTGCCGCGGCTTTACCTTCAAATTCCACACCTTTTGCGGCGAGAAGCGCGACTGCGCGATCATATGCTCCGAGCGCGAGGAGGGAAATTGCCGGGATCAGGATTTCCTGACGGGCGAGCGCCATTTTCATTCCCGCCTCGTCGCCCTTTGCTTTGGCTACATCATATTCATTGTAGGCTGCATCAAGTTGAGCATTGAGGCGCTTGGTAAGTTCTGCGGCATCGAGCATTGCACGTCCCCCGGCTTTATCTGAGGCGTTCCGACCTTATTTTTTCTGCAAGCACGCGAAGTTCGATCGAGGCGTCGTTGAGGCTGCTGATACTGACACCGGCAGGAGCCGAGGCGGCGGCCAGCGCCCTTGCGAGAGCCACCCGCGACTGGTCAATCAACAAGACCCATCCCGCCAGACGAAGCCGGTTGCTCTCAAAAGCCGCGTTTCGCGTGGCCGCGCTGCCACCATCGGTGGAATAGCGATTCTGTCCCGCATTGAGCAGTAAATGCATGGAAGGCGTCGCGTCCCGTAGGGCGACAAGGAAAGCATCCATGTGCTTGCCATTGGCGACGAGACGGCGACGAAACTCCTCACGGCCCGCCGCCGCCAGCAGGGCTTCGGCGGCAATTTTCGCCTGCGCCAGCCCTGGAGAAAGTGTCAAAGCGGCCTGAGCAACCACCGGAGGAGCGGTTTTCCCGTCAATTGCCCCTATCGCCGCTGAAGCACTTTTGATGTTCAGCGCAAAACCGGTAACTCGATCAACGGCCGCAGCGGCATTTTCACCTTTTCCCAGAGCAACGAGGGCGGCATTGTAGTCGTTGAGAGCCTGCAGCGATCGACGCAATGACGCGGTGAGCGGCGGCTCGACGCTTTCCACATAATAGGCCGCATCATCCGGAGCAAAGTTTTTGTCCTTGCCGTTGATATCAAACCACGCCTTTCGCTCGGCTTTGGCAATATCCACAAGAAGTGCGTTCGCTTCGGCAAATTGCGCCTCGTAAGCCTGCCGGTAGAGCTCGAATTCGCGCAGGCCCGTGGCCGTACAACCCTGCAGGAAAAACACTATTACAAAAAAAAGATACAAAAAATTACTTGAAAGTCGCACTATAGCCCCCGCCAGCGACGTATAATTCCTAAAAATTACGCTACACCCTTGGCGGCAATTGTAAAGAGAAAACGTGACGCAATACACCTCAATATTGAAAAATCGCTGCGTTTTTTTAACCATAACCGATCCCCGCCGCCCCGAATTCGGAAGCAACGTTGGAAAACGATAAAGAGGGCCGCATCGCTGCGGGGGTATCAAGGGGTATTGCAGGGTTTGCAGGCGATGCGGCCCCGGCTTGGGACATATGACCCGCCCTCCAAACCGGTTCCTGTTTGGAGGATGGGCATATGCCGGCCGCCTCAACCGTGACATCGGGAAACTCCCCGGTTTCGGCCGCCTGCCCCGCCCACCTTGCGCCGCGCGCACGCCTGATGACCGGGATGAGCCAAGTATAGCCAAGCCGGCGGGACCGTGGACGTGCGGGGATGAACGCTTCTTAAAAAAGGCGCCCGGGAGGCGGCCCTGCCCCATCCCGGCCACAGGAATTTTCAGCGGGTTAACGGACGGCTGATCGGCGGCATTTGAATTAACCTTGTCTTAAAACCCGACGTTAATGGTTAGCAATTTAAGAATAGCGGAACGAAAGGGTTCCGTTATGCGTGGCGTATTTGCCGTTGTTTTTCTGATGCTCGTTCTGGCCGGCTGCGCCACCGCACCGTCGCAGGTCACCAATGCCTGTGCGATTTTCGAGCAACGGAACGGCATCTTCAACAACTGGCGGCGCGATGCGAAAGCGGCCGAGCGCGAATTCGGCGTGCCCGTGCCTGTCATGATGGCGACGATCTACACCGAATCCGCCTTCCGCCCCTATGCGCGGCCGCCGCGCACCAAGCTTCTCGGTTTCATTCCCTGGACACGCCAGTCGAGCGCCTACGGTTATGCACAGGCGCTGGACGGCACATGGAGCGTTTACCAGCGTGAAACCGGCCGCTGGTCGGCAAGCCGCACCGATTTCACCGACGCCATCCACTTCGTCGGCTGGTATCACGCCAAGAGCCGGCGCGAAAACGGCATTTCGCTGAACGACCCCTATAATCTCTACCTCGCCTATTATTCCGGCCATGCCGGTTATGCGAAGGGCAGCTGGCGCAACAATTCCGCCGTCCAGAAGGCCGCCCGCCGCTCCGCCAACATGGCGCTGCGTTACGAGGCGCAGCTGCAGCAATGCGGATATCGCTGAGGCGGCAGCACAGGCGAATGCCGGCTTCAAAGCCGGCATAATGCAGACATTCAGCTAAGCGTTATAAGCCGCCAGAAACCCCTGACCGCATCGATCTCGCCGGAGCGGATTTCATGTCCGCCCGGGTGCCACACGGTTTCCACCGTGCCGCCCTGTGCCTTGAGGCTCTGTTCCAGCGCCTTCGTCAGCGGCACGGGGCAGATCGGATCGCGCTCGCCGGCCGTGATCAACACCCGGCGCGAAGCCTTGGCGGGCAAGATTTTTGGTTCGAACGGGATGAGCGGATGCATCAGCACCGCCGCATCGAAAAGCCCGGGTTCTTCGATGAGCACATTGGCGAGAATATTCGCACCGTTGGAAAAACCGAGGCCGATGACCGGACCGGCCTGATAATGCTCCCGGTTCGCCCTGATGAAGTCCGCCATCTTGACGGTCGCCCGTTGAAGGTCGGCCATGTCGTAGACGCCCTCTCCCGTGCGCCGGAAAAACCGCGCCGCGCCATGTTCGGAGACATCGCCGACGGGTGAGAGAATAGTCGCCTCAGGCAGCAGGCGCGAGCCGAAATCGAAGAACTGGTTTTCATCGCCGCCGGTGCCGTGCAGCAAAACGAAAAGCGGTGCACCGGCAGCGCCGGCGCGGGATTTGTGGAAATAGCTGTCCCTGGTCATGGGAAGGATCCTTTCTGAAAGGAAGAGGTTCAACGGCTTCCGCAAGGCCTCTTCGGCCAAGCGGAGCAATCATATGAAGCGAACGGACGCGGCTTGTGTCTTCTCCCCGGCGGGGAGAAGAAGCAGGTCGCAACGTCCTGCCAAGCGCTATCGAGAGGTTAAGCCTCCTTCTCGTCCCCCAGCGGCTCCAGATGCTCTTCAAGCACGGAGCGCAGATGCGCGTGCTGGGTCGGCAGCTTCAGCGCCTCGCCGAGATGGGCGGTGTCCTCGTCCCGGTCGAAACCGGGTTCGTTGGTGGCCACTTCGAACAGCACCCCGCCCGGCGTGCGGAAATAGATCGCCCAGAAATAATCGCGGTCGATCACCGGCGTCACCTGATAGCCGGTATCCATCAGCGCCTTGCGCACCTCCAGCTGCTTTTCACGGTTTTCGACCGCAAAGGCGATGTGGTGCACGGACCCCGCACCCAGCCGCGCGCCAGAAATATTCGGCATGGTTTCGATGTCGATGAAGTCGGCACCGTTGCCGCCGGGAATACCGAGGCGCAGAACGCCATCCTGACGGTCCACTTCCTGATAGCCCATGAATTTCAAAAGCTCGGCCGTCGCACCTTCATCGCGAAGACGCAGCGAGGCGCCCTGAAAACCATGGATCGCCTGATCCGCGCCGACGCCATTGCCGATCCACTGCGCACGGTTGTCATCCCTGACCTCGACCAGCGCAAAACCGTCGCCATCGGGACCTGCGAAATGCAGACGCTTGTTGCCGAAGGCTTCATCGGCCTTCAGGCCATCCACGCCGGCCTTGGAAAGATGGTCCTGCCAGTAGCCGAGCGATCCTTCCGGAACGGAAAACAGCGTCGTGCCCACCTCACCGGTGCCGGGACGGCCGCGGGCGATATGCGGGAACGGAAAATAGGTCATGACGGAGCCGGGCGTGCCGACCTCATCGCCATAATAGAGATGATAGACGTCAGGCGCGTCGAAATTGACCGTCTTCTTCACCCGGCGCAGGCCAAGCGTATCGGTGAAAAAACTGTTGTTCTGGCGCGCGCTCGCCGCCATGGACGTGACGTGGTGCAGGCCCTTGATCTGGTTGAGCATGATAAAACCCCTTTTGCCTGGCGGGCCTCACGGTTGGGGCCTGCCCTGTTCATGGCGTAAAGATGGGGTAACAGCGCTCTCAGGCATAGAGTGGACAACGGGAACGGATTGTTCCCGAATGATGAACGATAAAACGGACTGTTCAACGGGCCCGATAAGGCAGCTCAATGATCGTCGGCGACGCCCAAGGTCCAGTAGCCGACAGCGCGCAGCGATGCTTTCGGGAAAGCTATCTCGTCGGTGAGGAAGGATTTTGCCGCCCTCGCCTCGGATTTTTCGCAGGCGACAAAGACATGCAGGCCGTCATGATCCGCGCTCCAGCCATGGTCGCGCAGCGCCTTTTCGATGAGGCCCGCGGTGCCGGCGGGCTTGCCGCGGCGATAAAGCCATGTCCACTCGACATTTGCCGCGCAGACGATCCCCTGCCGCTCGGCTTCATCGTCGATCTCCGCATAGACGCTGAGCTTTTTCCCGGCCGGCATTTCGGCGGCCATGCGCAGCATCACCGGCAGCGCCGTTTCGTCACCGGCAAAGACATAACGCTCGGCTTCCGGGCAAACACCGCTCGGGCCGATGATGCCGAGAACATCGCCGGGCTTCGCCTTCGCGCCGAAGGTTGCGCCCGGCATGTGATCGCCCTCATGCATGACGAAGTCGATATCGACTTCACCGCCCGCGATATCGCCGGAACGGATGGTGTAGACACGCCGTGTGAGAAGATCGTCGCCCGCCGGCCAGACGATGGCGCCGGTGGGCGCAAGATAAGGCCAGACCGGCGCGCGGGCCTGATCCGGCACCAGAAGCAGGCGCACATGCATGCCGCCGGAGAGCAGCCTTTCGATGCCGCTTTCGATGGAAACCACCAGCCGGCGCATATGCGGCGTCAGATTATAGGCGCGGGCGACCTTGCCGACGAAAAGATTGGGCAGCTCACGCTGCTCTGCGCCATGGCCGCTCCAGCGGAAATCCAGCCCCGTCTCGCCGGAGAATTCGACGATATGCTCGGCGACCATCGCCTTTACCGACATCAATATATGTTCGGAAATGCAGCTCACCCTTGCGGCGAAACGCCCGCCCTCGGCGCTGAAGCTGCCATGGCCGTATTCCGTCTTGAACCGCACGGTCGCACCTTCGCGGTCCATCTCCATATGCTCGGAAAAATGATCCTCGAAGGCATCGACGATCGACAGCGGATCGGGCAGCGAGACGGAGGTTTCGGCAGACAGGAGAGACACGGGCATAATCCTTCACTTCGTAGTCCGGTTATCTTTAATCCCGACAACCGCAAAGCGTAAAGGTTTTTTATGAGTATCTAGAGAAGGTTTTTGTCGCTTCCCACCGTTTCCGGCAATTGCCAGTCGATCGGCTGGCGGCCATGGGAGACGAGAAAGGCGTTTGCCTTGGAAAAATGGCCATTGCCGAAAAAGCCGTTATGGGCCGAAAGTGGGGACGGATGCGGCGAGCGCAGCACGAGATGCTTGCGCTGATCCACGAAGGCCGCCTTCTTCTGGGCGTAGGAACCCCAGAGCAGGAAGACGACATGGTCGCATTCGTCGTTGACGGCGCGGATCACGGCGTCGGTGAATTTTTCCCAGCCCTGCCCCTGATGCGAGGCGGCGCGGGATTCCTCCACCGTCAGCACGCTGTTGAGCAGAAGCACGCCCTGTTTCGCCCAGCTTTCCAGAAAGCCGTGACCCACCGGGCGAATGCCGAGATCGCTCTGCAATTCCTTGTAGATATTGACGAGCGAAGGCGGAATGCGCACGCCGGGCTGGACGGAAAAGCAAAGCCCATGCGCCTGGCCGAGCCCGTGATAGGGGTCCTGGCCTAAAATGACGACCTTGACCTCATCGAGAGGCGTGAGATCCAGCGCCCGGAAATATTCCGCACCCTTCGGGAAGATGCGCTTGCCGGCGGTCTTTTCGGCAAGCAGGAACTCTTTCAGCTTGAGCATATAGGGGCTGGCGAATTCACCGGAAAGAACGCGTTTCCAGCTCTCCTCGAGTTTGACGCCTGCCTCTGCCATGCCCGCCTCTCCCATAATCGCGCTTATTTGAACCGGTTACCGCGTTGCAGCACTTCGATCTTGTAACCGTCCGGATCGCAGATGAAAAAGTATTTCGCGAAAGGCTGGCCCTTATAATCGGCTTCGATGATTTTTCCGGGGGAAAGGCCGATCTCGGTGAAGCGCTGGTGCTCGCCATCCACATCGGCCACGCTGACCGCAAGGTGGCCATAACCGTCGCCCAGCGCATAGGGCACTTCGCGACCCCGGTTGACGGTCAGTTCCAGCTCGAAATCACCCTCGGCATTGCTGAGATAGATCAGCGTGAAGTTTTCGAACTCGGCGCGTTCCGCAACCTCAAGCCCGAAAGCCTGTTTGTAAAATTCCACCGAACGCTTTTCGTCCAGCACCCGGACCATCGAGTGGATCAGCTTGGCCATGGTGTTTTCCTTCTTCTTCCTGTTGACGGCCCGGTTATGCTCCGGGCATCGCGGCCAAGGGGATAAAGACAGTGTGCTTCGCTTTCAACCCTAAAGGCGCTCTGCGACAGGACGTAACGGCCCGATCACGGCAAATGTGATGGCAAAAACCCGTTAGTTTTTCCGGTGCGGTTGGGACCTGCGGCAACGAGACCGCATGGTTTTGGCTCTGCCGCTCTATCCTGAGTGCTGAACTCATGATACCGGCTAGGCATGCGCCTTTTATACCTCTGTCTTGGCTGGCTTATGGTCGCGACCGGCATTGTCGGCGCGTTTCTTCCCGTCTTGCCCACCACGCCGTTCCTGCTTCTGGCGCTCTGGTGTTTTTCCCGCTCCTCGCCAAAACTCGAGGCATGGCTGCTGGCCCACCCCAGATTCGGCCCTTCGCTGCGGCGATGGCGCGAACGCGGCGCAATCGCCCGCAATGCCAAGGTCGCAGCGCTTTCCGCCATGTCCGTCAGTTACGCCGCTTTCTGGTTTCTGAGCGAGCCGCCGCCACTGCGGGCCGCCATCGTCGCCGCCGTCATGCTCGGCTCCGCGCTTTTCATCGCCACCCGGCCGGAAAGCTGAGGCGAAGGACAGGTCCTTAACGGTGGCGCGACTGCGGCAGCACGTAAGGAATATGCCGCGCCGGCAGCCGGCCGACAACACCGCCAATGCCATAGACCCTTGCAATCGTCTCGTCGCTGATCGTTTCCAGCGAGGGGCCGCTCGCCGTCACCCGGCCGCCATGCATGACGATAAGTTGATCGGCAAATTCGGCCGCAAGGTTGAGGTCGTGCAGGATGGCAAGCACCAGCCCGCCGCCGCTTGCAAAGTCGCGCGCCGTTTCCAGCACGGCAATCTGGTGGCCGATATCGAGACTTGCGGTGGGCTCGTCGAGGAAGAGCGCCCGCGCCTCGCCATTTTCCATCGGGTTCGGCACCTGCGCCAGCGCCCGGGCAAACTGCACCCGCTGCTGCTCGCCGCCGGAGAGCATATTGTAGGACCGCTGCTCGAAACCGCGCAGCCCGGCCTTGGCGAGCGCGCGGCGGGCCTGCTCTTCGGGCGCGCGGGACCCCTGTGCGACAGCCCCCATCCGCACGATTTCGAGCGCGGTGAAGGGGAAAGCAAGCTGGGTGCTCTGCGGCAGCACGGCCCTGAGACGGGCGAGCTGGACGGGCGTGAAGGCCGGCAGGTCGATGTCGTTATAGGTCACCGAACCGCCCTCGGCGCGCATCTCGCCCGAGAGAACCTTCATCAACGTGGATTTACCCGCACCGTTGGGGCCGATGATGACATTGACCTTGCCGGGCATCAGATCGACGCTGACCGCATCGAGAAGCCGGCGGCCGGAGCGGATGAGGGTGAGGTTTTCGGCCCGGATCATGACATGTTCCGCATGGAGAAACCGCCGCGTCCCAATAGCAGGAACAGGAAGACCGGCGCGCCGATGAGCGCCGTGACGACGCCGATGGGCAGTTCCGCCGGCGACGCGACGGTGCGGGCGAAACTATCGGCCAGAAGCAGAAGCGCTGCGCCGCCAAGTGCCGAGGCCGGCAACAGGAAGCGGTGCGACGGGCCGATGGCGAGCCGCAGAAGATGCGGCACGACGATGCCGACAAAACCGATGGAACCGGCCGCCGCCACGCTCGCCCCGCAGGCGGCGGCAACGGCCAGAATGACGATCCGCTTCAGCCGCTGCACCGGAATGCCCATGTGAAAGGCGGCGGCATCCCCGAGGATCAGCGCATCGAGCCCGCGGGCAACGAAGGGAATGATGGCGAGAACGACGATGATGAAAGGGAGGGTCGCGAGCACCTTGGCGGGCGTGGCCCCACCGAGCGAACCGAGCGACCAGAAGGTAATATCGCGCAGCGCCCGGTCATCGGCCATGAAAATCATCAGCCCCGTCAAAGCACCGCTGATCGCCGCCACCGCGATGCCGGCCAGAATGAGCGTGGTGGTGGAGGTGGCGCCATCCTTCGTCGCGATCAGGTAAAGTACCCAGGTGTTCAGCAACCCGCCGAAAAACGCCATCAGCGGCAGAAAATGCGGGCCGAAAAACACGGCGACGGTGGCAAGCGCGCCTTCCCCGAGAGAAATGGCCGCGACCGCGAAGAGCGCTGCACCCGAGGTGACGCCGACAATGCCGGGATCGGCCAGCGGATTGCGAAACAGGCCCTGCATCATCGCCCCCGAAACGGCAAGCCCCGCGCCGATCAATATGCCAAGCGCCGTGCGAGGCAGACGAACCGCCTCGAGAATGACCCTGTCGCGCGCATCGAGCTGATCCGCGCCGCCGGTGAAATAAGCCCAGAGTTCGGACATGCCGACGCCCGTGGGTCCGCTGACCAGCGACACGCCACAGGCAAACAGCAGGATGCCGACGAGCACGGCGAGGGTGACGACCCCCTGACGGGATCTGTCGCCCGCAACCCTGCCTTCAGCGGAACTCAAGGCTGCAAGGCTCACGGCTTCACCACCTCAGGATAGAGCTTGGCTGCCAGCTCGCGGCCCGCAGCGGGCGTGCGCGGGCCAAAACCGATGAGATAAAGCCCATCCATGCTGATGAGCGCCTTGCTGGCAGCGGCAGGCGTGGACTGGAAGGCCGGCAGCGCGAAAGTCTCATCCGCCTTGGCGGCGTGGTCGCCGCGCGCCATGGTCAGCACCACGTCGGGTGCCGCGGCAATGACCGCCTCATCCGTCAGCGGCTTGTAACCCGTGATCTCCTGAGCCGCATTGATGCCACCTGCCATTTCGATGATCGCGGCGGCTTCTGTATCCTTGCCCGCCGCCATGATGCGGCCACCGGCGGTGGAAAGCACGAAGAGAACCCGCTTCCTGCCCTTTTCCGGCACGGCGGCGACATCTTTGGCGAGCGCATCGAGCCCGGCCTTGGTCTCGGCAGCCAGCGCCTTCGCCTTGTCAGAAAGACCGACTGCCGCGCCGACATCCTCGATCTTTTTGGGGATGGCGTCGCCGCTCGGCGGCGTATCGACGGTGACGAACGGCACCGCACTTGCCTTCAGGATGGCGATGACATCCGCCGGGCCGGACCCGTCTTCGGAGAGGATGAGATCGGGCTTTTGCGACAGGATGCCTTCGGACGAGAGCGCCCGCATGTAACCGATATCCGGCTTGGCAAATGCATCGGCCGGATAGCTGCTGGTGCTGTCACGCGCAACGACGCGGTCTCCCGCGCCCAGCGCATAAAGGATTTCGGTGACCGTGCCGCCCACCGCGACGATGCGTTTCGCTTCCGGATTGCCCTTATCCGAAGCCATGGCGGCAGGTGCGGCAAAGGCGATTGCGGCGGGCACGAGAGCGGCGAAAACGAAGGAACGAAGGCGGGAATTCAACATGGCGCTATCCTGAAACACGACCCGGCGCGGCTTTCCCTGCGCCAATTAATCTTGAGTTCTTTACACATGTTTATGGGCGGCGCAATCGATAAGTGGAGTAAATTTGTTCGCTTTGTCGTGAACCCCTTTCCAACCTCCCCGCGGCTGGATATCCTGACTCAAACTGGAAACTTAAAGGGAGAATTTCATGTTTATCGCAATGAACCGTTTTCGTGTCGTGCCGGGTTATGAAGAAACCTTCGAATCCATCTGGCGCGAGCGCAAATCGCATCTGAGCGAATTGCCGGGCTACATCGAATTTCACATGCTGAAAGGCCCGAAGGCGGATGACCACACGCTTTATGCCTCTCACACCGTCTGGGCCACCAAGGACGATTTCCTCGCCTGGACGAAATCCGAACAGTTCCGCGCCGCCCACGCCAAGGCCGGCGAAAACCGCGGCAAGGTGGAATATCTCTCCGGCCCGCATTTCGAAGGCTTCGACGTCATCATCCATGAAGACAAGAATGGCGAACGCCGTTCGATTGCCGCCTGAGGCCGCCCGATGAGCATTGCAGCCCAAAAGACCGACGACGACAGGCAGGCCCGCGCCGCCGCTGCGCTCGCCGAAAAGCCTGACGGCATCGTGGAGGCCATCGCCGCCAAGGCCGAGGTGACGCCGGCCGAAATTCTGGCGATCCTGCCGGAAGGCGCCGCCGTTTCCGCTGCCGCCGACCGCTTCGACGCCATCTGGAACGAGATGCGCGGCTGGGGCGAAGTCCTGATGATCGTGCAGACCGGCGATATCGTGTTCGAAGTACCGGGCCACCTGCCGGAAGGCAGCGAAAGCCACGGCTGGTTCAACATCCATGGCGACAGTCCCATCGGCGGTCACATCAAGAAGGACAATTGCGCCGGCATCACCTTCGTCGATCGCGGCTTCCACGGCCGCCGCTCCTGTTCCGTCTGGTTCATGAACGCCGCCGGCAGCGCCATGTTCAAGATTTTCGTCCGCCGCGACGAGAACAAGGAACTGCTGGCCGGGCAGTTGGCGAAGTTCGAAGCGCTGCGGGACGGTTTCCGCGGCTGAGACCCGTGGGGAGGCTGCCAGCTGCCTCCCCACTGCTTCCATAATCGCACGCGTCATCATTCGCCCGGGACCTCTCCGGATGACGCGTGAAAAAACAACCACCGGTTCATCGCCCGTTCAGTGCCGTTTTTTATCATCCGCTGAAATTCGAACGGCACCAGCACGGAGCAAGCACCATGACCGACCGCCAACCTCTTCTTTCGCGCCGCAGTTTCGCCGGGCTTGTTGCGCTTGCGCCGCTTTTCGCGGCGGGCGGTGCGGCTGCCGCACCGGCAAGCCTGCGCGGCAGCGTCTCCTATCGCGAGCGCATCGCTCTGCCGCCGGGCGCGACCGTTACGGTGCGTCTGATCGACGTTTCGCTTGCGGATGCGCCCTCGCAGACGATTGCCGAAACCACCATTCGCCCGCGTGGCCAGGTGCCGGTGCCCTTCGTGCTGCGTTATGATGACCGCGACATCCGGGGCCGCCGCTCCTATGCGCTGAGCGCCGAAATCCGCGACCGCGACCGGCTGCTCTTCACCACCACCCGCCGTTATTCGGTGCTGACCGGCGGTCGCGACGATACCGACCTCGTGCTGGAGCGCGTCGGTACCGGCCCGGTTCGGCCGGAGCCGGAAGCCGGTATCGACGGGCGCTGGCTGGTGCAGGACATCCGTGGCGAGCGGGTTCGCGGCCGCCGTCAGGCGACGCTGGAAATTACCCGCGAGGGCCGCGTTTCCGGCAATGCCGGTTGCAACGGCATCGGTGGCGAGGTGAAGATCAGCCGCAACCGCATCGATTTCGGCCGGATGATTTCTACCCAGATGGCCTGCGCGCCTGACATCATGCGCCAGGAACGGCAGTTCATCGAAGCGTTGGAAGGCGCCCGCTCGTTCAGGCTGGAGCCGCGCCGGGGCACGCTCGAACTGCTCGACGGCCGCGGCCGCACGGCGATGCGCCTGCGCCGCGCCTGAGGCCGGCAACCTGCCGCAACACCCTGCGTCGCCGTGCTGGCCCAAACGGTGCTGGCCATGGAACATTCCATGTCGCTTCCGGCACGGCGCGCTGCCCTTTCCCGCCCTATGACTTTGGCTGCGTTCGTCTTGACGCTTTGCTCCGCCGCGGAGCTGCGCTATGGAACGCGCCAAACTGCGCCGGTTGATGCCGGCGCGACGTCTTTGAGGGAAAACGAATGACATCCTATGTTCTGACCGTAGCCTGCAAATCGACCCGTGGCATTGTGGCTGCGATTTCCGGTTATCTGGCGGAAAAAGGCTGCAACATCGTCGACAGTTCGCAGTTCGACGACCTCGAGACCGGCAAGTTCTTCATGCGCGTCTCCTTCATCTCCGAAGAAGGCGCCACCCTTGAGGCCATCACCGACGGCTTCAAGCCGGTGGCGGAAAAATTCGGCATGGAGGCGGATATCTATCCGGACGGCCAGCGCATGAAGACGCTGTTGATGGTCTCCCGTTTCGGTCATTGCCTCAACGACCTGCTCTATCGCTGGAAGATCGGCGCATTGCCAATCGACATCGTCGGTGTCGTCTCCAACCATTTCGACTACCAGAAGGTCGTCGTCAACCACGACATTCCCTTCCACCACATCAGAGTGACGAAGGAGAATAAACCCAAAGCCGAAGCCCAGCTAATGGACCTGATCGAGACCAGCGGCACGGAACTCGTCGTGCTGGCGCGCTACATGCAGGTTCTGTCCGACGACATGTGCCGGAAGATGTCTGGCAAAATCATCAACATCCACCATTCCTTCCTGCCGAGCTTCAAGGGCGCCAACCCCTACAAGCAGGCCTATGAGCGCGGTGTGAAGCTGATCGGTGCCACGGCCCATTACGTCACCGCCGATCTCGACGAAGGCCCGATCATCGAGCAGGACACGGTGCGTATCACCCACGCACAGAGCGCCGACGATTATGTCTCGCTTGGCCGCGATGTCGAAAGCCAGGTGCTGGCCCGCGCCATCCACGCCCATATCCACCACCGCACGTTCATCAACGGCAACCGCACCGTCGTCTTCCCGCCAAGCCCTGGAAGTTATGCTTCCGAGCGGATGGGGTGAACCCTTCGTCATTGACGAAATGACAACCACAGTTTACATTGCGCCATGCTCACGATCCGGGAAACAAGCGAGTTTGCCGACTGGCTGGCGGGTCTGCGCGATGTGCAGGCGCGCGCCCGCATAGCACGGCGCATTTACCGGCTGGCGGACGGCAATCCCGGAGACGTGAAACCGGTTGGCGAAGGCGTCAGCGAACTCAGGATAGACCTTGGACCCGGATATCGGGTCTATTTTGTCCGGCACGGCGATGTCGTCATCATATTGCTGTGTGGCGGCGACAAGGCATCGCAGTCCCGCGACATCGCCAGAGCCAAGAAACTGGCCAGAGCGCTCAAGGAGTGAGACCATGCCACTTGTGACACGCGATTACGATGCTGCCCGCTACCTTGATAGTGACGAAGCGCTTGCCGCTTACATCGCCGACGCCACAGAAAGCGGCGACGCACAGGAGCTCGCCCATGCGCTGGGCGTCGTGGCGCGGGCCAAGGGTATGACTGACCTTTCGAGGCAAACTGGCCTTCCCCGCCAGACCTTGTACAAGGCGCTGAGCGGCGACGGAAATCCGGAACTGGCGACGATTGCCAAGGTCGCCGACGCGCTGGGCTACAGGCTCTCGCTGGTGGCGAAATCGCCTGCAGACACAGCCGCCTGATAAACCCGGCGGGCTACGGCGCCTTTTCCACGCCACCAAACATCACCCGCGCCCTCAGCCCACGCCCCTCCGCGCCATCCTCCAGCGTCAGCCGCCCGCCGAATAGCCCGGCGATCTCTTCGATGATGGCGAGGCCGAGGCCGGCGCCGGGGGCGGCGTTGGCTTCGCCGCGGGCAAAGCGCTGGCGCACCATGGCGCGTTTTTCCGGAGGGATGCCGGGGCCGTTATCTTCCACTTCCAGCCAGACGGCGTCCGTCTCCTTGCCGACGCGGACGGTGACTTCCGCGCCACGACCGGCATAGTTGATGGCATTGGAAACGAGATTGCCGATCAGTTCGCCGATCAGGAGCGGCTCGGCGAGAATGGCGACCTCCCCCTCGCCTTCGAAACCGAGATCGATGCCGGCTTCGGCCGCACGCGGCACGAAATCGGCCGTCACATTCTGCGCAACGGCCACGAGATCGATCGCGGAAAAATCATGTTTTTCGCTGGAGCCGGCGGCATCGATATTGGCCATGCGCAGCAGCTGGGCGAGGATATGTTCGGCATGGGCCACGGACGCCCCGCCCTTCAGCGCCGCCGCCTGCGCTTCCTCAAGGCTTGCGGCGCGGGCGGAAAGGGCGAGCTGGGTGCTGATGATGGCAAGCGGTGTGCGCAGCTGGTGGCTGGCATTGCCGGTAAAATGCCGGAGCGCATCGAGCGCCGATTGCAGGCGCACCATGAAGGAATTGACCGTTTCCACCAGATTTTCCACCTCCACCGGCACGGATTGGCGGATGGGGTGCAGGTCGTTCGGGCTGCGCTCGGCAATGGCTTCGCTGAGCCGGTAAAGCGGTCTGAGCGAAATCGTCACCGCGATCCAGACGATGATCGCCGCCCCCACAATCATCAACAGCAGGCGCAGCGCCGAGCGCAGGATGATCGCCTGCGCCAGCTGGCTGCGGGCAATGGTGGTTTCGGCTACCGTTACGGAAAAAGGCACGGAATTGATGCCGGTGGAAGCGAAACGGCGGATCGCAGCGATGCGGATCGGCTCGTCGCGGAACACGGCATCGCGATAGGCAGGGATATCGCCCGCCGGGTTCTCCACCGTCGGCAGGTTCTGGTAGCCGGTCAGGAATTGCCCGTTCGGCCCGTCGACACGGTAAAACACCCGGTCCTGTGCGGCCGATGTCAGCATTTCCAGCGCCACATAGGGAATATCGACTTCCAGCGAGCCGTCCTCGGCCACCACCACCCGCTCGGCAATGGCAAGCGCGGAACCTGATAGTACCCGGTCGGAGACGACATTGGCGGTATTGACCGCCTCACGCCAGGTATCGGTCAGCGCAACGCAGCCGATAATGGCGGTGGAGATGAGAAGCCAGCCTAAAAGACGCCGCCTGAGCGAATAGGCGGCCTGTCTCATTCAGCCATCTCCGGCAGCTTTTCGAGATAATAACCGATGCCGCGCGCCGTCTTCACCGTCAACCCGTGCGGCGCGAGCCGCTTGCGCAGGCGGCTGACATATTGCTCGATGGCATTGGCGGAAATATCGTCATCGAAGCCGGTCAGCGACTGCACGATGGCCTCCTTGGCGACGACCTTGCCGGCCCGCATGAACAGCACTTCGAGCAGCGCCACCTCGCGCGCCGGAATATCGAGCGGACGCCCATCCGCCGAAAAGGTGCGGGAGTTGAGATCGAACAGCACCTTGCCGAAACTCAGCGCCGAGGAGCGCAGCCCGGCATTGCGGCGCAGCAGCACCCGCACCCTCGCCTCGAATTCGGTGATGTCGAAAGGCTTGATCATGTAGTCGTCAGCGCCGAGATCGAGCCCCTTGACCTTTTCTTCCGGCGTGCCGCGCGCCGTCAGGATCAACACCGCCGCCTTGTCCTGGCGCGAACGCATGGAGCGCAGCACCTCGATACCGTCCATTTCCGGCAGGTTGAGATCGAGAATGACCAGATCGAAACTTTCTGCCGCAATCGCCGCATCGGCGGAAGCGCCATCGGATACCACATCCACGGCATAACCGCTGCCGCGCAGCAGCGCCGACAGCCCCTCCGACAGCACCTGATTGTCCTCGACCAGCAAAATACGCAAATCGTCCCTCCCACAGCATTGCCGAGTTTAACCAGACCCTTACCGCTTGTGAATGGCCAGCGCCTGCTGCATGATCTTTTCCATGCGTATCTGCCTTCTCCTCTGTCTCTGTCTTTGCACGGCCTCGCCGGCGCTTGCGCAAGTCGCCATCTTTCCGGCACCCTCCGGCAAGGCGGATGCCGAAACGCTGGTGGTCTATTCCTCGCTGGACGAACCGCTGGCGACGCCGATGATCGAGGGTTTCCAGAAGGCCAATCCCGATATCGCCGTCCATTATGAGGATATGCTGACCGGCGAGATTTACGACCGCATCGTGAAGGAAACCGATGCGGGCAAAAAGACCGCCGATTTCGCCTTTTCCTCCGCCATGGATCTGCAGGTGAAGCTGAGCAATGACGGTTATGCCCAGCGTTCCGACCTCGCAATGAGCGCCCGCTGGCCCGCCTGGGCGAACTGGCGCAACACCGCTTACGCGCTGACTTTCGAGCCGGCGGTTTTCGTTTATCACAAGCCGAGCTTCACCACCGAAGAACCGCCAGCCAGCCGCGCCGAATTCGTCGATTATCTCGAACGCAACGCCAAGCAAGTGCATGGCCGCATCGCCACCTACGACATAGAACGCTCCGGCGTCGGTTTCCTGTTCATGTCGCGCGATCAGGAGCAGTTCGGCGATATATGGAACGTCATCAAGGCCATGGGCGCGGCGGGCGTGAAGGTCTATTCCACCTCCTCGGCCATTCTGGAACGTGTTTCCGACGGCCGTTTCGTGCTGGGTTATAATATTCTCGGCTCATATGCGGCCGACTGGGCCTCGCGCCACCCCGATGTCGGCATCGTGCTGCCGAAAGACTATACCGTCGTCATGTCGCGCATCGGGCTGGTGCCGGAAGCCGCCGCCAACCCGGCGCTCGGCCGCCGTTATCTCGAATTCTTCATGTCGAAGGAGGGCCAGACGATCATGGCCCGGCAGTTGCAGATCCCCGCCGTCAGCCCGGAAGTGGCGGGCGAAAACACCGCCAACACCATGCAGGCCATCCACGGCGCACAATTGCGCCCCGTGCCCGTCAGTCCCGGCCTGATGGTCTATCTGGATCAGGTCAAGCGCAGCCGCCTGATCGAGCGCTGGAACGAGGCGTTGCGGTCGCAGTAGTTCCCCCCTCATTCCTGTGCTTGTCACAGGAATGAGGGTGTGGAGAAAGCTTCAAAGGCGCAAAACAAAGCCGTCCCACACGCCACAGTAGACGTCCGATACAAATTAATAGAGAGTAAATGCGCAAGGACTTGCGTAGCGTCAGTTAGATGACAGCTTTCTGTGATGCTCTGCAATTCTTCTTCATTCCGTGGAGGCGGAAGAAGATGCGGGAGGAAATCCAGGATTGCCAAGGCCCCACGCTGAGCATTCAGCGCCGGCGCAGACGCGTCCGAAAAGCCCCCCGCATAAACGAAAAACGACGCCCAAAAAGGGCATCCTGAGGAGGGTTTTCCAAGTGAAGCATTTTCTTATCGGCACATTCCTGGCGGGCGTGATTGCGCTTCCGGCGGTTGCAGCGGACTACACCATCATCGCCCCGGCAAATCCCGGCGGCGGCTGGGACCAGACCGCGCGCTCCCTGCAGACCGTGCTGCAGGAAGAAGGCATTTCCAAGAGCGTTCAGGTGCAGAACGTACCGGGCGCAGGCGGCACCATCGGTCTTGCGCAGTTCGCCAGCCAGCAGAAGGGCAACCCGAACGCTCTCATCGTCGGCGGTTACGTGATGGTTGGCGCGATCCTCACCAACAACGCGCCCGTCACCCTCAAGGAAGTGACGCCGATCGCCCGTCTGACCGGCGAATATGAAGCCATCGTCGTTCCGGCATCCTCGCCGCTGAAGACCATCGGCGACCTCATCGACCAGCTCAAGAAGGATCCGGGCAGCGTTTCCTGGGGCGGCGGCTCCGCCGGCGGCACCGACCATATCGCCGTTGGCCTGATTGCCAAGGCAGCCGGCGTCGATCCGACCAAGATCAACTACATCGCTTATTCCGGCGGCGGCGAAGCGCTTGCCTCGATCCTCGGTTCGCAGGTGACTGCCGGTATTTCGAGCTACGGCGAATTCGAGAGCCAGGTAAAGGCCGGCACGCTGCGCCTGCTCGCAGTTTCCAGCGAAGAGAAGCTGGAAGGTGTCGATGCCCCGACGCTGAAGGAAAGCGGCCTTGATGTCGTCGTCCAGAACTGGCGCATGGTCGCCGCTCCTCCCGGCCTGACGCCGGAGCAGGAAAAGGCCGTCAATGCCGACATCGAAAAGCTGGTGAAGTCCGCCAAGTGGCAGGAAACCCTGAAGACCAAGAGCTGGATGGACACCTATCTCGCCGGTGACGAATTCAAGGCGCAGCTCGCCAAGGATACCGACGCCACCGCCGCCATCCTCAAAGACATCGGACTGGTAAAATGAGCCAGGGTTCCAACCCTTCGCAGCATCAAAAGCGCCGCCCTGACTGGGCGGCGCTGGCGATCGCCATCTTCCTCGTCATCATCGCCTGCGTAATCTTCTGGGATAGCGCCCGCCTCGCCAGCGTCACCGGTTATTCGCCGGTCGGCCCGGCAACGGTGCCTTATGCCATCGGCTTCTGTCTTATCGGCCTGGCGCTGTGGACGGCCATCGAGGCCTGGCGCGGTGATTTTCCCGAACGCGACAAACAGGAAATCGCCCCGGTTATCTGGGTCGTTGCCGGCCTTGCCGCGCAGATGTTGCTGCTCAACGTCGCGGGTTTCTCCATTGCCACCGGCCTGCTTTTCGCCTTTACGGCGCGCGCCTTCGGCAAACGCAAGCTCTGGTATTCGATCCCCATCGGCATCGCCCTGAGCTTCTTCATCTGGTTCATCTTCGCGCGGCTGCTGCAACTTTCGCTGCCCGCCGGGCCTCTGGAACGGCTGTTGTTCTAACAGCCATTCCGACCAAAATTTGAGATAACAGGAAACCGCAGGCGCGCAATGACGCATATGCCAGCCGTTCCGCCCGCCCATCGGGTCCACTTGGGGGACATCTGTCCATGAGTACCTTTGAATTCCTGCTGCACGGTCTTGAGGTTGCCGCCCAACCCATGAACCTGCTCTATGCGCTGATCGGCGTGACACTCGGCACCGCCGTCGGCGTTCTGCCCGGCATCGGGCCTGCGCTGACCGTGGCGCTGCTTCTGCCCGTTACCTACAGGCTCGATCCCGCCGGTTCGCTCATCATGTTCGCCGGCATCTATTATGGCGGCATGTATGGCGGCTCGACCACCTCGATCCTGCTCAACACGCCGGGCGAAAGCGCCTCGATAGTGACCGCGCTTGAAGGCAACAAGATGGCCCGCAAGGGCAGAGGCGGTCCGGCCCTTGCCACCGCCGCCATCGGCTCCTTCGTTGCCGGCCTTATCGCCACCATCGCACTCGCCTTCATCGCGCCCTATATCGTCAAGCTGGCGCTGGTCTTCGGCCCGCGTGAATATTTCGCGCTGATGGTGCTCGCCTTCGTTACCGTTTCCTCCGCTTTCGGGGATTCGGCGCTGCGCGGCCTTACCTCGCTGTTCATCGGCTTTGCGCTTGCCATCGTCGGTATCGACCAGCTGACCGGCCAGACCCGCATGAGCTTCGGCATTCCCGACCTCCTCGACGGTGTGGAGGTGACGACGCTTGCGGTCGCCATGTTCGCCATCGGCGAAACCCTGTTCATCGTCGCCCAGGGCAGCACCGGCCCGGACAAGGTCGAAGCCGTGAAAGGCTCCGTCTGGATGAGCGCGCAGGACTGGGCACGCTCCTGGAAAGCCTGGCTGCGCGGCACGCTCATCGGCTTCCCCATCGGCGCCATGCCGGCGGGCGGCGCTGAAATCGGCACCTTCCTGTCCTATGCCACCGAAAAGAAGCTGACCAAATATCCGGAAGAATTCGGCCATGGCGCCATCGAAGGCGTCGCAGGTCCGGAAGCCGCTAACAATGCCTCCGCCGCCGGTACGCTGGTGCCGCTCTTGACGCTCGGCCTGCCGACGACGGCGACCGCCGCCATCATGCTCGCCGGCTTCCAGCAATATGGCCTTCAGCCCGGCCCGCTGCTGTTCGCCACCAATCCGCAGCTCGTCTGGGGCCTGATCGCCAGCCTGTTCATCGCCAACCTGATGCTGCTGGTTCTGAACCTGCCGCTCGTCGGCCTGTGGGTGAAGCTGCTGACCATTCCGAAGCCCTGGCTTTATGCCGGCATCCTGCTGTTTGCGACGCTCGGCACCATCGGCGCCAACCCATCGGTCTTCGAACTCGGCATGCTGCTCGCCTTCGGTATCCTCGGCTATATCATGCGCATCTTCGGTTATCCGATTGCGCCTGCGGTCGTTGGTCTCATCCTCGGCCCGCTTGCGGAACAGCAGCTGCGCCGCGCTCTTGCCATCGGCCAGGGCGACCCGACGGTGCTGTTCACCTCGCCGATTGCCGTTGGCCTCTTCATCGTGGCAGCCGCCGCCTTCATCATCCCGCTCATCATGCGTATCCGCGGTCGTGGCGAGGTGCTGACGCAACTTGCCGCCAACGAGGACTGAGAAACCAAGAACCTCCCAAGGCAACTGGCCCCGTATCTCCGGATGCGGGGCCTTTTTTATTCACGCCAACGGGATGTGTGATGCACGCACGCCCATGATAGAATTGCGCCAACCGCAGGAGAAAGACATGCGCACGATTGCGATCATGATGGTTCTGGCGCTTGCCGGCTGCACCACCGCCCCCGATGTCGAGCCCATTCCCGGCAGCATCACCTATGGCGGACAGCCGCGCACCAAACTGACCAAGTCCCCCATCGGCAGCACGCTCAGCAATGAATTCGTCATGGGCGACGGGCGGCTGGCGATCGAAACCTACCGCGTGCAACCGGACCGGTCGCTGAAACTCGAGAGGCGCGAAATCGTCGGCGACTGGCCTCCGGATTGAGACGTGCGGATAGAGACCGGGTTAGCGACGTGTGCGAAAAGGGTGCTTCCGTCATCCTCGGCCTTGTGCCACTACTGTCCGGTTTAAATTTGCGGCCATTGGAAGGCCATCTGGTTTTGGTTTCTGGGTTTGTCCGGTGGCGGGTCGAGAAGCCGATCGGTGCGTCGCCGGTGCATGAGGTTTGCGCGTACCAGCCGGGCGAAGGCGAGTGGGCTTGGCACGGTCTTCTGGTCAGCCTGCGCCAATCGCAGGAGCAGG